>DATIDP010000072.1:0-50083 GCA_035456265.1 Solirubrobacterales bacterium | reverse complement strand
CGGCGAGGCCGAGCTGCGCGAGGCGGGTGCGGTCGACGTGTTCATCGGGATCGAGGAGCTCCGGGAGGGCCTCGACGGGCTGCCCGTGATCGGACGTGCGAATGCGGACGCGGCGGCCGCCGGCGGGTAGACTCCTGGTAGTTGAACGACAGGGGTGCTCGCGGGCTAGCGGGCTGAGATAGCGCCTCAAGAGACCACCTGGCGCTGACCCTTAGAACCTGTGCGGTAATGCGCG
Organism: Solirubrobacterales bacterium; assembly: GCA_035456265.1. Classification (GTDB taxonomy): domain Bacteria; phylum Actinomycetota; class Thermoleophilia; order Solirubrobacterales; family 70-9; genus DASUPK01. Next base: position 49,848 of record DATIDP010000072.1, on the reverse strand, counting down.
CGGAGGGAGCATGCGAACGACTTCCGAGGCTCCCATAGCGGAGCCTCAATCGGTTACGCGGGCCGCCGAGGCGGCGGCGCAGGGCGGCACGGCCGGTGGCGGCCAAGGTGGACGTGCCGCTGTCGAGCTCGAGGGTGTCGAGCATTCATTCGGTGAGCTGGACGTGATCCGGCGGCTGGACCTATTCGTCCGGCCGGGCGAGGTGCTGAGCATCGTCGGGCCGTCCGGGTGCGGGAAATCCACCCTCCTGGAGCTCGTCAGCGGCCTGCGCGAGCCGACGCGCGGCCGGATCGCGGTGAACGGGCAGGGCGGCGCCGCTCGCCTGCGGAGCTGCGCGTACATGCCGCAGCGCGACCTGCTGCTGCCGTGGCTCTCAGCCCTCGACAACGCGGCGCTGGCGGTTCGGATCGCCGGCGTCCCGCGCCGGGAGGCGCGGAAACGTGCGGGCGAGCACTTCGACCGCCTCGGGCTCGCCGGCTTCGAGGGGGTGCGGCCCGGCGAGCTCTCCGGCGGCATGCGCCAGCGGGTCGCGTTCCTGCGCACGTTGATGGCCGGCCGCCCGGTTCTGCTGCTCGACGAGCCCTTCGCCTCGCTCGACGCGATCACGCGCGCCGAGATGCAGTCGTGGCTGGCAGGGGTGCTGGGTCCCGACCGGCACACGGTCCTGCTGGTCACCCACGACGTCGAGGAGGCTCTCTACCTGTCGGACCGCGTGATCGTGTTGAGCTCGCGTCCGGCCGGCGTCGCCGACCGGATCGAGATCCCCGCCCCGCGCGCGGCCGACCGGGCCGCCGCGGTGACCTCGCCGGAGTTCGCCGAGCTGAAGGAGCGCGCGCTCCGCAGTCTGGCGGAGGGGGCTCGATGAGCGCGGCCCGCAGGTTCGGAGCACCGGTCGCCGTGATCGTGGTGCTCCTGGGCCTCTGGGAGATCGCCGCGCAGTGGGACTGGATCGCGAACGCGCTCAACATCCAGGACTTCCTCGTCCCCGCCCCGAGCGATATCGCGACCTCACTCTGGGACGACCGCTCCCTGCTCCTGGACGACACCTGGGTGACCCTTCGTGAGGTCCTGCTCGGCTTCCTATGTGCGCTCGCCGCCGGGCTCGGGTTTGCAATCGTGCTGCACCTCTCCGACACCCTGCGGCGCGCGTTCTACCCACTGCTGGTCGCGTCGCAGACGATCCCCCCGGTCGCAATCGCGCCCATCCTGGTCGTCTGGTTCGGCTTCGGGCTCGGCCCCAAGGTCCTCCTGATCGCCCTCGTCTGCTTCTTCCCCGTCACGGTCAACACGCTCGACGGCCTGCGCTCCGTCGATCCCCAGCTGATCACGATGATGCGAACGCTCGGCGCGGGCCGTCGGCAGATCCTGGGGCGGGTCGAGCTGCCCTCCGCCCTGCCGTTCTTCTTCAGCGGCACGAAGATCGCGATCGCCGTGGCAGTGATCGGCGCCGTCTTCGCCGAGTGGGCGGGCGCCAGCTCGGGCCTCGGCCATCAGATCCTGATCGCCTCGAGCAACCTCCTGACCGCGCGAATGTTCGCCGCCATCACGCTGCTGTCGGTGATGGCGATCCTTCTCTTCGCCGTGGTATCGCTGATCGAGCGCAGGGTCGTCAGCTGGGACAGCCGCGGGGTGACGCGCGCGTGAGAGCGTCGCCGCTCGCGCTCCTGATGGCGGTCGTCGCCGCCACGGTCTCGCTGGCGGGTGGGGTAGGCGCCTGCGGCGGAGGCGAAGACGCCTCTCCCGGTTCGCCGGACAACCCACAGCCGTTCACCCTTGATCTCGACTGGTACGTGAACCCGGACCACGCCGGGATCTTCACCGCCATCGACAAGGGGTTCTTCAGACAGGTCGGGCTCGACGTCAAGCCACAGGTCCCCTCGGATCCTTCGGCCCCCATCAAGGAGGTCGCCGCCGGCCGGGCCGACCTGGCGATCTCCTATGAGCCCGAGGTCATGCTCGCGGCCGACAGGGGCCTCGACGTGGAGGCGGTGGGCGCGGTGGTCGACTCACCCCTCACCTCGCTGATCTCGCTGCCGCGAAGCGGGATCACATCGGCCGCCGACCTGAGCGGCAAGACCGTCGGCACGGCGGGCATCCCGTATCAGAGCGACTACCTCGAGACGATCCTCCAGACCGGCGGCCTCTCCGCGTCCTCGACCGAGGAGGTGAACGTGGGCCTCAACCTGCTGCCGGCCCTGATCGGAGGCCGCGTCGACGCGATCCTCGGCGGCTTTCGCAACATCGAGGGAGTCGATCTCCAGCAACGGGGCCTGGATCCGCGGATCGTTCCGGTCGACCAGCTCGGCGTCCCGACCTACGACGAGCTCGTGCTCGTCGCCCGCAGGTCGACTGTCGAGGAGCATCCGGAGGCGATTCGCGCCTTCATCGAAGCGCTGGGCCGGGGCACCGACTACGCCAGGGCTCATCCGCAGGAGGCGGCCAGCGCGGTGCTCTCGGCCGGCATGGGCCTCGACCCGATGCAGACGCGCGCCGAGATCGGTGCCACCCTTCCCTTGCTCGCCCCTCCCCAGGGCAGGCCGTACGGCTATCTGGACCCGGCGGCCTGGCGCGCCTACGCCCAGTGGATGGCGGACCACGACCTGATCTCGAGCGCCGCCGCCCCCAGCGACGTGCTGACGAACGAGCTGCTGCCCTAGCCGCACTTCCGGGCGGCCGCCCGGGTCTTGCCCGGAGCCACCGAGACCCTCACCGTCTTCGCGTGGCCGCACTGCGCCAGCCGCAGAACGCGGGCGCGAGGACGGGAGAGGACTCTTGCACCGCTGACCCGGACCCGATAGCCGCCCGGGTACTGGATGGCCGGTATCTCCAGGGTCGTCGGCGACCCCGAACCGAATCTCTTCCCCTTGCCCGCGGGCTTCGTCCGGTAGACGTAGCTGAAGCTGCGCGTGGCCGTGTCGTATGACGACTTCCGCGGCGTGCCCGAGGTGAGCGCGGCGTAGGGCTGCGCCAGCGCCAGCAGCTTCGAGGCCTTGACGTTCGATCCGGTCGGGGGCAGCGCCGGGTCGAGCACCAGGCCCTCGAGCTCGGGAGGTATCGATCCGGTCGGATCGCCACAGCCGCAATAGGCCCAGTAGGTCCAGCTGATGCTGAGCGCGTTGGCGCCGTTCAGGTAGTCCAGGAAGTTCGCGAGCTCGTCGGTGGCGCCGAACTCGGTCATGAAGAGCGCATCGCCGGTGCGGCGGCTCTCGTCGAGCGCGTGGGTGAAGGAGAGATTCGCCGAGAAGCTGCAGGGCCTGCCCACCAGATATGGGATCAGGAGGCCGATCAGCGGATCGGCCTGCCCGCAGTAGGCGTTGAAGGCGAAGCCCGCCCGCTTGCTGACCCTGCCGACTCCCGTAACACCGCCGAAGTCGAAGGTGAGGATGGGCGCCGGGAAGACCATGGTCCGCTTGTCGACCCTGCGAATCGCACGTGTCACGCGCCGGTGGAAGTCCGTCAGGGTCGTCCCCTCGAACTGCGAGACGCCACAGGCGTCGGGCGAGGTGCCGCCGCCGCTGAGGGCGCACTGCTGGAGCGGCGTCCCCATCCAGGGCTCGTTGAAGAGGTTGTAGCCGACGATGCCGGGCTTGCCGCGGAACCGCTTGGCCACGTGGGCCCAGGCCGCGGCGTAGAGGTCCTGGACCCCGCGGCCGGTGCCGGGGACCGCGGCGTTGGCCCAGAAGGCGTCGTAGGCGTGGTTCACGGCGTTCTGCGTGGCGTAGTTCGCCGGGAAGCCCGTCTGGGGCACGGCGGGCTCGGTCGCGGCCTGGCCGACGACCGCCCAGTCCGGCGCTCCCTCGCCCTGGAAGCGCTCGTTGTACATGTCCTGGTGGAAGTCGAGGAGGACGGCGATCCCGTACCTGTGGAGCAGTCGGTACGTGCGCATGATTCGGCCGAGATAGGCGTCGTCGTAGACGCCGGGTTGCGGCTCGAGGGCCTTCCAGATCACGCCCAGCCGCACCACGTTGAAGCCGTTACGCCTGATGAATTGAGCGTCGTCCTTGCCGAACCCGGTGGCGTCCGGCGCGTATCCCTGAGAGGGCAGCTTGGCGACCAGATTGAAGCCGTGAAAGGTGAGGACGCGGCGGTCAGGGTCGGTGATGAAACGGCCGGCGTGACCGTACGTCGACTTGTCCTTTGCGGGCGTTTGCTTCGCCGCCGCGACGGCCGGCACGAGGAAAAGACACAACGCCGCAGCGATCAGCGCTCGCTTCAAGTCACTCTCCTCTCCGCCCGGAGTGAGGCCGGGCGGGCTGGACCTTACCGCGAGCCTCCGCGGGCTGCCCTAACGAGCGGGCGCCTTGGCGAGTGCCGACAGGACCTTGCCGCCGTAGACCTCGATGGCCCCGTGAGGATCGGCACCCGAGCAGTTCATCAGCGCCATCGTGGTCGCGCCGAGCCGTTCCGCCTCCCTGATCCGCTCGATGTGGACCTCGGGATCCGAGGAGATGATCAGCGCCTGCTTCAGATCGTCGTCGTCGATCTGCCGCTCGCCCTCCTCGTACATCTTGCGCGGGTCGTGCCAGTCCTCCGTATAGAACTCCTCCGGCTGGGCCCCCTTCCAGACGCGCGCGCCCTCCAGGGCCGCGTCGTCGTCCTCCGCCCACGAGAACTGGGCCTGCACCACGATCTCGCCGGGCTCCTTGCCGGCGTCCTCGCAGGCGCTCCTGTAGGCGTCGATCACGTCCGGGGCGGTCTCGGGGTCGGCGAGGGTCCAGAGCCCGTCCCCCCACCGGGCGGCGACTCCGGCGGCCTTCGGCCCGAAGGCGGAGACGTAGATCGGGGGCCGGCGGTTCGGGCGAGTGTGAAGAGTCGCCTCGTCGGTTTCGAAGTGGCGCCCGTCGTAGGAGAGGCGCTCTCCATCGAAAAGGCGGCTGATGATCTCCAGCCCCTCCTCCATCCGCTCGACCTGCTCTGGCACCGACGGCCAGATCGCGGCGAGCGGCGACTCATTCAGTGACTCGCCCGAACCTATGCCGAGGAACGGGCGACCGGGGAACAGTCGCTCCAGGGTCGCCCAAGCCTGCGCGATCAGAACTGGGTGATAGCGGGGGCCCGGCGGCGTGACGGCGGTGCCGAGGGCGATCTTCTGCGTCGCCTGCCCGGCGGCCCCGAGCCATACCCACGCCTGGCCGGACTCGCCCGGCTCCCACCACGGTTGCAGATGGTCGGAGCAGGCGATCCCCTCGAAGCCGGCGCGCTCACCCTCCCTGGCCTGTTGCAGCAGATCCTCGGGAGGAAACTGCTCGTGTGCAAGCCCCAGCCAGTAGCGCATCGCTCTGCTGCTACCCGGGGCGGCCCTGGCGCTAACGCGCTAGGCGGCCAATCTCGCCGGCGGACCCGCCCCCATCGCCTTGTGCCAGCCCACCAGCGCGTAGGTCCCGGCCAAGCCGCGGAAGGGCGCGTAGGGCGCGAAGTACTCCTCGACCTCTTCGACCGTCGCCCGTCGCCCGAGACCGGCGAGGTGCCCCACCAGCTTGACGTAGGCGAGATCGCCTGCGGGCAGGGAGTCCGGGTCGCCGCGGCCGTGCAGTCCGAGGCACTGCATCGTCCAGGGACCGATCTCGCTGATCTGGAGCAGGCGCCGGTCGCCCTCCGGGTCGTCGAGCATCGCCCGCCCGCGCACCACCTCGCGCGCGCAGCGGACCATGGCGACCGAGCGGCCCGCGCTCAGGTCCATGGAAGCGAGCTCCGCGGGCGCCCTGCCGGCGATCACCGCGGCGGACGGCACGTCGCGGAGCGGCCAGGAGCGCTCGCGGCGCCTGCGCGGGGCGGGCTGGTTCGGGAGATAGCTCGGCGCCCACCGCCTGACGATGCGCCTCTGGATCTCCGCGGCCCGCGAGGCCTCGATCAGCTGGGACGTGATCGCCCAGCAGAGCGCCTCCCAGGGCCAGGGCCTGCGCCTCGGCCGGACCCACGGCTTGTGGTGGATGGTGGGACCCAGCAGCGGGTCCCGCTTGAAGGTCTGGAAGAACTCGCCCATGTCGTCCTCGACGGCGAGCGAGAAGCGGACGCGTTCGACCGCCAGGCCGAGCTCCGCCTCGCCCGCCGGCGCGATCTCGTCGGCGGCGGGCGTCCCGTCCGGAACGATGGGATGGAGGACGGCGGCGGGGTCGATCGGCTCCGCTCGGATATGAACGTGGCCATCCCGCGTGCGCCACACCCTGACCCTCACCGGCACGTGCCCGACATGCAGCAGGCGCTCGACGACCTTGTCCCGTGAGCGCACCACGCCATCGCCACCGCTGCTCCGCGGCAGGCGATAGGGCCAGCGAGGCAGGACCCGCTCCTCGATGACCGAGGGCACTAGCGCCCGAGGACGTGCACGTCCACCAGGAAGCTGCGGCTGGCGACGACCTTCTCGCGGCGGCGGAAGAGCCCGCGGCGGGGCGGGCGCCTCGGCGCCCGGGATGCGGAGCGGGCAATCGCGACCACGGCGACACCGGCCGCGGCACCGCCGGCCGCGGCGACGGCCAGAGGGACCTCCCGGCCCCAGAGCTCGATCGTGCGGATCTCGGCCGGGACCGGCAGCGGCCGCACGGGCTCCGCCTCGACCACCTGCTCCTCTGAGATCCGCTCAGGCTCGACCATCGCCTTTCATCCTAAGGGGCCGTCAAGACCCATTCGTTTCCGCCCCCCACGGTCCGGGAAGATTCAAGGGGTCCATGGCCAACTTCGAGTTGACCAGCTCCGCGTTCGAGGAGGGGCAACCGATCCCGGCGAAGTACACGTGCGAGGGCGAGAACGCCTCCCCTCCACTGAGCTGGAGCTCGCCTCCCGACGGGGCCCGCTCCCTCGCGCTCATCCTTCACGACCCGGACGCCCCTTCCGGCGACTTCATCCACTGGGTCGCCTGGAACATCGACCCTGGCGCGGGCGGCCTCGAGGAGGGCGCTCACCCTCCCGGAGAGGGCGCCAACGGCTTCGGCGAGAACGGCTACGGAGGTCCGTGCCCGCCCCCGGGGCACAGCGCCCATCGCTATCAGCATGAGCTCTTCGCGCTCGACAAGGAGGTCGACCTGGAGGAGGGCGCCAGCCGCGAGCAGCTCGAGGATGCGATGGACGGCCACGTGCTCGGCGGTGCCGAGCTGATCGGGACCTACGAGCGAACCTAGAGCGCCTTCCCGTAGAGCCGGTAGCGCTTGACGATCTCGCCGCCCATCCCCTCCATGGCGCGGTTCATCGGCTCGTTCGTCTCCAGGATCCAGCCCTGATCGCCGGCCTTCTGCGGCGTGCGCTTCGCGGTCTCCACGTGCTCGACGTAGAACTTCGCGGCGATCCCGGTGTGCTGGTGCTCGGGCTTTACTCCGAGGGCGAAGACGCGAACCCGGTCGACCTTGCCCTTGCCGAGCATGAAGCGCAGCCAGCCGATCGGCACGAGCCGACCGTTCATCTTCCTCGTGACCTGATTGATGTCCGGGAGCGTGAGCGCGGCCCCGAGCGTCTCGCCGTCGCGCTCCGCGACGAAGGTCCAGTTCGGATCGAGAATCTGCTTCAGGTTCTGCGCCTGGAAGCGGACCTCGTCCTCGGTGATCGGCACGAAGCCCCAGTTCTTCTCCCACGCCGAGTTGTAGACCTCCATGAACCGGCCGATCTCGGCCTCCAGGTCCCGCTTGTTCATGTTGCGGACCGTGATCCCATGCTCTGACTCCACCTTGTCGGCGACCGCGTGGATCGCCTCGTGGAAGCGGTCTCCCTGCTTCAGCCCGCCGAGCTCGAGCCACCACATGAGCAGGTCCATGGTCTTGCCGTAGCCGAGAGCCTCGAGCCGCTCCCTGTAGTAGGGCGGATGCCAGGGCTCGAGGATCATCGGATGGCGCTCGTAGCCCTCGATCAGCAGCCCGCACTCATCGTTGGTGGTGAAGTCCATTGGCCCGATCAGGCGGTCGCGCCCCTTCGAGCGCACCCAGTCCTCGGCGGTGCCGAGCAGCGCCTCGAAGACGTCCGGGTCATCCTCGGCCTCTAGGAAGCCGAACTGCCCGTCGTGACCGCCCTGGAACTCGTCCCAGCGCCGGTCGACCTGCGCCGTGATGCGCCCGACCGGCTCGCCGTCGCGCCAGGCGAGGAAGTACCCGGCCTCGGCGTGCTTGAAGTAGGGGTTCTTCTCCTTGTTCAGGAACTGGCGCCGTTCGTAGATCAGCGGCGGCACCCATGGGGTGCCCTTGTGCAGCCGGAAGGGGAGCTTGATGAACCTGGTGAGCTCCCGGCGACCCTGCACGGGCCGTACCTCAACTGTGCCTGGCATCGGTGCGGGACGCTACAAGCTGCATACTTCCGGGGCATGTCCGACTCCACCCAAACGCCGGTGGACGTCTTCGAGAAGGCTCGCACGCACGACCGTGCCGAGCAGCTCGAGGCCGCCAAGCAGGCGGACTTACTCCCCTACTTCAGGATCCTCGAGTCCCAGGCCGGCCCGGTGGTCGAGATGGAAGGCCGGGAGACGATCATGCTCGGCTCCAACAACTACCTGGGGCTGACCACCGACGAGCGCGTCAAACAGGCGGCCCGGGACGCCCTGGAGCAGTACGGGACCGGCGTCACCGGCTCGCGGCTCCTGAACGGAACCACGCCGATGCACGTCGAGCTGGAGCGCGAGCTCGCCGAGTGGATGGGCACCGAGGACGTCATCGTCTACACGACCGGCTACCAGTCGAATCTGGGAGCGATCAGCGCCATCCTCGAGCCCGGGGACACGGTGATCTGCGACTCCGGCGACCACGCCTCGATCCTCGATGGCTGCAAGCTCTCCGGCGCTCGCCTGCGGCCCTTCCGCCACAACCGGATGGACAAGCTGGAGACGATGCTCGAGCGGGCCGTCGCCGACGAGAGCGGCACGCTGGTCGTGGTCGACGGCGTCTTCTCGATGGAGGGCGACGTCTGCGACCTGCCCCCGATCGTTGAGCTCTGCCGCCGCTTTGGGGCGCGGCTGATGGTCGACGAGGCGCACGGTGTCGGGGTCCTGGGCAGCCGGGGCGCCGGCGCCAGCGAGCTGTTCGGGCTCGAGGACGAGGTCGACCTGCGGATGGGCACGTTCTCCAAGAGCCTCGCCTCCTGTGGCGGCTTCATCGCCGGCTCCGAGGAGGTCATCGAGTACCTCCGGATCTCCTCCCGCTCCTTCATCTTCAGCGCCTCCGCCGTTCCGGCGGCGGTCGGCGCCGCCCTCGGCGCACTGCGGGTCATCCGGTCGGAGGGCCCCGAGCTGATGTCCCGCCTCCTCGACAACGCGGCCTATCTCCGCCAGGGGTTCCGCGACCTCGGCCTCGAAGTGGTCGAGCCCGGGACGCTTCCCGACGGAACCGAGGCCACTACCCCGGTGGTCCCGGTGATCGTCGGAGAGGACTGGCAGGCGGTCCTGTTCTGGAAGGCGCTCTTCGAGGCCGGCGTCTACACGAACGTCGCGCTCCATCCGGCGGTGCCGCCGGGCGGCGCTCTTCTCCGGACCAGTCTGATGGCGACCCACGAGCGAGGACAGCTCGATCGGGCCCTCGAGATCTTCTCCGACGTCATCCAGGGTTTCCCGGACCTGCCAAAGGGGTAGGCGGAGAGGTCCGTCCGAGCCGAACCCCGGGTGGGGCACCCGGCGTTTCGACGCTCTGGATGGACGGGAGTTCCCCCCTTCGACAAAACATCTGCTCTTAGCGAACGGGATGATTTTTTGGGTGTTGATTCTCGGCGCGCGAGACGTATAAGTTTCGACCTCGCCGCGCGCTTCCGGGGCAGGGAGTGGATGGGAATGAGAAGGAGAGGACCGTCCACTTCCCCCGGCTCGAAAGAGCGACTGGGGCACGCCGGCCGCAACGAACCCGCCAACTATTCCTGACCTAGCAGGAGGGAGAACTGATGACCGCTGCTTCGACGATTGCCCCTGCCCGCCCACTTACCATGCCGCATCGGCGGATCGAGCCGACGATCGTGGACCAGCAGAACGGCTCGGACGAGGCAGGGACCAAGAGGGGGACATCTCAGTGCATGGAGGCGCTCGCCCGCGCCAACAAGGTCCGTCTTGCCCGCGCCGCCCTCAAGCGCGAGATCTCGGCCGGCCGCCGCAGCATCACCGAGGTGATCATGGAGTCGCCATGGGAGGTCGAGAGCATGAGCCTCGGCGAGCTCCTCTGCGCGCAGCGCCGCTGGGGCCGGGCCCGCTCCCGGAAGCTTCTCTCCTCGACGTCGCTGAGCGAGGGCAAGCGCGTCGGCACCCTGACCGAGCGGCAGCGGCGGATCCTCGTCGCGGCGCTCGAGGCGAAGTTCGCCAGCCGGCTGAACTAGCCGCTCAACCTCGGAGGCGGAAGAGGGCTCCGCCGGAACGACGCCTGAAGGCCTGGGCGAAGAGCCAGGCGGAGCCCCCGAACGCCACGGCGCCCGCCGCGACGCAGACCAGCGCCGGGACGTTCGTCGCGACGAACAGGACTCCGAACAGCGGCACCGCGACCGCTGCGGCGAGCAGCAGGGTGTGCGACCGGAAGCCGGCGAAGTGCTCGCGGATGGAAAGCTCGAGGCCCGCGAGGGAGCCGAGCGCGAGCCCGACGGCGATCATCACGAAGCCCTGCGGCGGCGCGACGAAGAAGCCCGCGATGAGCAGGACGATGCCGACCAGCACCGCAATCTCGGAGAGGGGAAAGTCACCCCACGGGGCTGGGGGCCGGTCGTTCGGTCCGCGGCGTGCCAACAGCGACTCGCTACCGGGCCGGGTGGCTCGGCGGCCCCCCGAACGGCTCGATCCGGTAGCGCTCGCTATCGGCGGCCCCGCGGATCCGGACGACCGGCCCTCCCCCGTCGTCTCACGCCGCCGCCGCTTGCGGCGCTGTCGCTTCGTCGCCATCGCTCACTCAGGGGGCCGGGGCCCCTCGGCTAACGGACAACCGGAGGAGATCTTGACCCGCCACCAGCCCATCAGCGTGCCGAGCGGGCCCCACCGCGGCTTGACGTGCCAGTTCTTGCACCCGGGCTCGCCGATGTCCGCGTTGTAGACCCGAACCCACTTGTAGGAGGCCGGATCCGCGGTCATCCGCTCGATCAGGGCGCGGTTGCCCTCCTCGACCACCGCGTAGTCGTGGAGGTCCGCCTTCACCTCCTGGATCCGGGTGGCGAGGCCGTCCCGGACCCGCTCGAGCTCGTCGACCGACAGCAGGCGCGGGCCTCCCAGTCCGCTGACCGCGAAGTCGATTTCCTTCCGTGGGAAGGCCGATCCGAAGAGCCTGGCGAGCGCGAGCTCCATCGCCGCGATCTGGCGGCGGAGGTCCGCGCGGGCCGCACGCGCATCATGCTCGTGAAGGACGGTGTCGAGCCCCTCGGGCGGGGCTGGTGGAACCAGGTCCTCCGGGAGGTCGGGGCGTTCGAGCAACTGCTCCGGCATGCGATTCTGAGCCTCCTCTACGAGTGCCCCCCGAATTCTATGCGCCCAGGGCGCTGCCCGCCACCCAAAGCGCCTCCTCGAGCGCAATGTCGGGTACGCCTCGCACCCCGATCGCGACCAGCACGACACGGCGCGTTCCCCGGCCGACGCCGCGGCCATCGGCGGTCCTGTCGAAGATGATCCCGAGCGGCCGCCTCTCGTCGGCGACCACGATCGTGCCGTCCGGAAGCGGCGACGCCCGGCCCTCGAAGCTCTCCGCCTCGGCCGAGAGGCGGAGCCCGAGGCGCCCCTCCACCCGGTCGGCGTCAAAGGCCCGGAGCGCGACGCCCACCTCCACCATCGCGATCGTGAGCGCGTCGTCGACGCGATTCCGGCTCTTGAAGGCGCCGTCGTGGATGCGCTCGAAGATCAGCTGCTCGACGGGCGTCCGGGTCGTGTCGGGATCGAGCCCGATGTGCCGAAAGAAGACCCGGTAGGCCCAGGGGATCGGCTGCTGTCGGAGCTGGATCGCCTGCGGACCGCCGATCCGGTCGCTCAGGGTGCGGAGCCGCTCCCGCAGCGCCTCGGGGCTCCGGCCGGTCGTGGTCTCGAGCACCGTGAAGACGAGCGAGAGCCCCGGAAACTCCTCGGCCAGCGCCGGCTCGATCCAGCCGGGCTCCGGCGCGACCTCCCAAGCCTCGGGCAGCGGCTCCTCCGCTTCGCGTCCGGGATCGCGTTGGTGTCGCCCCTCGCTCATCAGCGGAGGGTCTCATCTCTCTGCTTCGTCGCAGCGATCAGCGCATCGACATTCGCGAAGAACTTCTGCTGGTCGAGCTGGCCGATCGAGGTGTGCTGGAGCACTCCGCCCGGGTACGCGTAGACGAAGGTCGGGCAGCCGCCCACCCGGTAGAGGTTCGAGAGGGCGCCGTCGCGGTCTAGGCCGATCGGGTGGGTCCAGTGCCGTTCCGCGATCAGCCTGCGCACCTCGGAGTCGGAGTCGCGGACGTCGATCGCGAGGAAGTTCACCTTGGGGGAGTAGCGCCTGTACGCCTGCTCGAAGACGTCCTCCTGGTCCTCGCAGTCCCCCCCGCGGGTGAACCAGAACGAGAGCACCAGCGGCTTGTCGAAGAGGTCGCACACCCGGATCGCGCCGGGGACGTTCACCTTGCAGGCCGGCGTCCGGATGTCGCCGGAGGGACAGGGGATCCGGGAGGCGTCGCAGTCGTCCTGGGCGATGTTGGCGTCACCGCCGGCGTTCGAGCGCGCGTCCGGCACCGCGAACTGCGCCAGCGGCAGGTCCCCCTCGTCATGGGCCCCGAGCACCCCCTTGTTCTTCGTCGAGATCAGGTTCACGCCGGCGACGGCGATCAGGGCGATGAACGCCATCCCGACGATCAGTGAGTAGACGCGCGGCCGGTTCACGGAGCGGATTCGCCGGCCGCCAGCGGCGCCGGACGAGCGCGCCACGGGACCCGGAAGCCCTCCTCTGACCAGACCACCGCGGCCGGCAGGACCAGCAGCACGCCCGCGAGCGCAACCAGGAGGTCGACCACCGTGACCAGGCCGAAGTCGCGGAGCACCGGCGCCACGGAGATCAGCCCGATGTCGTCGAGCAGCGGCAGCCCGGCGATCGCGAGCACCGCGAAGCCGGCGATCGCTGTGACGCCCGAGGCCAGCACGGCGGCACCCGTCCGCAGATAGGTCCGCCGCAGGGACTCGCCCACGGAGAGACCGTTGCGGCGCTCCGTCGCGTAGCGGGCCGACAGGATCACGCTGAACTCGGTGGCGATCGCGATCACCAGGGCGCCCAGGGTGGCGGACATCGGGTTGAGCGCGACGCCAAGCGCAGCCACCACCAATCCCGACCAGCCGGTGGCCATCAGGACCGGGATCAGGGGCACGACAGCGCGCCGGACCGACCGGTAGATCGCCGCCAGCACCACGCCGACGGCGAACAGCCCCGCGAGCGGCAGCCACCAGCGGCTGTGAGAGAGGTCCGTGTTGGCCTCTGCCGCCAGCACAGGTAGCCCCGCCAGCTCGACCGTCGTCCCCGACGGCGGCGACGGGCCGCCCGGCGGATCGATCTGGGCCCGGATGTCGTTGATCAGATCCTGCTGGTCGGTGAGCGGCTGCACGCGGATGCCGAACGCCACATCGGCGGTGTCTCCGATCGGCGTGCCGCCCGAGGGGCTGCACTCGCCCTGATGGCTGATCACGATCTGCGAGATGAAGCAGGGCAGCGCCTGAACGAGGGCGTGGACGTCCCCGACGCTCTGCGTCGAGGTCGAGGAGCCCGATGACGAGGCGCCTCCGAAGAAGTCGGTCAGCGAGAGGGCCGGGCAGATCTGGGCGTCGGCGCAGCTGGGGTCCGCTCCGGAGAAGCCGTGCCGCGCCAGCACGCGCTGCTGGAATCCCTCCGCCCAGGAGATGACGGCCGGATCGGTCGGGTCATTCGCCCTGATGGTCACGTTGACGTCACCCGAGATGCCGGTCTCCTTCTCGAGCTCCTTCAGGTCGTCGAGCGCCTTCAGGTTCGCCGGCGCGAGGTCGCGGATGTCGGTCGCGACGCCCGTGCCCGCACTCGCCACCCAGCCGCACACCGCGAGCAGGAGGCCGGCCGCCAGGACACGCCTGGGGCTGGCCAACGCGAGTGCGATCGCGGCGACGCCGGTCCTCTGCAGGCGCGCGGCCGCGCCGGCCGTATGCCGGGCCGCCGGCGCCTCCTGGCCGGCCGAGGCCGAGCCACGCCACGCCGAGAGCCCGAGTGCCGCCAGGCCGCCGGTCAGCGCAACGGCGAAGGCGAGGGCGACCCCGATCACCAGCAGCAGTCCGAACGAGCGCACGAGGGGGCTCGGTGAGAGAGCGAATACGGCGAAGCCGGCGATCGTCGCCAGGCACGCCGCTCCGATCACCGGGCCACCCCCGGCGGCGGCAGCCGCGACGGCCCGTCCGGGCGGTGCCCCCTCGACGCGGGATTCGTTGAAGCGGGCCTGGAACTGGATCGCGTAGTCGACCGCCAGGCCGACGAGCACGGGGAGCATCGCGATCGCACCCACGGTGAGCGAGCCGCCGAAGAGCGCGACCAGGCCCAGCGTCAGCGCACCGGCCGAGATCGCCACGCCGAGCGGCAGCAGGCGCAGCGGCCTCGGCAGGATGAGCAGCAGGGTGAGGGCCATCACCAGCCCCGCCACCCCGAGGAGGAGCAGCGTCTGGTTGCGGAGCTCCCGCGCGCCGGCGTCGACGACCACCGGCGCACCGGTGACGACGAAGCTGCCGTCGCTGAGCCTGAAGCGGGGATCCTCGACCGCCTGCTTGAAGAGGCCGATCGCCTCATGGCGCTCCGCGTCGGTCAGATCGGGGCGAAGCCGGACGATGATCTGGGCGGCGTTCCGGTTCGGAAACAGGTAGCCGAAGCGCTCCTTCGGCGTCCCGGCCGGCTTGGACTCGTCGAAGACGACCCGGCTGACGAAGTTCGGATCGTCGAGGCGCGGGATCGAGGTGATCCCGTACTGGAGTGCGATCTGGACGAGGCCCGACTGGAACTGGCCCAGAATCTGTCGCGCGGCGGCGTCCGCGGCCTGCTGCTGCTCGGCCGCCGAGGCGCCGCGCTTGGCCGCGGCCTTCCGCGCCTGCTCGGCGGCGGCCCTCGCCTGCTGGGTGGCGCCACCGATCTGCCCCTGAAGCGCCTGCTGGATCCCCGCGACGCTGAGATAGAGAAAGGTCGCGGGACCGAAGACCGAGTGGCTCGGGTGAAGCTGCGCGATCCGGTCGCAGACCGGCGGCAGCGGCGACTTCTGCTTCTTTGGCAGCACCTTGGCCAGCTGCGTGCCGCCCGCGAAACACTCCTCGAGCTCGAACAGGGGCTCGAGGTCCTTGGTCAGCACCAGCTTCCGCAGGTCCTCCTTGACCAGGACGATCACGGGCTCGTCGCCGAACTTCTGATGGAAGTCCTGGGTCGCCTTGAACTCCGACGAGCCCTTGCTGACGAGGGTGTCGGTGCCGGCGTTGGTGTCGAGCTGCGTGGCGGCGAAGATCCCCGCGCCGGTCAGCGCCACGATGGGCAGGATCACGAGCCAGGGCCAGCGCACGGCGACGCCTGCCACCCGCTCGAAGAATCTCCCCGCGTTCACGAGGCGGAGGTTAGGGACGCAATATGAAGCTCGCGCTAGGTGCTACGCGGCTTCTCTGAGCTGCCGCCAGCCCTCACTGGCGAGCGCCACGTAGGCCCGCCCGTCGGGGCCACGGCGCTCGATGACGAGGCCGCGGCCCACGCAGCGGTGGAGCGCCCGGCGCCGGTCCGCGTGCGTCCGCTTCGGCAGTGCGGGGAGCACGTCGGCAGCCGGGCAGAAGCCATCCCCCGCCTTCTCGACGATCGCGTGGAGCACGTGCTCGTCGGTGATCCGCTTCAGGCGCATCACCGATCACCGTAGACCCAGCCCAGGACCTCCTGGTTGACGAGCTCGGGGCGCTCGAGGTGGAGGAAGTGGCCGGCGCCCTCGACGACGGAGAAGCGGGAGCCGGCCGAGAGCGCCGCCTCGGCGTCGCGGACGAGGTCGACGCCGATGCAGCCGTCGTCGGCGCCGTGCAGGTAGAGGGTGGGCTGCGGAGGGGCGAACGCCAGCGCACCCTGCTCGGCCTCGAACTTCGCGCACGAGGAAGCCGGGGCGCCGAGCGCGGCGCGGTAGTAGCCGAGCGCCGCCGACAGCTGTTCTCGCTCGCGGATGCAGTCCTTCGCGAAGGCGAGGTCCTCGGTGGCGTCGTAGCCGGGAGACCATTCCACCCAGAGCCGATCGATGAACGCCATCCCGTCGGCGGCCACCACCTCCTCGGCGGTCGGCTGGGTGAAGAGGAACATGTAGAAGAAGCGCCGCAGCTGCTCGAAGTCGGTGAAGAGCCTGGCGTCCATGGAGAGGGGCGGGATCGCCAGCGCCACCAGGCGCCGCCAGCGCTCGGGCGCGAACGCCGCCGCCCCATAGGCCGCCTCCGCTCCCCAGTCGCTGCCGATCAGCACCGCCTCGCCGTCCCCGTCGAGCGCGTCGTGGAGCGCGTTGGCGTCGGCGATCAGGGCGCCCAGGCTGAAGCAGCCGTCCTCCGGAACCGCCGTGGGGGTGAACCCGCGCATGAACGGCGCCACCGCGTGGAAGCCGGCCTCGGCAAGCGCCGGCAGCAGGTGCCGCCAGGTGTGGGGCGAGTCCGGGAAGCCGTGCAGGCAGAGCGCCAACGGCCCGGAGCCGGCCTCCAGGACCGTGAACTCGACGCCGTTCGCTCCCACGCGCCTCTGTCGGAGCTCAATCATGGACGGATCCCGAGCGATTTCCCGTGACAGGCCCTGGAAAGTGCTCACGATTCGCCGAGGGCGGGGTCAAGGGCACGAAATCGGCTCGCAGACCCCCTTCATTGCCGGTTCTCGAAGTCGGACCCGCGCGGCCCCACTAATCCATCGCCAGCGGGCCCTTGACGTCGGCGTTGAGGAACTGGCTGACGAACTCGTTGTCCGAGTTGAAGAGCTCGTCCGAGGGTCCCGACTCCACGATCCGGCCCTTCCACAGGACCGCGATGAAGTCGGCGATCCGCCGCGCCGTGCCGAGGTCGTGGCTGATCACCAGGTAGCAGCCGCCGTTCTCCTCGTGGATCTCGCGGATCAGTTCACAGAGCAGAGCGGTCCTGACCGGATCCAAGCCCGAGTCGGGCTCGTCGAACATGACGATCGCCGGGTCGAGCACCAGCGCCCTGGCGAACCCCGCCCTCTTGCGCATCCCGCCGGAGAGCTCGTTGGGCATGTTGTACATCGCCTCGGCGAGCCCGACCTCGCGGAGGCGGCGATTGACGATCTCCTCGATCTCGTCCTCTGACTTGTCGGTGTGCTGCCGGAGCGGAAAGGCCGTGTTGTCGAAGACGTTCATCGAGCCGAACAGCGCCCCGTCCTGGAAGAGCAGGCCGAACTTCTTGCGCACCTCGAAGAGCTCGTCGTCGGTCATGCTCGGGATCGACTCGCCGTGGACGAGCACGTCGCCGGAATCCGGATAGAGCAGCCCGACGACGTGCTTGATCAGCACCGACTTGCCGGTGCCGGACGGGCCCAGGACCATCGAGATCATGTTGTCTGGGATTCCCAGGTTGCAGCCGTTCAGGATCCGGGTGCGGCCGAACTGCTTGACGAGGTCGATGATCTCGATCGCGTCCTCGCCGCCGTGATCCCTCTTGGTCCCCGTGTGCCATTTGTAGGGATCGGGATCGTCGGCGTCGACGCCCGGGATCGTGTAGTCGCGGTTGGTGAAGTCCTCCTCGCCGTAGCCCTGCGAGGCGAGCGGGTCACCTTCCTCCACGGCCTCGGCGTCGGCGGTGGCCTCGTCGCCGTCGTCTCCGCGACCGCGAGCCTCGTCCTCGATCTCCTGGGCGCGACTCCTCTTCCGTTCAGCCAACTGTCCTCACTCCTCCTTGCGCGTTTCCTGAGCTGAGTTTAGGCAGGGGCGATCGCAACCGAGCCGGTCGCCGCGTCAGCCTCCGATCGGGGCCCTCGGGTTCGCGCCCCAGAAGACCAGCGTTCCCAGCATCCCGATGATGTGCACGAGCACGATGTTGAGCACCATCGACTTCGCCGTCGCCGTCCCCACGCCGACCGGGCCGCCCGAGGCGGTGTAGCCGTAGTAGCAGCCGACCATGACGATGGCCGTGGCCATCACCATGCCCTTGATCAGGCTGAATAAGAGGTCGGGCGGGTTCTGGAACATCCAGAAGATCAGGAAGTAGCCGCCCGAGGAGACGTCGCCGATCTGCTCGACGACGGCGAGCCAACTGGCGAAGTAGCCGATCCCGACGGCGGCCAGGTACATGAAGGGGAAGGCGATCCAGGCGGCCAGCAGGCGCGTGGCGGCCAGGAAGGTCACCGGCGGCACGCCCATCACCTCGAGGGCGTCGATCTCGTCGGAGATCCGCATGGCGCCAAGCTCGGCGACGATCCCGGTGCCGACCTTCGCGGACAGCATGTAGCCGAAGCCGTACGGGATCACCTCACGTAGGTCGCACCAGGCCGCGAAGACGCCGGCGTACGCCGGCGCCCCCACGGAGCGGTTGAAGTAGGCGCCCTCGATCCCGCACTGCAGCCCGAGGATGAACACCAAGCCCCAGATCACGATCGTGGAACCGAGGATCAGAATGCCGGTCTGGCGGAGGGCCTCGCCGAAGAACTGGAAGACCCGGCCGGTGTAGACCAGCCCCGCCACGCGGGCACAGAAGCCGAAGATCTCGCCGATCGAGTTCAGCCAGCCCCGGGGGACCGCAAGCCAGCCGGCGTTCACTTGATCACCTGAAGCTCGGGGTGGGTGGCGAGCAGGGTTTGCGTGAAGACGTAGTTGAACGCGAACACGCCCATGAAGGCGATCACCACCCCCTCATTGACGGCTCGACCCACGCCTTCGGCGCCTCCGGACGCAGTCATCCCCTTGTAGGAGCAGACGATCGCGATGATCGCTCCGAAACACGTGCACTTGAGCACCGACCCCCAGAGGTCGGTCACGGAGGCGTTGTTGAAGAGCGTCGCGAAGAAGCCGCCCAGCGGCTCGTTGTAGAGCAGCTCCGCGCCGAGGCCGCCGACGATGCCGAAGATCAGCGCGTAGATGTCCATCAGGCCGGTGATAAGCATCAGGGCGAGGAACCGCGGCACCACCAGGTTCTTGATCGGGTCGACGCCGAGCACCTGGAGCGCGTCGAGCTCCTCGCGGATCTTCCGGGCGCCGAGGTCAGCGGTGATCGCCGTGCCCGCCACCCCAGCGACGACGACCGCGGTCACCGTCGGCGCGAACTCGCGGATCGAGGCAAGCACGAAGAAGCCGCCGAGCCGATCGAGCGCGCCGAACAGCGAGAGGAAGTTCGCGGCCTGGAGGCCGGGCGCCCCGAAGCCGAAAGCCAGCGTCGAGATCATCATCGGGAACCAGCAGAGCTGGAGTGCGAAGAGGAACTGCCCGATGAACTCGCCTCCGTAGGGGTACGGAGGTCTGATCGCGGAGACGATCGTCTTCGCGGTCAGGATCATCATGTCCCCCACCTGCTCGAAGAGCGACTTCGCCGGGAGGAACGCCCTATCGGCTACTGATCTGACCATCTCTCCTCGCGAGAAGAGTATGGGATGGGAGGGTCGTCCGCCACCCGCAACCGTCGCGCAACCCACCAGCAACAATCGGGTCGCTGCTCCGCTTCGCGCCCTCGAATAATCCCCGGAACTCACGATTCCGAAGTGGAAAGGCGGGGGTAGGGTGCGTGCTATGTTGGCCGCGCCTTTGGAGGAGAGCGCCTCGACAGCCCTTGCGCTAAGGGCCCGTAAGCGTGTCGGGATCGGGTTGGCGGTGGCCCTCGCCTCAGCGGGTGTCGCGTCCTGCGGCGGAGGCGGGCGACAGGACGCAAACGAGCCGGAGGGCGACTTCCCCGTCCAGATCGTCAGCGCGAACTTCCCGAGCAAGCAGAAGCTCGCGGAGAACACCAACCTGACCCTGTCGGTCGCCAACACCGGCGACAAGACGATCCCCGACCTGGCGATCACGATCTTCACGACCTCGAACGCCGGCACCAGCGACTCGAGCTCCTCGACCACGGGAACGACCGAGACGGGGACGGGCACCGCGAGCCAGGACCTGCCTACGGCCCAGGGCTCCTTCGCGGTTCGCTCAGAGCAGCAGGGACTGGAGATCCCCTTCCGGCCCGTCTGGATTCTCGAGCAGGGCTTCCCGAAGCTCGCCGGCCAGGCCGCGTCGGCCGGAGCCCAGGCTGCGCAGACCGACACCTTCAGCTTCGGCTCGCTCGCGGCCAACCAGACCCGCGCGATGGTCTGGAACGTCACCCCGGTTCAGGCCGGTACCTACACCGTGCACTATCGCGTCGCCGCGGGCCTTCAGGGCAAGGCCAAGGCGGTCACCGCGGACGGCTCGGTCCCCGAGGGTGAGTTCGTCGTGCGGATCTCGAGCGCCCCGCCGCAGACCAGGGTCAACAACGCCGGGAAGGTGGTGCCGATCAAGCCGAGCGACATCGTCGGGCAGGCCGGCAATCGGCAGCAGAAGTCCGAGCTCGGCGGCTCGGGCGGCACCTCGACGACCCCCTAGCGGCTCGCGGCCGGAGCCTGCTTGGCGTCCCCGGCCATCGCGGCGACCGCCTCCGTCATCAGGTCGGCGGCGGCCTCGTCGTCCAGGCCGTCGTCGGTGAGCCGCTCCCAGGTCCAGAAGTCGAGCGCCACCGCGATCAGTGAGCGCACCCGAGCCGCCCTCTCCCCCTCGAGTTCGAAGCCCGCCGTCGCCGCATCGGCGAGGCCGGCGAGGGCGACGTCGGCGTTGGCCCGCATGAACTCGTCGAGGGCGGGGTCCAGGCGGCGGTCACGGTTCAGGTTCCGCATCATGCGCCGCCGCTCTCGGTAGAGGCCGCGATAGACGGTCCGCAGCAGAGAGCGGACCCGATCGACCGGATCCTCGCGAGCCAGCGCCGCGCCGAAGTCGGGCAGCGGGTGCTCACTCGCGTAGTGCGCCGAGCAGGCCGGGTAGAGCGCCGCGTTGTCCGGGAAGTGCTTGTAGACGGTGAGCCGGCTGACGCCTGCCCGGCGCGCGATCTCGGCCACGGTCGTCTCGGCCGGACCGACCTCCTCGTGCAGCCCGGCGGCCGCCGCGGCGATCCGCTGCCGGGTCTGCTCCTGGCTCTCGGCGCGCGCCTTGAGCTCGTATTTCCGGTTTTTCGTCTTTTGGGTTGACATGTCGTTAATCGGAATGGTACAGTGCTCGCGCTTCAGCTAACACACCGTTTATCGAAAGGAGAGGGACATGGAAGCGGTAGCGCAGAGCAGGAAGCCAAAGATCGTCGGTCCGAAGGACGGAAAGGCCGGAAACCTCGGCGCCGTCGGGGTCCGGTTCATGATCGACGGCGACGAGACGGGCGAGAACTTCTCACTGGTCGAGCACCCGATCGCCCCGCGGCATCTCGCTGCCCCCCTTCACATCCACACCCGCGAGGACGAGTACAGCTACGTGCTCGAGGGGCGGATGGGCGCCCTGCTCGGCGAAGAGGTCGTCTACGCGGAGCCGGGCGACCTGGTGTTCAAGCCGCGCGACCAGTGGCACACCTTCTGGAACGCCGGCGACGCGGAGTGCCGCATCCTGGAGATCATCTCGCCGGCCGGCTTCGAGAAGTTCTTCGACGCACTGGCGGACATGAACGCCGCGGGCCCCACGGACCCGGAGAAGCTGGTCGCGCTCGCGCAGGAGTACGGGAACTACTTCGACCTCGAGGGCACTCAGCGGGTCGCCGCGGAGCACGACCTCATCTTCCCGATGCTCCCCCAGCAGTAGCGCCGGCGGATCCCCTCCGAGAGGAGGACGAGCTGACGAGGGCGGGCGCACCGAGCGCCCCGCCCTCGTGTTCTCTATGGGGCGATGAGCACGCCTCGACGCCGCCGGTCCGCCGTGGTCGCTCTGGTGGCACAGGCCGCCCTGCTCGCCGGCTGCGGCGGCGGCTCAGATTCCGCCGACACCACGTCCACCGCGGAACAGCAGGCGTCGGGCGGCGAGCTGCGGCTCGAGAAGATCGGCGACTTCGACCAACCGGTCTATGTCACCCAGCCGCCCGGGAGCCGCGACCTCTACGTGGTCGAGCGGCAGGGAATCGTTCGGATCGTGAGGGACGGTGAGACGGTCTCGACGCCCGCGCTCGACATCACCGGCAAGGTCACCTCCGATGGAGGGGAACAGGGACTCCTGTCCGTCGCCTTCCCGCCAGACTTTCAGGGCTCGCGCCTCGCCTACGCGTACTACACGGGCAACGACCAGGACCAGCACGTCGTCGGCTTCGGGGTCGCGGACGACGGCTCGTTCGATACGGGCAGCGAGCGGGAGATCCTGCACATGGAGGATTTCGCCTCCAACCACAACGGTGGCCTGCTGCTCTTCGGGCCGGACGGGCGGATGTACATCGGCACCGGAGACGGCGGGATCGCCGACGATCCCGAGCGGAACGGCCAGGACACGGATTCGCTGCTCGGCAAGATCCTGCGGATCGACCCCCGGCCGAGCGGCGGCCGTCCGTACACCGTCCCGGCGCAGGGACCCCTGGGATCGGGAGCTCGGCCGGAGATCTGCAATTACGGCCTGCGCAACCCGTGGCGGTTCAGCTTCGACAGGGCCACGTCGGCCCTCCTGATCGGCGACGTGGGCCAGAACACCCAGGAGGAGATCGACTACGTCCCGGCGGAGCGCGCCTGCGGCAACAACTTCGGCTGGTCGGCTTTCGAGGGCACGAACCGGTTCAACGACGATCAGACGGCCCCGAACGCGCTGGGCCCGGTGCTCACCTACGGGCGGGACGAGGGCTGCTCCGTCACGGGCGGGTACGTCGTCCGGGATCAGACCCTGCCGGCGCTGGCTGGCCGCTACGTCTACGGAGACTTCTGCGCCGGCGAGCTGCGCAGCTTCGGGCCGGCCACGCCCAGGGCGCGCGATGACGGTCCGCTGAACCTGAGCGTCCCGAGCCTCTCCTCGTTCGGCCAGGACAACGACGGCCATGTCTACGCCGTCTCGCTCGACGGCCCCGTCTACCGTCTGGCGCAATGAGGCGTCTGACCACCGCAATCGCTCTCGTCGCACTCTCGGCCCTTGCCCTGAACCTCGCCGTCGCCGCTGCCAAGCCCCGGGTCAAGCTGAAGCGGGTCGGGCGCTTTCACAGCCCCACCTACGTGACCTCGGCGCCCGGCGTGCCGGGCGCGGTCGTCGTCGAGCGCGGCGGGCGGATCCGACTCGTACAGGGGCGCAAGCGCCCGACCTTCACCAACATCGCCGGCCTCGTCTCCACGAGCGGGGAGCGCGGGCTGCTCTCGGTCGCGTTCTCGCCCGACTACGCGAGCTCCCGGCTCCTCTACGTCTACTTCACGGATCGCTCCGGCGAGCTCGAGATCGGCGAGCTGCGCGCGGACGCGGAGGGCCGCCACGCGAACCCGTCGACCCTGCGGCCGCTCGTCGTCGTGCCCCATCCGAACCACTCCAACCACAACGGCGGGCAGCTGCAGTTCGGGCCGGACGGCATGCTCTACGCCGGCACGGGAGACGGCGGCGGCGCCGGGGACCAGCCGGACAACGCGCAGAACCCGAACTCGCGCCTGGGCAAGCTGCTCCAGATCGATCCCGGGTCGGGCGCCGTCCGCGTCTACTCGATCGGCCTGCGCAACCCGTTCCGGTTCTCCTTCGACCTGGTCAGCGATCCCGGTCAGCCACGGATCGTCATCGCCGACGTCGGCCAGGACCGCTTCGACGAGCTCGACTACCTGCCGCTGGCGGCGGCGGGAGGCGCCAACTTCGGCTGGAACGACTTCGAGGGGTTCGCGCCGTACCCGGGGGCCCATTCGCCCACTCCCAGCGGCACGGTCCGACCGATCAAGGTGTTCAGTTTGGGAGGAGGGAAGTGCGCGCTGATCGGGGGCTACGTCGTCCGCGACCCGAAGCTGCGCTCGCTCACCCACCGCTACGTCTACGGGGACTTCTGCACCGGCAAGATCCGCTCGCTGGTTCCGCGCCTCGGCGGCGCGCGCAAGGACCGCGGCACCGGCCTGCGTGTGCGCGATCTGAGCTCGTTCGGCGAGACGGCCGACGGCGGGCTCTACGCCACCTCGCTGGACGGACCGGTCTACCGCCTGGTCCGCCGGCGCTGAGCGGCGCGGCGGCGGCCGACCGGCGCGCTAATAACCTGGGCACGCCTCGCCCAGGACCCTGACATGCGGACCACCCTGAGCCGTCGCCGGATCGAGACCTTCGTCGCTGCCCTCGTCGCGATCGCCGCGGCGACGGTCGGGATCGTGGTGCAGGAGGGACGGACGCTGGGACCGAAGTTCGTCAGCCTCGATCGAATCGCGCGCCTCCGGCAGCCGGTCTACCTGACGCAGCCGCCCGGGCAGAACTCGAACCTCTACGTGGTTCAGAAGCGGGGCGCGGTCAGGGTCATCGCCAACGACCATCTTCTGCGGCGGCCGTTCCTCGACATCCACCGGCTCGTCAAGCACGACGGGCCGGGCGGCGACCCGGGCATGGCGGCGATCGCGTTCCCGCCCGACTACGGCCGGACCGGCCTCTTCTACGTCTCCTACAACAACCGCCAGGACGATCTCCAGGTGGATGAGTACCGCCGCAGCGCGGACGACCGCCTGGTCGCCGACCCGAGCTCGCGCCGCCCGGTCCTCACCATCCCGGAGCCGACCGGGGCCCACCACGGCGGGCTGATCGTGTTCGGCCCCGACGGCTACCTCTGGCTCGGCGCCGGGGACGGCGGGCCGGCCGGAGACCCGGCCGGCAACGCCCAGAACCTGAGCCTGCTGCTCGGCAAGCTCCTGCGGATCGATCCGAGCGCCAGCGGCGGGCGGCCCTACACGGTGCCTCCCGACAACCCGTTCGTCGGCCGGCCCGGCCGGGACGAGATCTGGGCGTACGGGTTGCGCAACCCGCGGCGTTTCTCGTTCGATCGCCCCACCAGGACGATCGCGATCGGCGACGTGGGCAACAACCGCTACGAGGAGATCGACTACCTCCCGATCGCGAGATCACGTGGCGCCAACTTCGGCTGGCCGGACTATGAGGGCTTTGCGATCTTCCGAGGCGGGGTCCCGCGCAGGGCCACCGTGCTCCCCGCGCTGGCCTATCCGCACCATCCCGGCTGCGCGGTGGCCGGGGGCTACGTGGTCCGTGATGCGCGGTTGGCCCGGATCCGAGGCAGGGAGATCGTCGGCGACTACATGTTCGCGGACTACTGCACCGGCACGCTCTACGGCTTCCGGCCGCGCCTCGGGCGCCGCGCCGGCAAGCAGCGAAGCTTCCGCTTCAACATCCGCTACCTCTCCTCACTCGGCGAGGACAAGGCGGGCAACATCTACGTGCTCACCGAGCGCGGCATCAAGAGGAACAGCAAGGGCTCGGTCTACCGGCTCGTGCCGTTCCGCAAGGAGATCTAGCGCCCGCCGCTAGACACCGGCGAACCCGACCACCCGACTCTCGGCCGGGACGAAGAGGCGGCCACCCCCGGCGCCCGGCGACGGAAAGTGGGTGACGGATCCGACGTCGAAGCTCGCCAGATCCGCGCCGCTGTCGGGCGCATAGGCGTGGAGCGTCCCGCCGCCGTCGATCGACCAGACCGCTCCGCCCGCCACGATCGGCGCGCCGGCGTCCGAGCCCTTCTTCCAGGCGACGCTGAAGCTGTCGCCACTGAGACGCAGGGCCACCAGTCCGTCCGTGCAGGGCACGTAGATGAACGGCGCCCGGGAGGCCATCCCCCCGTACGCGCCGGAGCAGATCTTCTGCTCGAAGAGCTGGCCGCCGACCCCGCCGAGATGGGCGCTCGACAACAGCAGGCCGACGCCGTCCTTGCCGATGACGAAGAGACGGTTACCGTCGAGCAGCGTCGGCCCCGTGGAGCCCAGGTCGGTGTCTGTCTGATTGTTGGCGCCGCCGTTCGAGACCCGGAAGAACCCGGTCTGCTTCAGCTTCGGGCTGAGCTCGAGCACGGAGTTGCCGAAATCGAAGCCCGAGCTGTCGCCGTTGCCGGTCGCGACGAACAGGTCTCCGGACCTGTTGACCGCCGCCCCGGAGGGCGCCCAGATCCCGCCCTCGCGATTCACCCCCACAGTGAAGGTCCGCTTCATCGGCTTCCCGCGCATCTTCACCGAGACCACCCGCCCCCTGTAGGGACCGCAGTCCCCGGTGAGACCTCCGTACGGGACGTAGACCCGCCCCTTCGAGATCGAAAGCGCCGGCCGCTGCTGATGGACCCGAGGGTCGGATCCCGGCGCGTCGGCACCGTGCCTGATCACGACCCCGCCGTTGGTCAGGCTCAGCGCGAAGAGGACATGGCGGTAGCCGCTCAGGAAGGCGACGACGTAGAGCCTGCCTCCCGAGATCGCCGGCGTGCCCGTGATACCGGTGGTCGGCAGGATGTTGCCGCAGGGCAGGGTCGAGCCGTCCACGGGGGCGCCCAGATGCCGGCGCCAGGCGACCTTGCCGGTGCGGGCGTTGAGGGAGTAGACGGTGTTGTTCTCGGTCGCGACGTAGACGCGCGCACCGACCGCGAGCGGCTCACCGTAGACGGGGGCGTCGACCTGCCTGGTCCAGGTCCGCCTCACCTGGCCGAGCGCCGGCGAGCTGGTGTCAACGCCCGTGCGCGCCAGGTTGCCGTGGTAGGTCGGCCAGCGGGCGGTGGCGTGCTTCTTCTTGGCGGCCGTCGCCTGCCCGGATGGAGTCGTGGGAGCGGCCCGTGTGGTCTTCGTGCTGCCGAAGCCGCAGCCGATCCCCGCGACGAGCGTCGCGGCCATCACCACCACGGATGCGGTCCGCGCGTGTCCCACCGACCCAGTCTAGGTACGAGCCTGAGCCGGCCCCGGATGCCTACCTCGGCAGGGCGGGCGCAAGGATGCGGTACGCCTTGATCCCGAGGCCGAGCCGTTCCCGATCCTCGGAGATCTGGGGGTCGAGGCCCGCGAGCTCCTTCACACGGTCGAGCCGGTAGGCCACGGTGTGCCGGTGGGCGAAGATCGCCCGCGCCGTCGCGTTCATGTTGCAGTCGCTGGCCAGGTACTCCTCGAGCGTGCCCAGCAGGTCCGAGCGGTACTGGTCGTCGTATCGGACCAGCGGCTCGACGGTGTCCCGGTAGAAGCTGCGCACCTCTTCCGGGTCCGAGATCAGGGCCCTGAACAGCAGCCGGTAGACCCCGCTCGCCGCGATCCCCTCCTCGAGCGCCTCCGCGATCTCCGGCTCGCGAGTGATCACGTCGAGCACCAGCTCGGCCTCCCTGATCGCGCGGTGGAGCTCGCCGGGGTCCGGATAGAAGGACGAGACCGCGGCCATCCCGTGTCTGCGAAGCCGGTTGGCGATCCGTCCCGCCGACCGCAGCGTCGTCTCCGGCGCGTCGTCGCCGCCGCGAGCCGGCAGGACGGCGTAGAGCCGGCCCTCGGCGAGCTCGGCCAGCGATCCCTCGTACTCCGCCTCGACGAGCGCGCTGGCGTGGCTGGGGGAGGCGGACTCGATCTCCGCGACGAGCGCGATGGCCCCGCGGGCCAGGTCGCAGCCGAGCCGGGCCGCCTTGCTGGTCGCCTCCGCCGTGTTGACCTCACGGGAGCGGAGCTCCTCGATCAGGCCCCCGCGCATCTTCCGCTCGGCGTCCTCGCGGGCGTCGGCCACCGCCACCTCGGCCAGCGCGGCGAGCGCGGCCGCCCGAAGGACCTCCTCGCGGTCGACCAGGACTGCACCCTCGTCGCCGTCGGCCGAGGGGTCGTCGAGCAGCAGGACGACGCCCACGATCTGCCCGCCGGCCTCGATCGAGCGCTCCAGTGCGATCGGGTCGGGCGCGGTCGCCTGGGTCTCCGCCACCCGCGCCTTGGCGTACTCGGCGAGGCCATTCAGCTCTCCGCCGCCCGGCGCCCGCGCGGCTAGGCCTCGAGGCGGTAGGACGATCGCAACCGGCCCCCCCGCCTCCGCGGCAGCCAGGTCCGCGACTCCCTGAAGTCCCTCGCCGTCGAGAACGGCCTCGATCATGCGGGTGCTGAGCTCGCGCATGGTCATCCGAGCGCACCGTAGGGGCGGCCGCGCGTGCGGTCTTTGGCCCTCTGTCGAAAATGTCGCTCGTCCGTTGCTCCAAGCGGTCGGGAGTGTCGATCGGCGCAAATCCGCTCCTGTCCTGGCTGCGCAGCCAGTCCCCGGTAGAGTCCGGACGACCGACGACGAGGGGAGCGAGCATGGCCATCGACACCGTCAGCGAGAGCGCCAAGAGGCGGGAGGCGCGCGAGGGTCTCGAGGTGATCAACCCGGCGGACGGGTCGGTGATCGCGAAAGTGCCGGTCGATGGCCCTCCAGAGGTGGCAGCCACCGTTGCGCGGGTGCGCGCCAATCAGCCCGCCTGGGAGGAGCTGGGGATCAAGGGGCGGGCCGAGTGGCTCGGCAAGCTCCGCGATTGGCTGCTCGACCACCAGGACGAGATCGCCACGACCATGCAGCGGGAGACCGGGAAGGTGCGCGCCGAGGCGATGGGCGAGGTGCCCTACGTCACCGACCTCATCAACTTCTACGGAAAGAAGGCGCACAAGTACATCGGCGACGAGAAGGTGCCGGCCCACTCGCCGCTGATGAAGGTCAAGAAGCTGAAGGTGCAGTACCGCCCGTATCCGGTGGTCGGCGTGATCAGCCCCTGGAACTTCCCGTTGATCCTCTCGCTCGGGGATGCGATTCCCGCCCTCGTTGCCGGCTGCGCCGTCGTGGTGAAGCCCTCAGAGATCACCCCGCTCGGGCTCGGCGAGATCGTCGAGGCGTGGAAGTCCGAGATCGGCGGCCCCGACGTCTTCGACGTCGTCAACGGCATGGGCGAGACCGGCTCCGCGCTGGTCGACGAGGTCGCCTTCGTCCAGTTCACCGGTTCCGACCGGACCGCGAAGAAAGTCCTCGCCCGCGCGGCCGAGACGCTCACACCGGTGAGCGCCGAGCTGGGCGGCAAGGACCCGATGATCGTGCTGAGGACCGCTGACGTCGAGAGGGCCGCGAACGCCGCCGCGTGGGGGTCTTTCGCCAACTCCGGCCAGGTCTGCATCTCCACCGAGCGCATCTACGTCGAGGAGCCGATCTATGACGAGTTCCTCACCCGCTTCGTCGACGAGGTGAAGAGCCTCAAGCAGGGTATGGACGGCCCGGAGCACGGCAAGGACGTCGGCGCGATGACCTTCCCGAAGCAGACCGACATCGTCGAGTCGCATGTGAACGACGCCCGCGAGAGCGGCGCCACGGTCCTCACCGGCGGCAAGCGCGCCGAGGGCCCCGGCGACTGGTTCGAGCCCACGGTGCTCGCCGACGTCGATCACTCGATGACGGTGATGCGCGACGAGAGCTTCGGGCCGGTGGTCGGCGTGATGAGGGTCCCCGACGCCGACGAGGCGGTGCGGCTCGCAAACGACAGCCGCTACGGGCTCTCCGCGTCGGTCTTCGGCAGCAAGCGCCAGGCCGAGGCCGTCGCACGCCGGCTCGAGGTCGGGACCGCGAACGTCAACGACGTGCTGGTCGGATTCCTGGCCTCCGACGTGCCGATGGGCGGCTGGAAGGACTCGGGGATCGGCTTCCGCCACGGCGAATACGGGATCAAGAAGTTCGTCCGCCCCGAGTCGCTGGTGATCACCCGCTTCGGTCAGAAGCGCGAGCCGCTCTACTTCCCGTATACGAGTGAGCGGCGCGCGAAGCTGCGCAAGATCACGCAGTTCTTCAACTCGCGCGACTGGCGCAGGCGGCTGGGACGGCGCTAGCCGTCCCTGCCGCCTCGGCAAGACGACACCTGGCGGTGTGTCGCGTCCTTTCGCCGAGCGGACGAAGGCGACGAAGGCGGCAGGTCGCCGGTCCCGCCCTACGACGCCGGAACCAGCTCCTCGCGCAGCTGCTTGGCGGCGTCGACCATGTTGCGCAGGCTGGGATCGACCTCGTCCCAGGCCCTCGTCTTCAGGCCGCAATCGGGATTGACCCAGAGCTGCCCGGGTCGCAGGACGCGGGCGGCCTCGTGGAGCAGCTCGACCATCTCGTCCGCGCTCGGGATGCGGGGCGAGTGGATGTCGTAGACGCCCGGCCCGATGTCATTGCGGTAGCCCGTCCTCTCCCAGTCGTGGAGCAGCTCCATCCGCGAGCGGGCCGCCTCGATCAGGGTCACGTCGGCGTCCATCTCCTGGATCTGCTCGAGGATGTCCCCGAAGTCCGAGTAACACATGTGCGTCTGGATCTGGGTCTCGTCCTTGACCACGGCGGTCGCCAGGCGGAAGCAGTGGACGGCCCAGCTCAGGTACTCGCCCCAGCGGTCCTTGCGCAGCGGCAGGCCCTCGCGGATCGCGGGCTCGTCGACCTGGATGATCTGGACGCCGGCCGTCTCGAGGTCCTCGACCTCGTCGCGAATCGCCAGCGCCAGCTGCTTGCAGGTGTCGGCGAGCGGCTGGTCGTCGCGGACGAACGACCACTCGAGCATGGTCACGGGCCCGGTGAGCATGCCCTTGACCGGCTTGTCCGTGAGCGACTGCGCGTAGGTGATCCAGTCCACGGTCATCTGCGAGGGCCGCAGG
Source organism: Solirubrobacterales bacterium (assembly GCA_035456265.1). Lineage (GTDB taxonomy): Bacteria > Actinomycetota > Thermoleophilia > Solirubrobacterales > 70-9 > DASUPK01. The sequence goes on along the minus strand of DATIDP010000072.1, from coordinate 19,438 downwards.
ACGTCACCGAAGATGATCGGGGGGCGCACGCAGCGCGAGCCGTACGACTGCACCCAGGCGTTCTCGGTGAAGACGTAGCCCTCCATCTGCTCGCCGAAGTACTGGACCATGTCGTTGCGCTCCGGCTCGCCGTGCACGAGGACGTCGAGCCCGACGTCCTCCTGGAAGCGGATCACCTTCTCGATCTCGGCCTCCATCGCCTGCTTGTAGGTCTGCCAATCGATCTCGCCGCGCTTCTCCTTCGCGCGCGTCTGCCGGATCTCGTCGGTCTGGGGGAACGAGCCGATCGTGGTCGACGGGAAGAGCTCGGGGATGTCGATGCGGGCACGCTGCGCGGGCCTCCGCTCCTCGAACGAGCTCGAGCGCCGGTCGTGCTCCTCATCGAGCCCCTCGATCCGGGCGCGCACCTCTGCATTCCTGGTCCGCTCGGAGTCGCGCCTCGAGTCCCGTGCCCGGTCGTTCGCGTCGAGGCGGTCGGCGATCGCCTCGCGCCCATCGGCGAGGCCCGTGGCGAGGGTGGCCACCTCCCCCACCTTCTGGACGGCGAAAGCCATCCAGGAGCGCATCTCTTCATCGAGGTCGGCGTCGGCGCCGGCCGGCTCCGCGTCGAGATCGATCGGCGTGTGGAGGAGCGAGCAGCTCGTCGACACTACGAGCTGAGCGGTTCGGGTCCGGAGTCCCTCGAGCGCGTCCAGGGAGTGCTCGAGATGGTTGATCCAGACGTTGCGCCCGTCGACGATCCCGGCGAAGAGCCACTGGTCGTCCAGGCCCTCCTGGCTCGCGATGAACTCGGCATTGTGGCGGCCGCCGTGTTCATGGACACTCGGATCCAGCTCGTCGCCGTGCACGTTGCCGGTGAAGTCGAGCCCGACGCCCTCGATCGGCAGGTCCCTGAGCACCCCGTAGGCATCGCCGACGTGATCGAAGTAGGTCTTGACCAGGATCCGCGGCCGCTCGTGGACCTTGCAGAGCTCCTCGTAGGCGAGCCGGAGCGCATCGAGCTCCCTCTCGGAGCGATCCTCGACGAAGCAGGGCTCGTCGAGTTGCACCCAGGTCGCACCCTGCTCCGCCAGCTTCTCGATCACCTCGCCGTAGACCTCGACTAGGGGCTCGACCAGGTCGACGGCATCGAAGCGGTCGGAGACGCCCTCGGCGGGCTTCGAGAGGAGCAGGAAGCTGACCGGCCCGATCAGCACCGGGACGGTGTCGATCCCGACCTCCTCCATCGCCTCGGCGTGCTCGTCGAACGGCTTGGTGCTCGACAGCGAGAACCTCGTCTCCGGTCCCAGCTCGGGGACGAGGTAGTGGTAGTTCGTGTCGAACCACTTGGTCATCTCCATCGCCGTGACGTCGAGGTCGTCCGTCTGCCGGCCACGGGCCATTGCGAAGTAGGTGTCGAGATCGACCTGGCCGCGATCCCAGCCGTAGCGCTCCGGAACGGCGCCGACCAGGGCGATCGTGTCGAGCACCTGGTCGTAATAGGAGAAGTCGTTGGAGGGGACCAGGTCGATGCCGGCGCCCTGCATCAGCTTCCAGTTCTCGACGCGGATCGCCTTGGCGACCGCGGCGAGCTCGTCGGCTGAGGTCTCGCCGCGCCAGTAGCCCTCCGTCGCGAACTTGAGCTCGCGGTTGCGGCCGATTCTCGGGAATCCGGAGACGTTCGAGAGGGCCATCACTCAACCCTACCGAGGCGGTCAATCTGGGAAACGGGCTTCTCGGCGTATCCGCTCACGGATCCCGCCGGCGTGCGCCCTCTACCCTTCCCCGCCATGCCCGAGCGCGATTTCCTTGGGGCCGTGCGCGAGCGGATCGTCGTCTTCGACGGCGGCATGGGCGCGACCCTGGAGCAGTTCGACCTGACGCAGGAGGACTACGGCGGCCTCGAGGGCAAGTGTCACGAGGCACTCGTGCTCAATCGCCCGGATGTGATCGAGGGCGTGCACACCTCGATGCTCGAGGCCGGAGCCGAGGTCGTCGAGACCGACACCTTCCAGGGAAGCAGGCTGAAGCTCGACGAGTGGGGGCTCGGCGAGCACACGCTCGAGATCAACCGCAGGGCGGCGGGGATCGCCCGCGATGCCGCGGGTCCCGACCGCTTCGTCGCCGGCTCGATCGGGCCGACCGGCTTCCTGCCCGCGAGCGACGACCCGACACTCGGCGACATCTCGTTCCGCAAGCTCGTCGAGGTCTTCACCGAGCAGGCCCGGGGCCTGGTCGACGGCGGCGCCGACCTGATCATCATCGAGACGGCGCAGGACATCCTCGAGGTCAAGGCCGCCGTCTTCGGCGCCCGGGAGGCGTTCAAGCTCACCGGGCGTGAGCTGCCGATCCAGACCTCTGTCTCGCTGCTTCCGCAGGGCGGCAAGATGCTCCTCGGGACCGACATCCAGGCGGTTCTCACCACCCTCCTCGCGCTCGACGTCCAGGTGATCGGCCTCAACTGCTCGACCGGGCCCGAGGACATGCGGGACGCGATCCGCTATCTCGGCGAGACCTCGCCCCTGCCCGTCCACTGCATCCCGAACGCCGGCCTGCCGCTCCAGGGCCCGGAGGGCGAGACGATCTTCCCCGAGCAGCCGGAGCCGCTGGCGGCGACGCTCGGCGAGTTCGTCGAGCGCTACGGCGTCGGCATCGTCGGCGGCTGCTGCGGGACCACCCCGGACCACATTCGCGCGATCCGCGAGCGGGTCGTCGAGCGCACGCCCGGCGAGCGCCCCGACCCGGGCCCCGCGCAGGTCTCGAGCATGATGACCTCGACCCCGCTGGTCCAGGAGCCGCGCCCGACGCTCGTCGGAGAGCGCGTCAACTCCCAGGGCTCCCGCGCCGCCAAGGAGATGCTGCTGGCCGATGACTACGACGGCCTGCTCCAGGTGGCCGAGGATCAGGTGACGGGCGGCGCCCACGTCCTCGACGTCTGCGTCGCGCTCACGGAGCGACAGGACGAGGACGTCCAGATGGGAACCGTCGTCGAGCGGATCTCGCTGACCCAGCCCTCGCCGATCCAGGTCGACTCGACCGAGCCCGAGGTGATCGAGGCCGCGCTCGAGAGGATTCCGGGCCGGGCGATCGTCAACTCGGTCAACCTCGAGGCCGGCCGCGACAAGCTCGACCGGGTCGCCCCGCTGGCGAAGGCTCACGGTGCGGCGCTGATCGCGCTGACCATCGACGAGGAGGGGATGGCGAAGACCGCCGACCGGAAGCTCGAGGTCGCCAAGCGGATCCGCGACCTCTGCTGCGACGAGCACGAGCTCGATCCCGAGGCACTGATCTTCGACGCGCTGACCTTCACTCTCACCACCGGCGACGAGGAGTGGCGGCCCTCGGCGATCGAGACGATCGAGGGGATCCGGCGGATCAAGGCGGAGATCTCCGGCGTCAAGACCTCGCTGGGTGTCTCCAACGTCTCCTTCGGCGTCTCGCCGCCAGCCCGCGCCGTCCTCAACTCCGTCTTCCTGCACCACTGCGTCGAGGCCGGCCTCGACCTGGCGATGGTCAACCCGAACCACATCACGCCCTACGCGGAGATCCCGGAGGAGGAGCGCCGGCTCACCGACGACCTCGTCTTCAACCGCAGCGACGACGCGCTCGAGAAGTTCATCGCCCACTTCGAGTCGAAGGGCACCGACGCCAAGGAGGCGGCGGGCGACCCGACCGAGGGCATGGAGCCCGAGAGGGCCCTCCACTGGCAGATCCTCCACCGCAAGAAGGACGGGGTCGAGGACTGGATCGACCGCTCGGTCGAGAAGATCGGTGCGGTCCCGACCCTCAATGAGGTCCTGCTCCCGGCCATGAAGGAGGTCGGCGACAAGTTCGGCGCGGGCGAGCTGATCCTGCCGTTCGTCCTCCAGTCCGCCGAGGTGATGAAGCGGGCCGTCGCCCGGCTCGAGAACTACCTGGAGCGCATCGAGGGGCACACGAAGGGCAAGGTCGTGATCGCGACCGTCTTCGGCGACGTCCACGACATCGGCAAGTCGCTGGTCAACACGATCCTCACCAACAACGGCTACACGGTGGTCGACCTCGGCAAGCAGGTCCCGGTCGACACGATCATCTCGGCCGCCGTCGAGCACGAGGCCGACGCCATCGGCCTCTCCGCACTGCTCGTCTCGACCTCCAAGCAGATGCCCATCTGCGTGCAGGAGTTGCACGAGCGCGGACTCGAGTTCCCGGTGCTGGTCGGCGGAGCCGCGATCAACCGCGACTTCGGCCGCCGCATTCTGTATCCGGGCGGCAAGGACTCCGACGACGTCTACGAGCCGGGGGTCTTCTACTGCAAGGACGCCTTCGCGGGGCTGGACACGATGGACGAGTTGATCGACGATCAGGCGCGCACCGCACTGGTCGAGCGCATCCGCTCAGAGGCCCGCGAGTTGCGCGAGAAGCCGGTCGTGATCGACGAGGCCCCGCCCACCACCGACGACAGCGTGCGCTCGGCGGCGAGCCCCGACGCCCCGATCCCCGAGCCGCCCTTCTGGGGCGTTCGCGACGTCGCGGTGGACCTCGACGACGTCTTTCCGCACCTCGACCGCCACGTGCTCTTCAAGCTGCATTGGGGCGGCCGCGGGAAGAAGGGCGAGGAGTGGCGGCGGATCGTGGAGGGCCACGACGGCGACGAGGGCTTCGCTCCGCGCCTCGAGCGGATGTGGCGTGAGCAGGACTATCTCCATCCTCGTGCCCGGCTGGGGTACTTCCCGTGCGCCGCCGAAGGCAACGAGCTGGTCGTCTTCGACCCGGAGGATTCCGAGCGTGAGCTCGAGCGGCTCGTCTTCCCGCGTCAGCCGCGGCACGACCGGATCTGCCTGACCGACTTCTTCCGGCCCCTGGACGAGCTCGCCCCCGGCGAGCGCGACGTGGTCGCGCTGCAGGGCGTCACCGTCGGTCCGGAGGTCACGGATCTGATGGCCAGGCTGGAGGCCGAGGGCGAGTTCGCCGAGCAGCTCTACGTCCACGGTCTCGGCGTGCAGTCGGCGGAGGGGCTGGCCGAGTGGCTCCATTCAAAGGTCCGCTCCGGGCTCGGGATCGACCGGGACCAGGGGCGCCGCTACTCCTGGGGCTACCCCGCCTGCCCGGACCAGTCGGAGCACGAGAAGGTGTGGCGCCTGCTCGACCTCGAGCAGATCGGCATGACGCTCTCCGGCGGCTACGCCGTGATGCCGGAGCAGTCGACCGTGGCGATCATCGCCCACCACCCCCAGGCGGTCTATTTCGGCATGAAGTCCGGCTTCATCCCGAAGGACAGGGCCCCGGACGAGGTGATCGCGGGCACCGAGCGCGGCGGCGAGCTGCCGCCCGAGTCGGATCCGCGCGACGGTTCCGTCGAGGCGGAGCCTCAGGCGACCGCTGCGCGATCGCCGGCGGCGAGCCGGTAGACGACCTGGGGCTGGGCGAAGCCCTTCAGCTCGAGCTCCTCTCGACTCGTCTCCATGCCATGGTCGGCGAGCCAGTCGGCGACGCGGCGATGTGCCTCGGCACTCAGCAGGATCTCGCCGGGTCCGGCCTGGGCCTGGAGCCGCGCGGCCAGGTTCGTGGCCTCACCGGTGACCGCGATGTTGTCGTCCGAGACGCCCCTGCCGACGACGCCGGGCCCGACGGAGATCCCGATGCCCAGTGGCAGCTCGATCATCGCCGCCCGATCGCGAAGAGCCAGGGCGGCTTCGAGGGCGTCGGTCGTGTGCTCGGTGCTCGTCCCCGAGACGTTGAAGGTGGCCATCACGGCATCGCCCGCGAACTTGTCGATGATGCCCTGCCGGCGGCGCTCGACCGCCACCCGAGCCAGGCGGTAAAGCATCGCCACCCGCTCGGCGAGCACGCTCGGAGCCACGCTCGAGGCGAGCTCCGAGTAGCCCCGCACGTCGGCGAACAGGGAGGTCACCAGACGCTCGCCTCGCGGGATGACCGGCTCGGCGGCCGCCTCCGCCACGGACTCCGGCGGCGGTGGAAGCTCGACGCCGAGCTCAGCGCCCACGTCGCGGGCCTCGCGGGCGATCAGGCGGGCCTTCATCCGGTCGGCTCGATCGACCACCCGCTTCAGCTCCGCAGCCGCATCCTCGGACCTGCCCTGGGCGGACAGGGCCCGGGCGCGCTGTGTCCGGCCGCGCAGCTCGACGAGCGGGTAGCCGGCCTCCTCGGCCGCCGCGATCAGTGCGTCGAAGCTCGCCGCAGCATCTTCCGGCTTGCCCCGGGCGAGCGCCAGCAGTCCCTCTATCTGATCGAGGTAGGCCGCGCCTGCCTGGGTGGGATGGCCGCGCGCGGTTACGGCGAGCCGCTCCACCTCGTCCGGCCGGCCGCTTGCCGCCAGCACCTCTGCCGCAAGTGCCAGCGGCTCACGATAGGTGGCGAGCCTCTCGGCGTTCGCGTGAATCTCCTCAGCCACGCCCAGCGCCTCATCCAGCCGTCCGAGCCCCATCGCGGTCCTGATCCGGGCGGCCCCGTCATAGATGATGTCCTGCAGCTCGGTCCTCGTCGATGCGGGAGGCAGCGCGTCCGCCGCCTCCTCGGCCCGTCCCAGCTCGGCCAAGACCTGCGCCGCATGGATTCGGGCCCGCCACTCCATCTTCCCGAAGCCCAGTCGTGCGTGACGCTCAACGGCCCCCTCGGCGGTCGCCAGGGCACCCTCGAGGTCGCCTCGGACAGCTGCGGTGTAGCTCCGAGAGATCAGGTCTCCGGAGCGGTCACCGAACCGGGCGTAGAACGGCAGCGACTCGAGCCGGTCGAGCCAGTCCTCGAGGTCCGAGAGCATCATGTGAGTCCGCGTCCAGATGTTGTTCCAGGCGACGTTGCTGGCGATCTGTGAGTAGCCCTTGGCTCGGGCCTCCTCGAAGCACTCATCCATCAGCTCGAGGCCGCGCTCCTGCTCCTCACCGTCGACGTATCCGAGCGCCACGAAGACGAGCGCCCAGACCCGCTCCATGTCGGCGCCGGCCTGCTCCGCGATCTCGGCCGCCTTCTGGGCCGACTCGAGGCAGCCGCGGTAGTCCAGGTCGAACGCGCTCATCCCGGCGAGCCGCTGATGGGCCATCGCGAGATCGGCCGAAGGACCGGCGGGCGCGAGGACCTCGAGGGCGCCCTCGTAATCGGCCCGAGCGGCATCCGGCCGCTCCGATTCCCAGTGGCAGCGCCCGAGCACGAGGCGGTAGCGGGCCGCCTCGATCGACTCCCCCATGCCCTCCAGCGCCTCGATGCCGCTGGTCAGGTAGCCCACCCCGCTGGCGGGCGCCCCGTTTCTGTGCTGGTCACGGCCGATCCGGCAGAGGACTCGGGCGTTGTCGAGGGGATCGTTGATGTAGGGCAGGACGCGCTCGAGGATCGACACCGCCTCGCCGAACGCGAGCGTGCCCTCAGCGTCCTCGGCCGCCCGAAGGCAGATCGGGACGGCCTCCGCGAAGCGCCCGGCCCCGAGCAGGTGACCTGCGAGATCGACCGAGCGCGTCGACTCGTCCTCCCCCAGGACCTCCGCGGCGCGCGAGTGGATCGCCTGCCGGCGAGGGGTGATGATCTCCGCGTAGATCGCCTCCTGGGTGAGCGCGTGCCGCCACCGGTAGCGGCCCGGGTGGCCCGGATCCTCCTCGATCAGCTGCTGCGCGATCGCTGCCTCGAGGGTGGCGTGCACGGTCGACTCGGATTCGCCCGAAACCGCGAGCAGCGTCCCGGCGTCGAAGCTCCTGCCCAGGATCGCGGCCGTCTCCAGCAACGCCACCTGCTCCTCAGGGAGCCGCTGGACGCGCAGCACGATCGCGTGCCGGACCGTCTCCGGGAGCGGTGTCGCCGACAGCGCGCCGCCACCTCGGCCCGCGCCGCCCGAGCCCTCGACGGCTTCGCGGAGCATCTCCTCGAGCACGAACGGGTTGCCCTCGCTGCGCTCGACCATCAGCTCGCGAAGCTCTGCATCCACACCTTCATCGCCGAGGATGGCGGCGAGCATCTCGCCGACACCGTCGGCGGAGAGAGGCTCCAGCTCGACGACGTCGGCCACCCCGGACCGCCGCCACCCCTGCAGGACGGGCATGAGCGGATGGCGGCGACTGAGCTCGTCCCGTCGGTAGGTGACGAGGATCAGCGACGGAAGGTCGGTGAGTCTGCGGGCGAGGTAGTCGAGCAGCTCCCTGGTCGAGGCATCCGCCCAGTGGACATCCTCGATCACCAGCAGCAGCGTTCGCTCCCGGGCGGGAAGAGCCAGCAGCGAGACGAGCGCCTCGAACAAGCGGAGCTTCGCCTGGCCCTGATCGGGGGATGGCTCGGGCGTGGCTCCGCGGGCAAGTTGCGGGAAGAGCTGTCCGAGCTCGGCGATCCCCGGTCCCAGCGCATCCGAGAGCCCGTCCGGATCCGCCTCATCGAGGTAATTCCCGATCGCTTCGACGAAGGGCAGGTACGGGAGCGTGAGCTCCGCGTCGCTGCACGCCCCCGCGAGGACGGTGCAGCCAAGCTCGCGGGCCTCGCGCGCGAGCTCCCGCGCCAGCCTCGTCTTGCCGATGCCCGCCTCGCCGGCCACGGCCACGAAGCGGCTCTCGCCGCGGCGGGCCGCCAGCAGGGCGTCCTCGAGGACGCCGAGCTCGTCGTCTCGCCGGATCAGGATCGGGCAGAGAGCGGTACGGGGCACGCCCCAATTCTCCCAGCGAGACGGCCCGGGGCCCGGCCTGGGCTGGAAACGGCACCCCTCCGGACCGGTCAGGTGCCTGATTCCCTCCGCGTGGTCGAGCCAGGTCTCGAGCTCGGCGACCTGCTCGCCTCAAATCGTGCCCCGGGCGAGGACCATCGGCCAATCGTCTACTGGGGCCGGATGGCTAGGCGGAGATGCGCTCGGCCCCGCGCTCCCGCGACCGTGGTTGCTTGGGCAGGTGCACCGGGGCGGCGGACAGGGCCCGCAACCGCATGTCGGACCAGGTGACGCCCTCCCGGACCAGGGCCGGGACGCCGAGCGCGACGGCGGTCGCGATCTCGACCGCCTGCAGGATCACGCCATAGGCGAGCGCATCCGAGGCCGGGATCCCGAAGCCCTTGTTGAGCACGCTGATGATCGCCAGCTGGAAGATCCCGATGTTGGAAGGAGTCGCCGGCACGACCGCCGTGACGTTGACCGCGAACAGGCAGGCGGCAGCCGCGCCGATCGCCACCTGGTGATCGAGCCCGAGCGCGGCGAACAGCGCCCAGCAGGCGAGCAGCTGCAGGAACCAGGCGAAGAGCTGGGCGAACGCGGCGACCGATCCTCGGCGCGGATCGCGGAAGACGGTGAGGCCGCGGCGGGCCTGCTTGATCGCGCCGCGAACCGCCTGGATGGCGCGGGCGACGCGACCCTGGCCGTTCACCCTGACAAGCGACGGCGCGGCGAGGACCGCCAGCAGGATCAGCAGCGGGGCGGTCGAGACCAGGAAGAGCTTCTGGGTGCTCGCCTGGAAGAGGTCGGTGGTCGAGACGATGATCCCGCCGAGCAGGACGAGGGCCAGGATGTTGAGGGCGGTCTGCGAGACCAGGGTTCCGATGAGAACCGGGAACGTCTCCCGCATCCGGCCGACGCGCCGTGAGAGGACCATCGCCCTGGCCGGCTCGCCGAGCCTGGCCGGCAACGTTGCCGACATCAGTACGCCGATCATCGTCGCGGAGGTGACGTCGCGCCGCCGAACCACCCTGCCCGGCAGGGCCGCCCGGGCGATCGCCACCCAGGAGGCGGCTCGGGCGAACATCGCGGCCACCATCAGCGCACAGGCGACCAGTATCCACTTGAGATCCGAGTCGATGATGTTGCTCGCCACTCTGTCGACGCCGATCCGCCGCGCGGCGAGGGCGGTCAGCAGCAATCCGAGTGCGCCCGCCACGGCGACACCGGCCCTGCGGGCGACCCGCCGTCCGCGCCCAGCGTCAGCGGCGGGAGCGGGATCCAGGGAGGGCAGCCGCTTGGCGGGGCGGCGCTGGGCACCGGCGAAGGGAACCAGGCCGGTTCGCCTCGCGGCGGCCTCCAGCTGGGACGCCGGTAGGGGAGTGGGCTCGGTCACCCACTCGTAGACCTGTCTGACCTCGTCCGCGATGCGCGGCCAGGCGTAGCGCTCGGCGCTGCGGCGACCCGCCTCGCCCATCGCAACCAGCCGCTCGGGCTCGTGCGCGAGGAGCTGAAGCTCCTCGGCCAGGGCCTGCGGATCGGCGGGCGGCACGAGGACGCCGTCGACGCCGTCGGTCACGACGTCGCTGTAGCCGGCGATCTCCGAGGCGATCACGGGCGTGCCCGCGGCGAACGCCTCGGTCAGGACCATGCCGAAGCTCTCGCCGGCCAGTGAAGGTGCGCAGAGGAGGTCGGCGTCGCCCAGCTGGCGCCAGAGCACCGAGTCCGACACCTTGCCGAGCACGTCGATGTGGGAGAGCACCTCCGGGTCGGAGACCAGGCGCGAGACGTCCTCGGGATCCGCGCCGATCACCGTCAGCTGAGAGGGCACATGCTCGACCAGCGCCTGAAACGCGGCCAGCAGCACCGGCAGGCCCTTGCGCTCCTCGGCGCGGCCCACGAAGAGGAGCCGCAGCTCCTCGGCGGCGGGCTTGGGGCCCTTGGGCGCCGCCTCGAGGTCGACGCCGTTGGGGACGATCATGTAGTCGCCGCCGAACCAGCGCTTGCCGGTCCACGCCGCGGCCTCGGAGACGGCGATCCGGGCGGAGAGCTGATTGAAGCGACGGCGCGCTCCGAGCAGGGTGGCGAGGTGGTTGGGGAAGGCCTTGGTCGAGTAGGCATGGAAGGTGCCGACCACCGGGGCGTCACGGAAGGTCATCGCGTCCCAGCCGACGATCGGCGCCAGGGGCTCGTGGACGTGAACGACGTCGAATTTTCCGGCCCGCAGCTCACGCCGCAGCGAGATTGGGCCCTCGGGGAAGACCGAGAGGTTCGAGACCGCGCCGTTCGCTCCGACTCCCAGTGTCCGGCCGAGTGGGACCAGGTAGTCGGGGGCCTCCCGAAGCTCGGGTTGGGAGCGGTGCAGGCGGCGGCTGATGAAGCCCGGCGGGTCCCAGGGGGCGAGCACTCGGACGTGATCACCCTGGGATATGAACTGCTCCGCCAGCGCCTCGACGTGCCTGTTGACCCCTCCCTGGTACGTCCACGAGTAGGGGGAGACAAGCGCGATGCGCATTGCGCCAGGGTACCGAGATGGGTGGCTGTGCTCAGTGGCTGGAGTCACACCCACGACACTTACCCGGTCCACAGGCACGGATTACGCGAGGAACTACTGAACCTGCCGTGCCTGTGCCCAGGCTAGGGCCAGGAACGCCCCCAGAGCAAGCGCGCCGAGCACGAGAAAGGTCGCCCCCGAATCGTTGACGAGCACTCCGACGGCCACCGCCGCGCAGGCGCCGATCAGCCCCGCACGGGCGATCGGCGCCGGCCTGAGCCAGGCGTCGATCCGCCGCCATCGGGCCACAGCCGCGCCAATTCCCACCACGACTATCCAGTAGAGGGGGTTTGCGGCTGCCCGTGCGAAGTCGTGGCCGGAGAGCCGCAGGCGCCGCTCCACGACCTCCGAGAGGTTCGCGGCGCCGCCCGCGTCCGTGACCGAGCGGGTCAGATGGGAGTCGCCACCCGAGACCAGGTCGATCAGGGCGACCAAGATCAAGGCGATCAAGGGCGCTGCGACCCCAGCGGCCAGGACCCGCCCGAGCGTGAATCCCGAGCGCTTTCCCGGCCCTGAGCCGGGAGAGCGCTCGAGATCGGTCGAAACCGCGGCCGCTGCAACGGCGCCGCCCACCGGCAGGACGATCGCGGCGCCCGCGTCCGCTCCGAACCGGCCTGCCCCGAAGACGATCGCCGCGATCGCCGCCACCGAGAGGAAGGCGGCAACCGCACGGCCCCGGCTCACCTCCCTTCCCCAGCCGGTGTACGCGCTGAGCCCGGCCGCCACGCCCACCGGCACCATCACGGCGAAGAGCGCCTCGAGCTCGTTGCCGATCCCGTAGAAGCGCGCGCCGAAGATCGGGTTCGGCCCGAGCAGGGAGAGCCTGGTCAGCCCGGAGCCGGCGATCACGTCGATCGCGTAAGCGATCACGGTGATCGCGCAGGCGATCGCCAGGCCAGTCCAACCCCAGGCGAACCGAACGGTGAGGGCGGCCAACCCCGCCGCCCCGAGGCCGACCAGCAGTCCCTCCACCGCCCCGCTCGGCTCGAGCCACGCTCCGACCAACAAGATCAGCGGCATGTAGGCGAAGCACAGCCCGAGCCAGGCGGCGGCGGCGCGACGAGCCGGCGGCGCGACCAGAACGCCGGCGAGCGCTACGGCGATCCAGGCAAGAAGGGACGCGATCAGCACGGGAGCGCGCCGCTCCGGGATCACGGCCACGCGGTCGGCGAGCTCCTCGACAGCAGCCGGATCGGCGGCCCCCTCCGCCCGTATCGGCTCGCCGTCCATCTGGTCCGGGACCGGGACGCCGAGCCGGCTGAGAATGGTCGGGGCGATGTCCGTGGAGAGGACGTAGCCGTCGGTCCGCGTCGAATCCGACGTGAGCTCGCCATGAATCCCGCGCCCCGCGATCCCGATGGACAGGCCCCGGTTCGGCGCGGGCGGGGGCGATGCGATCGCGATCAGCAGGTCGTCGCCGCGAAGCCTCATCGCGAGCTTCGGCAGCTGCGCGAGTGTCGCGTCGATCACGGCGAGGCACGGTTCGGCGCAGGCCCCGGGACGAAGGGGCGACACGACTCCCCTCCGGTCGGCGGCGATCAGCGCGGCCGGCTGCATCGGCTGCGGCGAGTACGCAGGAATGCCCCGGGAGTCGAGCTCCTGCGCGAGCATCCCGGGGACGAGGTCGGCGGGAGCACCCTCCGCACGGTCCACGACCTCGGGCCACCCGGGGACCTCACGCGCGAACGGATAGAGGCCGGTGAGCTCCCGGTCGTAGAGCGCGTCGTCGATCCGCTTTCCCTGGGAGACGTCGAGGAAGGTCTGCTCCGGGGGCACCTCGCCGATGCCGGCGCTGATCACACCGACGGACATCCCCGGAATCGAGGCGAGGTCACCTACGGTGGTCGCCCGAGGCACGACCGCGACCGTGACGCCGGCGGCATTCGCGGCCGGGGCGGCTGCGCAGATCAGCGCCCCGGCGGCCAGCACGGCGGTCACTAACCTTCGTCTCGTGGCCGGCCGCACGTTCGTCAAGTTCACGTTCTTCAAGCTCGACCCCGCCTGGCGCAGGCGCAGCCCAGAGGAGCGGGCACAGGACAAGGCCGAGTTCCAGGCGGCCTGCGAGGACTTTGCGGAGGACCGCTCGCTGCGAGCGTATTCGACGGTCGGCACGCGAGGGGACGTCGACCTGCTCCTGCTGAGCCAGAGCCCGATTCTCGAGGACATACACACCTTCCACGTGGTGCTCGGCCAGAGCGGCCTGGCACGGTGGGCGACCTCGCCGTACTCGTACCTGGCGATGACGAAGCCCTCGCCGTACTCGGACTCCGAGTCGCGGCCCGAGATCTGCACCTCCGGGCGGAAGTACCTCTTCGTCTACCCCCTCGACAAGAAGCGGGAGTGGTACGGCCTGCCGCTCGACGAGCGGCAGCGCATCATGGTCAACCACATCGAGGTGGGCCGCCGCTACCCCGAGATCTCGATCAACACCGCCTACTCCTTCGGCCTCGACGATCAGGAGTTCGTCGTCTCCTTCGAGGGCGACGAGCCGGGCGAGTTCCTGGACCTGGTCCAGGAGCTCCGCGGCACCGAGTCGAGTTCGTACACGTTGCGCGACACCCCGATCTTCACCTGCGTGGCGATGTCGCTCGGCCGCGCCCTCGACGCGCTGGACGGGACGGCGGCCACCGCCGTCACCCCCGCATAATCGACCTCGGTGGAGGTCCTCGCGGAACTCGAGAGTGGGCGCGACCACTACGCCCGCCAGTCGTGGCGCCAAGCCTATGAGGCGCTCAGGGCTGCCGACGGCTCGGCCCCCCTCGGCCACCCCGACCTGGAGCTGCTGGCGACCTCGGCATACATGCTCGGCCTCGAGGACGAGTACCGGCAGGCGCTCGAACGGGCCTACCGGGATTACCTCGACGCGGGAGAGCCGCTCGCGGCGGTCCGCTGCGCCCACTGGATCGCCCTCGGCCTCGCGATTCGGGGTGAGCTTGGTCAGGCCGGCGGCTGGCTCGGCCGTGCCGAGCGGTTAGTCCAACGAGAGGGCAGCGACTGCGTCGAACGCGGCTACCTGCTGCTCCCGCGAACGATCGAACAGGAGGCGGCCGGGCAGCTCGAGAGCGCCGCGGCGATCGCGGCTCAGGCTGTCGCGATCGGCGAGCGCTTCGAGGATCCCGACCTCTTCTCGCTCGGCTCCTTCGCGCAGGGGAGCGCGCTGATCGGTCTTGGACGGTTCCGCGAGGGCTTGGCGCTCCTCGACTTGGCGATGGTCGCGGTGATCGCGGGGGAGGTCTCTCCGGTCAGCTCCGGAATCGTCTACTGCGGCGCCATCCTGGCCTGCCAGGAGGCGCATGAGCTGCGCCGCGCACGGGAGTGGACGAACGCGCTCACACAGTGGTGCGCGGGCCAGCCCGAGCTGGTCGCCTTCACCGGCCGCTGCTTGGTCCATCGCGCGCAGATCATGCGCATGGACGGTTCCTGGCAGGAGGCGATCGAGGAAGCGCGACGAGCAGCCGAGCGCTGCTTGAAGGGTGAGAATCCAGTGGCAGCCGGCGAGGCCCACTACCAGCGGGGAGAGGTTCACCGCCTGCGCGGTGAGCATGCCGCGGCGGAGGAGGCTTATCGCGAGGCCAGCGGCCACGGCTGGGAGCCGCACCCCGGCCTCGCTCTGCTGAGGCTGGCGCAGGGAGACGAGAGGGCCGCGGATGCGGCGATTCGCAGGGTGCTCTCGGAAGCCAATGATCCCGGCAAGCGAGCGAGTCTGCTGCCGGCGTACGTCGAGATCCAGGTGGCGATCGGTGAGCTGACAGAGGCTGAGGAGGGCTGCGGCGAGCTCGACTCGATCGCGGCCACGGAGCCCGAGCCCGGCGCGCTTGCCGCCATGGCGGCGCAAACGCGCGGCCGAGTCGATCTTGCAGCCGGAAACTCGCAGGAGTCACTCCAGCCGCTCCGCCGGGCCTCTGAGCTCTGGCGGCAATTCAACGCCCCGTACGAGAACGCCCGGGCCCGAGAGCTGATCGGGCTCGCTTGTCGCAACCTCGAGGACGAGGACACCGCGAGGCTCGAGCTGGAAGCGGCGCGGGAGACCTTCGTTCGCCTCGGCGCGGCCTCTGACCTCGCCCGGATCGAGGGGCCGGCTGGACTCGGCAACGCCATCGCTCCGCACGGGCTCACCAAGCGCGAGCTCGAGGTGCTGCGTCTGCTCTGCGCAGGGCAGACGAACAGGGAGATCGCGGCAGCTCTCGTCGTCAGCGTCAGGACCGTCGACCGGCACGTAAGCAACCTGTACGCCAAGCTCGGCGTCTCATCCCGCGCGGCGGCGACCACCTACGCGCACGAGCATTCCCTGATCTGAGTCACGAGTGGGTGAGATCACCCACTCGCTCGCGACTTGCATTTGGGTGCTTCAGCCGATGTGCAGGCGGCGAGCTCGTCGTAGATTCGCGCCTGCAACGGGAATGCCGACCCAGGGGAAGGAAAATGGAACGCCAAGTCATAGTGGTCGGAGCCGGGCCCGCCGGGATTGCATCCGCGCTCGCTCTCAAGGACGAGGGGGTGACCCCGGTGGTGCTGGATCAGGCCGACCAAGTCGCATCCTCATGGCGTTCGCGGTACGACGGTCTGCGACTCAACACCTGGCGCCGGTTCTCGCACCTGCCCGGTCGCCCCTACCCGAAGGGCACGCCGACCTTTCCCAGCCGCGATCAAGAGATCGAGCATCTCGAGCGACACGCCGGCGAGGAGGGGATCGAGCTGCGTCTGGGCACCCGCGTCGAGCGAATCGAGCGCGATGACGGGGAATGGGTGGTGCACACCAGCCCCGGTGAGCTCCGCGCACCGCAGGTGATCGTCGCGCTGGGCCTCGAACAGAGTCCGCTGATCCCCGCCTGGCCTGGCCGCGACTCCTTCAAGGGCGCTCTACTCCACTCGTCGCAGTACAGGAACGCCAGGCCGTTCGAGGAACAGACGGTGCTGGTGGTTGGCCCCGGCAGCTCGGGGATGGAGATCGCCCACGAGCTGGCTGAGGGAGGCGCCGCCCGGGTCTGGCTGGCGATTCGCACGCCACCCAACATCCTGCTGCGCCAGGGTCCCGGGCCGGTTCCCGGGGACCTGATCGGAACCTGGCTCTGGCACCTGCCGACCCGAGTCGCCGACCGGATCGCGCGCTTCGCCCGGCGAATGGACGTGGGCGATCTGACCGAGTACGGCCTGCCGGTCCCCGAGCAGGGAGTGTTCGCCGACGTCCGAACGCGGGAGAAGGTGCCGGCGATCGTCGACGCCGAGGTGATCGAGGCGATCGAGGATGGTCGGATCGAGGTCGTCGCCGCCGTCGAGTCGCTGGACTCGAGGGGGGTTGTACTGGCCGATGGGTCGCGGCTCGAGCCCGACTCGGTGATCTGCTCGACGGGATACCGGCGAGAGCTCGAGCCGCTCGTGGGCCACCTCGGGGTGCTCGGCGATAGCGGGATGCCCAAGGCGATCGGGCCTCGGCCCGCCGCCGAGGGCCTGCGCTTCATCGGCTACCTGCCACGTCCCGGCGGGCTCGGCTACATGGGCAAGGAGGCGAGGCGCGCCGCGAAGGCGATCGCCCGCGAGCTCCGTCGTGCCTCAGCGGCAGACGGCCCGCGACTCAGGCCGTCCCGGCGCCCGGCGATGAATGCGGAGACGGATCGGGGTGCTTGACGAGACGCTCATCGCGGCGTCGCCCTCGACGCTCGAGGACCTGGAGGAGATCGTCACCAGGGTGGGCCGATCACCGTGGCTCTGGGGCCACGCAGTCAGCTTCGACGTCGAGCGGCGCAGTCATCGCGTCCTCTATGAGACTCCCCATCTCGAGATCGCCCTGTTCGGATGGGCGGCGGGACAGGACACCACCTTCCACGATCACGGCGGGGCGAGCGGCGCCGCGTTTGTCTGCAGCGGGCTGCTGGTCGAGGAAACGATCGATGCCGTGGACGGGCAGGTCGTCGCCCAGGACAGGCACACGCGGCCCGCGGAGTCGGTCTTCAGCTTCGGCCCCGACTACATCCACCGGGTCCGCCACGACCCCGGCTACGGAGTCGCCCTCTCGATCCACGTGTACACGCCGGCGGTCTCGGACCCGCTCGACTACGAGGTCCTCCCGGACGGCGCGCTGCGCCGGCTCGACACGGCCGCTCGACTCCTATCGGCATGAGGATGAGGAAGTTCCGGGAACGCGTCTGCAGCAGGATCTACGACCCCCTTGTATGGCTCACGGAGCGCGCCGGGATCGGGCGGGCGGAGGCACGAGCGGGCGCGGAATGATCGAGGTCGCGGTCGACCATCGCTTTGCCGTCCCTCTCCAAGAAGGCTTCGACTACATCACGGATTGCGCCAACTGGCCCGAGTACTGGCCGGGCCTGCTCGCAATCGAGCCCGGGTCGCGCTGGCAGCACCCGGGCGATCGCGCCAGACTCTCGCTCCGCCTCATGGGACGCCCGACTGAGCTCGCCATGACCCTGTGGAAGCTTGATCCCTACAGGCAGGTCGCCTACCGAAGCGAGCAGCGCGGCCTCCCTCCCGCCGAGCACTACCGGCACTTCTCCGACGCCGGCGACGGGTTCGACTACCGGCTCCTCGTCAGCTACCGGCCGCGACGGGGGCTCCAAGGTCTGTTCGACCGGACTATCTTCCGCCGTGCGGTGAGGAGGGCCTTGGAGCAAACGGTTGAGAACCTCGAGCGACGCTTCACCGAGCGGAGGCGCTGAGTGGCGCTGATCGATCTTTCGGCACCGATTCGGCAGGACCCGCCGGAGTGGCCGGACCCGCTCCGGACCGATATCGAGTTCGAGAGCCACGCCCAGGGGGCGGGGGCGGTCGAGACGATCTTCGGCGTCGACTCGGAGCTGCTCCGCGACCGCGAGGGCTGGACGACCGAGACCTTCCTTCGCTTCGGCACCCACAACTCGACCCACGTGGACGCGCCCTGGCACTACAACTCGAAGGTCGAGGGGAAGCGGGCGCAGACGATCGATCAGCTTCCGCTGGAGTGGTTCTACGCCCCCGGTGTGGTAATCGACGCGACCGACCGTGCGGACGGCGAGTCGCTTTCGGCCGCCGAGGTGCAGGAGCGCCTCCCGCGCCAGCTCAACGAACTCGACATCCTCCTCGTGCACACCGGGCGGGACGCGTTCTACGACCAGCCCGACTACATCGCCCGCGGCCCGGGCGTGAGCGCCGAGGCGACGCGCTGGCTCCACGGACAGGGCGTGCGCGTGATGGGCATCGACGCCTGGGGCTGGGACGAGCCACTCCACCTGCAGGCCGAGCGGGCGAGAGCGGAGGGGAAGCCGGGGATCTTCTGGGCGGCCCATCAGGTGGACCTCGCGTACTCGCAGATCGAGCGCCTCTTCAACCTCGGATCGCTGCCCGCCGAGGGCTTCCAGGTCGCCTGTTTTCCGCTCCGGATCGAGGGCGCCAGCGCCGCCCCCGCACGCGTTGTCGCGATCCTCCCCGACTGACCACCTGCCGGACCGCCCGGAGAGGCCAGCCACTACCCTTTCCCGCTCGCTTTGATCGGCACCGAGGAAAATCCCCTGCGCGTCGCCATCGTCGGGTCGGGCCCGGCGGGCTTCTATACGGCCGAGCACATCCTCAAGCACGACGGGACGCACGCCGAGGTCGACATGTTCGACCGGCTTCCCACCCCCTATGGGCTGGTGCGGTTCGGCGTAGCGCCGGACCACCCGAAGATCAAGTCCGTGATCCGGGTCTACGAGAAGACCGCAGCCCGGCCCGAGTTCCGCTTCTTCGGCCACGTCGAGGTCGGGAACGACGTGACGGTGGATGAGCTCAGGGAGCGCTACCACGCGGTCGTCTTCGCCTACGGCACGGCCACCGACCGCCAGCTCGGCATCCCCGGCGAGGAGCTGCCCGGGTCCCATCCCGCCACCGAGTTCGTCAACTGGTACAACGCCCACCCCGATTTCGCCGACCGGGAGTTCGACCTCTCCTGCGAGCGGGTCGTCGTGATCGGCAACGGCAACGTCGCCGCCGACGTGGCGCGGATGCTCGCCCTGACCGCCGACGAGCTCGGCGAGACGGACACGGCCGACCAC
The DNA here is from genome assembly GCA_035456265.1 of Solirubrobacterales bacterium. Taxonomy (GTDB): domain Bacteria; phylum Actinomycetota; class Thermoleophilia; order Solirubrobacterales; family 70-9; genus DASUPK01. The sequence goes on along the minus strand of DATIDP010000072.1, from coordinate 273 downwards.
GCGATCGAGGCGTTCAACGGCGCCCGGGTCAAGGAGATCCTCGTGCTCGGGCGCCGCGGGCCCGCCCAGGCGGCCTTCACCAATCCGGAGGTGCGCGAGCTGGGCGAGATGGTGGACGCGGACATCGACATCGACGCGGGCGAGATGGAGCTCGACGACCTGAGCCGTGAGTGGCTCGACTCCGATGACGCCGACCCGACGAACCGCCGCAACGTCGACATCTTCACCGAGTTCTCGCAGCGGGAGCCGGAGGGCAAGAGGAAGAGGATCGTG
>DATIDP010000071.1:0-4563 GCA_035456265.1 Solirubrobacterales bacterium | reverse complement strand
CAGCGCAACGATCTCGTCCGTGAGTCGCACCATCCCGAACTGCGCCGCGCTCTCGAGGAGGGTGTCTGGCCCGACGAGGAGCCGCCCCCGCGCGCGCTGCTCCAGGACGGCGGCATTCCGCAGCCCGACCGGGTCCGGATCCGCGCCTGGGCCGAGATCACCGACCACTTCACGACGGACGACCACCGCGTGGTCGAGGCGCTGACGCCGTTCCACGTCTGGACCTCGGACTACGCGCAGAAGCGCCTCTCCTGGAAGCGCCGGCATCCGCTGCACGTCCTGCTGCTACGGGTGCACCGCATCCCGCGACCGGTCACCGTCCGCGTCAAGGACGAGCACCAGGGCTGCCGCTCCTGGGTGGAGATCGACCGCGACCTCCCCTTCGAGGGAACGCCGGTGATGGCCGACGAGGAGTTCGAGCGGGCCGCCGAGGCGATCCGCGAGATCTGCCAGGGCGAGCTCGTTCCGGCCTAGCGGCTGCCAGGCCGCACTACTTTGTGCGACGGGCGAAGCCCTGAGCGGTTTTGTGCGGCGGCCGCTTGCAGCCGCGATCTGAAGGCGAAGCCATCAGCCTGAGCGCGTTGAGAGATTCGAATCGCGCCCTGCTGATCGGCATGGGCGGGGGCGGCGACGTGGTCGGCGCCCTCGGGGTGAGCAAACTGCTCGACGAGCTGGGCACGGAATGGACGCTGGGCGGCGTCGCCTGGGAGCGCGCGCCGATCGACCCGCGCCCCGGCCCGCGCTCACTGGAGGAGATCCGTGACGGCCGGCCGTGCGGCTCGGCCGCGGTGCTGACCGAGGGCGGCACTACCAACCTGGACGGCGTCGAGTTCTCCGAGTCGAAGATGGCGACTCACCTCGGCAGGCCAGTGCTGCTGCTCGACATCACGCGCGGCCCCGCCGCCCTCGCGAAGGGCCTCGCGGAGGCAGCCGGCGAGCTCGGCTGTGACGCCGTCGTCCTGCTCGACGTCGGTGGTGACGTCCTCGCCCACGGCGACGAGCCCGGGCTTGCCAGCCCGCTCTGCGACGCGGTCGTTCTCGCCGCGGCACTGATCCTGGCGCGCACGGGCGAACGTGCCGGCGCCGCCTGGAGCGGCGAGCCGATCGCAGCGGTCTACGGGCCCGGCTGTGACGGCGAGCTCACGCCGGGCGAGGTGCTCGAGCGGATCACCGAGCTGCAGTCCGCCGGCGCTCTGCTGGGCGCCTGGGGCCTGACGCCCGAAGCGGCCGATCTGGTCGAGGGCGCCGCCAGGACGGTCCCGACCGAGGCGAGCCTGATGGCGGTGCGCTGCGCCCGCGGGGAGCGTGGCACGGTCCCGATCCGCGGCGGACGCCGGACTGTCGAGGTCACCTCGCTCGGGGCGCTGACGTTCTTCTTCGACCCGGTCGCGGCCGCCACCTCGGCGATCCCGCTCGCCAAGGCGGTCTCTGCCGCGGCGAGCCTCGAGGAGGCGCACGAGGCGCTGATGAGCATGGGAGTCCGCACGGAGCTGGACCTCGAACGTGCGCGTTACCAGCATTAACGGCGGCCCCGAGAAGCGCCGCCGGATCTCGCGAGTAGCCTGACTCCATCACCTGGATCGAGACCGATTCGCTGAGCTTCACCGCGCGCCACGATGACGCCGACCTCGCCTGCGCGCACCGGGTGCTCGACGCGCTCGAGGACCTGCGGCTGCGTCTCGAGGACCGATTCGACGTGGCGCCGGGCAACGTCACGGTGGTCGTCCACGACAACCCAGCCTGGCTCTCGGCCGCGCACCCGCTGCTGCCCGCCGTCCGCTGGTCGGCGGCCCCGGCGGCGCGTCGCTACCTGGCGGGCTGGCCGATGGACGGCGAGATCCACACTCTCAACGACTCCTGGCTGGAGCGGCGGGCCGCCGGCGAGGACTCGCTTCGCGCGCTCCGCGGCACCGCCGAGCGGATGTACTGCCAGATCGTGCTCGCGGCGAACAACCCCGCCCTGCCGCCGATGTGGACGCCGAAGCGCTTTCTCGCCTACCTGCGCTGGGCCTGGCTGATCGAGGGAGCCGCGCAGTACTTCACCGGTCAGATCGGCCTCTTCCGCGCCGCGGTGATCACGCGGCTGCGCGAGGGCGAGCGCCCGGCCTTCCCACCGACCCGTCGCGATGCGCTGATCCTGGGCGGCACGGTCTTCGACATGCTCGAGCGCCACACCGGGCCGGACGCCTGCGTCCGGATGGCCTCGCGGCTGCACCGGGAGGGGCCGCGGGGCAATCTCGAGCTGGCCTTCGAGGCCCGCATGCGCGACATCGAGCGCGCCTGGCGCATGCACCTGGAGGACATCATCTATCCGTCGGAGTCGCCCGACGAATCGCCCAGCGACGTCCTGCAGAGGCCGGATCTCGACCTCAGTCTCGACCTCGACACCGACTTCAGCTTCGATCCGACGACGTTCCGGCGCTCAGCCGAACGCGAGATAGAAGAGATAGACGACCACGGCGGCAATTCCCACCGCCGCGATGAGACCGAGCGCGAGCCGCGCTGGCGACCCGACGCCGGGTAGCCGCTCTGGCGGCTCCTCCGCCGTGAGCAGGGCGCTTCCGGCGAGCAGCTCACGGGCCGCCTCGTAGCCGGACTCGGGGACGAGCACGTCGCGGGGACCCCCGGCGAGGAAGTCCGGGACGTCGAAGCCGCGGGTGCGGCGCAGCATCGACGGGATCCCGTTGTCGAGCAGGATCGACTGGATCATCTCCCCGTCGGCGAGGCTGCGGGCGCCGGTGACCCGGATCAGGTCCCCGCGGGCGTATTGCGGCCTCACCTTACGTGCCCGCTCGTGGGCCTCGGTGATCGGCTCCTCCTCGCGGGTGCCGGCATAGACCAGGGGCATCCCGCACTTCCGGCAGAACCGCTCCTCCATCGGATGAGGGAGCGCGCAGCGGGGGCAGGCGAGCGGCGAGCCACCCTCGGACCGGCTCATCCGACGGAGACGTCGACCTCGCTGACCTCGCCGTCGTCGATGCGGAATCCGCGGAGCGGCTCCTCGCCCTCGGCCAGGGAGACGATCAGGTAGATCGAATCGGGATAGGTCGCGAGGTTGATGTCGGTCTGCGAGGGATAGGCGGGGCTGGCGGTGTGCGAGTGGTAGATGGCGAGCATCTCCTCGCCGTTCTCGGGAATCTCCCGGAAGGTGATCCGGAAGAGGTCGTTGGGGTCGAGCGTATAGCGCAGCGGGCTCCGCTCGGCATTGGTCGCGCGGTAGAGCGTGGTCGCCTCGCCATCCCTCCCTCCGAGAATCCCGCAGCACTCGTTCGGCGCCTCCTCGCGCGCGTGTTCGAGCATCCCGTCGTAGACCTGTCGCGAAACCCTCATCAGTAGAAGACGACGCCCTCGCGCCGTGGCGGCTCGCTGAGGTCACCGGCCTCGTCGCCGATCAGGTCCCGGTCCTCGCGCCCCTTCTCCCAGAGCAGGTCGTCGAGGACCGGCGGCGAGATCCCCGCCTGCCCGGCCACCTCCTTGAAGGCGTCGCGGGTCGCCTCGCGGACCTGATCGACGTCGCCCTGCCCGACGAGGCCAGAACGGAGAGCGAGCCGCATCAGCACGTTGTCGGCGGAGACCTCCCAGTTCTCGGGATCGGTGACCTCGAGCCAGCCGCGCCGCTCCCAGATCTTGGCGACGAGGAACGCCTTCTTGCGAAGCGGATCGGCGAAGGCGTCGAACTGGCTCAGCCGGAACAGGAGTCCACCCTGGCCGCCCAGGTTCCCGCCCGAGGCCTCGATCAGCGCCTCGGCCTGGCCGCCGTAGTCCTTGAGCATTCCCTTTGCGAGGTCGTCCCAGAGCTTCGCCCGGCGCTCGGGATCGTGCAGGGTGTCCTGGCCGGCGCGGAAGACCGCGGCGATCGCCTCGGCGGGAACCCCGAGCAGGGAGGGCGCGGTCAGCGCGCCCGGCGCCCGCCGCTCGGCGCGGAGGCCGAGCGCCCAGAGCAGGGCGCTGCCCTCATAGGGCCCCTCGCCATCGACCTCGTGCGGCTCGGTGTAGCCGGTCTGGTGGTCGATCGCGGCGAGGAAGAGGGCCGCGTCGGGGTGCGGCACCTCATCGAAGGTCGGCGGCTCGTAACCGGCCGACAGCTCCTTGACGCGCGCGACGACGCGCTCGAGTGCGTCCGGATCGGTCATCGAGGAAAGGCTACGAGAGCCGGGCTACCACCAGACGGTGGAGTCGATGTCCTCGAGCTCCTCGATGGGCTTGGTGTAGACGCCCGAGGAGAGGTACTTCCAGCCGTCGTCCGGGACCAAGAACACCACGTTCCCGCCCTCGTCGAGCTCGGAGGCGATCCGGTGCGCGACGTAGGCGATCGCGCCGGCGGAGACTCCCGCGAACATCCCCTCCTCGTGCAGAAGCTTGCGCGTCCAGAGGATCGCGTCCCGGTTTGAGACCATGATCTTCCGGTCCAGCAGGGTCAGGTCGATGATCGGCGGGATGAAGCCGTCCTCGAGCGAGCGAAGGCCCTGGACGAGCTCGCCCTGCATCGGCTCGGCCGCGACGATCTTGGTCTCGGGGTTCTCCTCCTTGAGGCGCCGGCCGTTGCCCATCAGCGTCCCGCCG
>DATIDP010000070.1:0-35082 GCA_035456265.1 Solirubrobacterales bacterium | reverse complement strand
CGCTGCCATGTAGCGGGCCTCGAGGCTCGGAGCGTGATGACCGACTCGGTAAACACCTCGATGAACGGGCAGCAGGAATCCCTTGTCCACCCGTTGCCTGATCGCCTCCGGGGTGAGTCCCACACTCAAGAGCTCACTGCGTGTAACCCCCTGAGCCTCACTGACCACTCCCCGAATGAGCGCTTCAGATGAGGGTGTCCGACCTTTACGTTCCACAGCAACAACGAGTCCGGACGCCTTCCCGGCTCGCCCCCGTTCATCGTAGGTTTCGGGGTTTTCCGGCCCTCGCGTCACACTTAGCGTGTGATCGAAGACCTGGTCGAGCAGATACAGGACCGCTTCGCGGAGCTCGAGCGGCAGATGTCGGACCCCGAGGTGATCGCCGACCGGGAGCGCTACGCGGAGGTCGGGCGCGAGTACCGGGAGCTGCAGCCCGCCCACGAGCTGGCGCGCGAGTGGCTCACCCTGAAGGACGACCTGGAGGGCGCCCGCGAGCTGCTCGCCGAGGACGGAGACGACCCCGAGCTCAAGAAGGTCCTGGCCGACGCGCCCGGGAGGCTCGAGGAGCTTTCGGAGCAGATTCGCCTGGCGATGGTCGAGCGGGACCCCAACGACGACAAGAACGTGATCGTCGAGATCCGCGCCGGGACCGGCGGAGACGAGGCGGGCCTCTTCGCGGGGGACCTCTACAAGATGCTCACCCGCCACGCCGAGCGCCGCGGCTACTCGGTCGAGGTGCTCTCCCAGTCGCCCGCGGAGGTGGGCGGCTTCAAGGAGGTCACCTTCTCGGTCAAGGGCGACGGCGCCTACTCCGTCTTCAAGTACGAGGGCGGCACTCACCGCGTGCAACGCGTCCCTAAGACCGAGTCCCAGGGCCGCATCCACACCTCGACGGCCACCGTCGCCGTGCTCCCCGAGGCCGAGGAGGTCGACGTCCAGATCGATGCCAACGACCTGCAGATCGACGTCTACCGCTCATCGGGCCCGGGCGGCCAGTCGGTCAACACCACCGATTCCGCGGTCCGGATCACCCACAAGCCGACCGGGGTCGTGGTCTCGATGCAGGACGAGAAGTCCCAGCTCCAGAACCGGGAGAAGGCGATGCGGGTCCTCCGCGCCCGGCTGCTCGAGCGGGAGATCGCCGAGCAGCAGGCGAAGATCGCTTCCGAGCGCCGCGCCCAGGTCGGCACCGGCGAGCGCTCGGAGAAGATCCGCACCTACAACTTCCCCCAGGACCGGGTCACCGACCACCGCGTGAAGCTCACGGTGAGCGGTGTCGACCGGGTTCTCAACGGGGAACTGGACGAGATCACGGACGCGCTCGCCTCGGAGGAGAAGCGCCGCCGGCTCGAGACACAGACCGCCGAGACAGCCTGACCCGGTGCCCGGCAACACGGTCCGTGACGCGTTGGAGGCGGCCGTGGACGCGCTCGCGGCCGCGGGTTGCGACAAGGCTCGGCTGGATGCCGAGATCCTTCTGGCGCAGGCGACGGGGTGGGACCGAGCGCGGCTGGCGGCGGAGCCCGAGGCCCGCCTGCCGGTCGGGGCGTCGAGGGAGTTCGGCGAGATGGTGCGGCGGCGAGTGCGCCGCGAGCCGATCGCCTACATCCTGGGCCGCAAGGGGTTCCGCCGCATCGAGCTGCTCGTCGATCGCAGGGTGCTGATCCCGCGGCCGGAGAGCGAGCTGCTGGTGGAGCTGGCAGTCGAGCTTGCCCCATCGAAGGTGCTCGACGTGGGCACCGGCAGCGGCGCGATCGCGCTGGCGGTCGCCGACGAGCTCGACGGTGCGCGGTCGACCGCTATCGACACGTCCTTCGACGCGGTGCGCGTCGCGCAGGCGAACGCGGAGCGCCTGGGGCTCACCGATCGCGTCGACGTCGTGCTTCGCGGGCCGAGCTCCCTGAAGGGCGCCGAGCCGGACGGTCGCCCGTTCGACCTGCTGCTGGCCAACCTCCCCTACGTGAGTGAGGACGAGTGGGAGGAGCTGGCCCCGGAGATCCGCGAGTACGAGCCGCGAGCTGCACTGGTAGCGGGACCGACCGGGCTCGAGGCGATCGACGCTCTCGCCGAGGAGCTCTTCGGTCTTGCGCCGAGGCCGGCGGTCGTCGCTCTGGAGATCGGCGCGGGGCAGGCAGACGAGGTCTCGAAGCTGATCGGCGCGGCCGGCTACGGGCAGATCGAGGTGCGTCAGGACCTCGCTGGCCACGACCGGGTCGTAATCGGGAGATGATCGAGATCCTCTCCATCGAGGGCGATGGCCCCGACGCCGCCCGAGCCGCGCTGGAGCGGTGCGTGGGGGAGGGGGGCGTCGCGCTCTTCCCGGCCGACACGCTCTACGGGCTGGCGTGCGACCCGCTCAATGCGGAGGCGATCGACCGGATCCACTCGATCAAGGGCCGCGACGAGGGCAAGCCCTCGGCCGTCATGTACTTCTCCCCGCTGGCGATGCGGGAGCTCGTCTCGGCGCTCGGCGAGCGCACCCGTCATGCGGTGTCCGAGCTCCTCCCGGGCCCGGTCACCCTGGTGATCGCCAATCCGGACCGCCGCTATCCGCTCGCGTCGCGCGACGACCCCGAGCGGCTCGGCGTTCGCCTGATCGAAGGCCCGCTGGCCGGCGCGATGACCCCGATCTTCCAGACGAGTGCGAACCGGAGCGGCGCCCCGGCGCCGCGAAGCTTCGGCGATATCGACGAGCGGGTGCTCGCCGGTGCCGACCTCGCGATCGACGGCGGGGAGCTGATGGGCGCCCCCTCGACCGTCGTCGACCTGAGCGAGCTCGACTCGTCCGGCCGCTGGGAGGTCCTGCGCGAGGGCGCGCTCCCCCGCGGCGCGATCGAGCAGATCCTGGAGGGGACAGCCCCGGGCTAGGAGGCGGCGGCGTTCGCCTGCCGCTCGGCCTCCTCGTGGCTCTCATACGACCAGCCGCGCTGAAACCTCTCGCCCCTCGCCTCCATTACCCAGCCGACCTCGCGATCCACCGCCTCACCAGTGCCGCGCCGCTTCGCCGTCATTCGCCCGAGGACGAGGAGCCGGTTGCCGATCTCGCGGAACTGGTCGAGCTCCACGCGGGACTGCTCGAGCATCTCGTCGACGTCCTCGAACCAGGCGCGCATCCCGTTATGGCCGTGGTAGCCCAACCCTCCCTCCTCTCTCGCGGTGAGGAACGGGTGCCACTCGGCGTCCGCGTTCCAGGCCGCGACCCAGGCATCGGGGTCCCTCGCGTTGAAGGCGTCGCGCAGTTGCTCGAGCAGTGTCCGGTAATCGGCCATCGCCTATGCCGACGACTCCTGCTCCACGGCCGCAAGCGCCTGATCGAGCGTGGGGTAGAGGGAGAGCCGGATCGCCTTGCCGTCCTGAAGCTCCCAGACCATCACCGCCTCCTGGCCGAAGTCGAGGCCGGTGGTCTTCCCCCGCGCGCGAAGGGTGAACTCGACCACGACGCGCTCGCCGACCTCGCGGAAGCCGCGAGCGTCCCAGCGGATCTCGTCCATCACCTCGTAGAAGGAGTCGAACCAGCGGCGGATGCCGTCAGGGCCGCGATAGGTGTCGGGCTCGGAGGCGAGCTCGGGCGGGGTGGTCGCCTCGAAGTCGGGATCCAGGAAGGGCAGGATGCCCTCGATGCCCTCCGAGTTGAACGCCTCGAACCCTCGCTCGACGATCTCGAGGTTGCTGCTCGACACAGTCCCCAGCGTAGGACGGCTCAGGTGGCCGACGCAACCGCGCTGCGGATGAAGAGCTCACGGGCCCGCTTGCGCTCGGGCGTGGGCCCTCGCTCGATCCGCTCGAGAGTCATGCCCTGCATCCCCGAGATCACCATCACGGTCAGGACCCGCGCCCTGCGCGGTGAGAGACCGTCGCTCGCCTCGGTGAGCTGGCGGACCAGCACCTCGCGCCACTGCTCGTTCACCTCGGCGATCGTCCGGCGAATCTCGGGCTCCACGACCGAGACGGCCGCCAGGTCGAAGTAGAGGCGGGCCACCCGCTCGTCCGCGTCCAGCACCCGCTCGACCCCCGCGTCGACCCCTCGGACCACCGCCTCGACGGTGCTCGCACCGTCGATCGCGTCCAGGACCTCGTTGGTGATCATCTCCGCGATCGACCGGCCGGCCGCCTGCACCAGGCCCTGCTTGGACCCGTAGTGGTAGGCGACCAGCGGCTTCGACTCACCCGCTTGCGCGGCCACCTTGGCGATCGTCAGTCCGGCATAGCCATCCGACTTCAGCACCTCGATCGCCGCCTCCAGGATGCGCTCTCGGGCCCCCGTGGAGGGCCGGCCGCGGCGGGCCGGGGCAGCCGATGCCGCGGCTTCCATCGTCAACGCTTCGCCTCCTGCTCCATTAGACGGATCGCGCTGGCACGCGCATTGACGGGGGCTACGCGACTGAAGCGAGCATCGCCGGGTCGAGGCCCATCGCCGCCAGCTTCTTCGAGAGCGACTTCGCGGCGTACTCGAAGATCTCACTCGAGTGGTAGAAGGGCGTCTCGAAGTTGTACGGGTCGTCGACCCACGGCGGGACGAAGACGAGGGGGGCGACGGCGAGGCACTCCTTCAGCGTCTCCTCGACGATCCTCGCGTTGGCCCTGTCGGCCTTGATCGCGTCGGCGAGGAACTTGACGCCGAAGCCGACGTGCCGTGACTCGTCGCGGTTCACGGCGGTGAAGCCGGCCACGAAGCCCGGGAACCAGCCGCGCTCACGCAGCGACTTGATCATGAAGCGGGCCGCCGTCAGCGCCAACATGCCCTCGATCACGATCATGTAGACGGTGATCCCGCGGACCAGCGAGGGGAAGTCGCTCGGATCCCTGCGTAGGTCCTCGGCGCACTCGTGGAGGATCCCGTCGAAGAGGGTCTCCCAGTCCTTGTTCACCACGTAGCGCTGCTTGTCGATCATCTCGCCGAGGCTGCCCGCCTCGATGCCGAAGACCTCGCGGTAGAAGCCGTTCCAGAAGACGGTGTGCTTGGCCTCGTCGGAGATCTGCGTGGTGAGGAAGACCTGCGCCTCATGGGTGGGGGCTGCGATCGCGAAGGGCAGGAGCTCCGCCGTCACCCGCTCCTCGCCCAGGAAGAACTCGGAGAAGCCGAACTCGAGGAAACGGCGCTCGTCCTCGGTGAACATGTCGGGATCGGCCCACTGCTTGGCGTCCTCGGCGAAGTCGAAGTCCTCGGTCGACCAGTGCTGGCGCTGCCAGCGCATGAAGAGCTTCTCGTAGGAGGGGGCGGCCTCGACGATGCGGTCGAGCCCCGCCATCACCTTGTCGATGTCGCCGTCGAGCAGGACGGAGAGCGCTTCGTCCTCGGTGTGCAGCTCTCCGTTGGTGGTCGCGGTCGCGTCGGCCATATCTCCTCCTCGATGAGCGGGGCTCGTTCGCCGCATTATTTGTCATCCGTTCAATAAATGTCAAGTCCGCGCCCGGATGTATCGTGGCCGTGGATGAGCGAGCTCCCCGACGACTTCCAGACCGCCCACCTCGCCGAGGTCGACCCCGACATCCAGCGGGTCCTCGACGGCGAGCTTGGGCGCCAGCAGGGGACTCTCGAGATGATCGCCTCCGAGAACTTCGTCCCGCAGGCGGTCCTCGACGCGGCGGGCTCGGTGCTGACCAACAAGTACGCCGAGGGCTATCCGGGCAAGCGCTACTACGGTGGCTGCGAGTGGGTCGACATCGCGGAGCAGCTCGCGATCGACCGCGCCAAGGACGTCTTCGGCGCCGAGCACGCGAACGTCCAGTCCCACGCCGGTGCCCAGGCGAACAACGCCGCCTACATGGCGATGCTCGATCCCGGCGACACGATCATGGGGATGGCCCTCGATCACGGCGGCCACCTCACCCACGGGATGAAGCTCAACCTCTCGGGGAAGCTCTACGAGGTCGTCGCCTACCACGTGCGCCGCGAGGACAGGCTCGTCGACATGGACGAGGTCGACCGTCTCGCCAAGGAGCATGAGCCGAAGGTGATCGTCGCCGGCTGGTCGGCCTATCCGCGCCAGCTCGACTTCGCCGCCTTCCGCGAGATCGCCGACTCGGTGGGAGCCAGGCTGATGGTCGACATGGCGCACTTCGCCGGGCTGGTGGCGGCGGGGGAGCATCCGAGCCCCGTCCCCCATGCCGACGTCGTCACGACGACGATCCACAAGACGCTGTGCGGGCCGCGCAGCGGGATGATCCTCTGCAAGGAGGAGCTCGCCGCGGACATCAATCGAGCCGTCTTCCCGGGGCAGCAGGGCGGGCCGCTGATGCACATCATCGCGGCCAAGGCCGTGGCCCTGAAGATCGCGCAGAGCGATCAGTTCAGGGAGCGCCAGCGGCAGACCATCGCGAACGCCCAGGCCTTCGCGGACGAGCTGATCGCCGGCGGCATCGACGTGCTCACCGGGGGCACCGACGTCCACCTGGTGCTCGTCGACCTGACCAGCACCGGGCTCGACGGCAAGACGGCGGAGAACCGCCTCGAGGAGGTCGGGATCACCGTGAATCGCAATGCGATCCCCTTCGACGAACGCCCCCCGATGAACCCCTCGGGCCTGCGCATCGGGACGCCGGCGCTCACGACCCGCGGCCTGGTCGAGGACGATCTGCGGGAGATCGCGCGGGTGGTCGTCGTGGCCCTCTCCGACGACTTCGACTCCCAGAAGGACTCGCTCCTCGAGCGCTCCCGCGCCCTGATGGAGAAGTACCCCCTTTACCCGCAGCTCTCGGCCGCGACGGTCTAGCCGCGCTTGAAGATCTGGGCCGACATGAGCGGGCCGGCGCATGTCCTCGTACTCCGGCCCATCATCGAGCGGCTGCGTGCGCAGGGCCACGAGGTGCGGATCACGGCGCGGGAGTACACGCAGACGCTCGAGCTGCTCGACCTGCACGGGATGGACTACACGCTGATCGGCAGGCACGGCGGCGCCTCGCGGGCCCGCAAGCTGACGAGGCTGATCCAGCGGACGACCGGGATGCGCCGCTTCGGCAAGCACAGGGGCTTCGACCTGGCCATCGCCCACGGTTCGAACGACATCGCCATCGCCTCCCGAATGCTCGGGATCCCGGAGGCGAACATGCACGACTACGAGTTCGCGGTGGCGCAGCATCACGTCGGCTGCCGCCTCGCCAAGCGCGTGATCTTCCCCGACTCGGTGCCGCCCGAGCGCCTCAAGCGCTTCGGGGTCACCCCGGACAAGCTCTTCCAGTACCCCGGAATCAAGGAGGAGTACTACCTCTCGGACTTCGAGGTCGACCCCGACGCGCTGACCAGGCTCGGTGTCGACACGGAGCGGGTCGTGGTGGTGGTGAGACCGCCGCCCGATGTCTCGCTCTATCACCGCCGCTCCAACCCGCTGTTTCCGCAGGTGCTCGCGCGAGTAGGCTCTGAGCCCGGTGTCCATTCGGTCGTCCTGCCGCGCACCGAGGAGCAGCGGACCTACGTCAAGGAGCTCGCCCTGCCGTCCCTGATCGTTCCGGATCACGCTGTGGAAGCGCAGAGCCTGGTGGCCCTGGCGGATCTTGTGGTCTCCGCGGGAGGCACGATGAACCGCGAGGCGGTCGCCCTCGGCACACCCGTCTACACGACCTACGGCGGACGGCTCGGCGGCGTCGACGAGTCGCTGATCCGATCCGGCCGGCTCCGTCCCCTTACCGATCCCCGCGCGCTCGAGCTCGAGAAGAAGCGAGGCCAGGGGGAGCGCGTCCGCCGTGACCCGCAGCTGCTCATCGACCTGATGCTGGGCGCGGCGGACTCGGAGGCCACGGCGTGACGCCTCCCGCCCGGGCACCCGCGGAGAGCGAGAGCGTGGCAGCCGGGTCGCATGACTCGAACGGCCGCGGGGCGTCGCTGGCCGACCAGTACTCGGTGATCGCGTCGGAATCCTTCGCGCCCCGCCGCGTCGACATCGCCCTGCGCGGGCTCGACCTGCTGATCGCGGGCAGCGCGCTGGTCGTCCTCTCGCCGCTCCTCGGACTGCTCGCCCTGGCGACGCTCATCACCTCGGGCCGCCCGGTGCTCTATCGCGGCGAGAGGGTGGGGAGGGCGGGCCGCGTCTTCGTGATGTACAAGCTCCGCACGCTGCGGCCCGGAGCCGAGCAGCGCCTCGGGAACGTCTACGGCGAGGAGCTCAGCCGGCGCACCGAGCAGGAGGCGACGCTGGTGGGCAGGGCGGCCCGGCTGACCCACATCGACGAGGTTCCGCAGCTCTTCAACGTCATGCGCGGCGACATGAGCATGGTCGGCCCCCGGCCGGTGCGGCCGGCGTTCTTCTACCGGCTGGTCGAGGAGGTTCCGCAGTACTGGCAGCGGCTGGTGGTCAGGCCGGGGGTCACCGGCTTCGCCCAGACCAGGATCACCCGCGAGGACTCCTGGGAGGACAAGCTGATCCACGACCTCGAGTACATCGCGGACCGCTCGATCCGCCTCTATCTCCGCGTGCTCGGGGCGACCGTCGCCAGGATCATCGGGCTCACGCTGAGCGGCCGGAACCGGTAGGCGCGGGCGGTCGCCCGGCCGCACGAGACAGATTTGACTAGATGTCTCACCCGGGTATACGCTCCCCGGTGATGGAGGAGCGGAGCGGGACGCTGCGCAGGGTTGTGGTGGCGATCGGCTTGGCGCTCGCCCTCGGCGCCCTGCTCGCGCCGGCCGCGCCGGCCGCCACCGCCAAGAAGCCCAAGAAGGTCAAGGACACGACCGTCTGGCTCTGCAAGCCGGGGATCCCGAACAACCCGTGCGAGCCCGGCTTCGACACCACCCTGATCTCGCCCAGCGGCCAGATCCTCGGCACCCAGGCCCTCAAGGCGGACAAGAAGCGGAAGTTCGACTGCTTCTACGTCTATCCGACGGTCAGCGACGACAAGACCACCAACTCGGACCTTTCGATCGATCCCGAGGAGCGCTCGATCGCTCTGTACCAGGCGGCCCGCTACGGCCTCCACTGCCGGGTGTTCGCGCCGATGTACCGCCAGGTGACGCTGGCGGCGCTGTTCGCCGGCAGCCCCATCCCTCCCGAGGCGGCGCAGCTCGCCTACGGAGACGTGCTCGCCGCCTGGAAGACCTACCTCCGCAAGTACAACCAGGGCCGCGGAGTCGTTCTGATCGGGCACTCCCAGGGAACCTTCGTGTTGCGAGCGCTGATCCACCGGGCCGTTGATCCGAAGAAGAAGGTGAGGAAGCGGTTGATCTCGGCGATCCTGCTCGGCGGCAACGTGACCGTTCCCGAGGGCGGCACGGTCGGCGGCGACTTCAAGCACATTCCGGCCTGTCGCAAGGCCAAGCAGTTCGGCTGCGTGATCGCCTTCTCGACCTTCAACGCGCCGGTGCCGCCCGACTCGAAGTTCGGACGTCCGAACAGCACGGCTCCCACCGGGCTCCCGACGACCGGAGACGTGCTCTGCACGAACCCGGCGGCGCTGCGCGGTGGGTCGGCCCTGCTCACGTCGGTCTTCCCGACGGCGCCGTTCGCGCCCGGGACGACGATCGGGATCGCGACCCAGGCCGTCGGTCAGCCGACGCCGACCGGTGCGACCACACCCTGGTTCCAGGCCCAGGCGTACACCGGCGCCTGCGACTCCTCGAACGACGCCGACGTCCTGGAGATCAGCTCCGTCGGCGGGGCACCCAACCTGCACGCCGTCCCCGACGCGACCTGGGGGCTGCACCTCGTGGACGCGAACATCGCCCTCGGCAACCTCACCGACGACATCGTGGCCGAGGGCAAGGCCTGGCTGAAGGCGAACAGCAAGCCGAAGGGCAAGAAGAAGCGCTAGGCAGGGCGTTCTCGGGCTCCCGCGAGCGATCCCACCCCCTCTCTAGACTCGCGCGCATGTGCGGGATATGCGGTCTCGTCAGCCTCGACGGGGCCACGGCCCCGGATCCCGCGGCTCTGGCCGCGATGAACGAGACGCTGGTCCACCGCGGCCCCGACTCGGACGGCAGCCTCATCGACGGGCCGTGTGGCCTCGCCATGCGCCGCCTCTCGATCATCGACCTCGCCGGGGGAGATCAGCCGATCGGCAACGAGGACGGCCGGATCCAGGTGATCCAGAACGGCGAGATCTACAACTACCGCGAGCTCATGGACGAGCTCCGCGGGCGCGGCCACACGTTCAGCACACACTGCGACACCGAGGTCCTCGTCCACCTCTATGAAGAGCGGGGGCCTGACTTCGTCGAGGCGCTGCGCGGGATGTTCTCGATCGCGATCTGGGACGCGCGCCACGGCCGGCTGATCCTGGCGCGCGACCGCTTCGGCGTCAAGCCGCTCTACTACCGGGTCGCCGGCGGGCAGCTCTCCTTCGCATCGGAGCTCAAGGCGCTGCTTCGCCAGCCGGGCTTCTCCAGGGAGATCGACCCCTCGGCGCTCGAGGCCTTCCTCGCCTTCAACTCGATCCCGGCCCCGCTCACGATCTTCACGGAGGCGCGCAAGCTGCCGGCCGGGCACACGCTGGTCGCCGAGAACGGGGCGGTGGAGCTCCACCGCTATGCCAGGCCCACGCCGGTCCCGGCGGACCAGGTCCGGACCGAGAGCGAGGATTCGCTCGCCGAGGAGCTGGGGGGACGGCTCCGGGACTCGGTCCGGGCGCACCTCGTCTCGGACGTGCCGGTCGGGGTGCTGCTCTCCGGGGGAATCGACTCGGCTGCCCTCACCGCGCTCGCGGCAGCGGAGAGCGGCTACCCGGTCAGCACCTTCTCGATCGGCTTCGAGGAGCAGTCGTTCGACGAGCTCGAGCTGGCCCGGCTGGTCGCCCAGCGCTACGGCACCGACCACCACGAGCTGGTGCTGCGCCCCGACGCCGTCGAGCTGCTGCCGCGGCTGGTCGAGGCGTTCGACGAGCCCTTCGGCGACTCCTCGGCGCTCCCCACATATCTGGTGTCGGGGCTCGCCGCGGACACGGTCAAGGTCGTGCTCTCGGGCGAGGGCGGCGACGAGCTCTTCGGCGGCTACTACACCTACGTGGCCGACCGGCTCGCGCCCTGGGTGGGCCGTGCCGCGCCGCTCCTCCGGCCGCTGGTCGAGCGGTTACCGAGCTCCTCGGAGAAGGTGAGCTTCGACTACAAGGCGAAGCGGTTCGTCCGGGGCGCGCACCTGCCGCCGGTCGAGCGCCACCACGCCTGGAAGGAGATCTTCTCGCCCGACGCACAGGACGAGCTGCTCAGCTCGCCGAGGACCACCGACCCGCTCGACGTGTACCGGGCGCGCTACGCGGAGACGGAGGGAGCGCAGGAGCTGGCCCGGCTCCAGGACCTCGACCTCGGCATCTACCTCGTCGACGACCTGCTGGTGAAGACCGACCGAGCCAGCATGGCCCACTCGCTCGAGGCGCGCGTCCCGTTCCTCGACCCCGTGGTCGCCGAGCTTGCGCTCGCCCTGGAGACGAAGCAGAAGGTGCGCGGCTTCTCCAAGAAGCGCCTGCTCAGGCGGGCCGCGGGGCCGCTCCTCCCCAAGGAGATCATTCGCGGGCGCAAGCGGGGCTTCTCGATCCCGGTCGCGGCGTGGCTGCGCGGCGACCTGGGCCCGTTCGCCCGGGACGTCCTCTCCCCGGAGACGATCCAGCGGCAGGGCTACCTCGATCCCACCGCCGTCACCCGCGTGCTCGACGACCACATCTCGGGCAGGGAGGACCTGAGCCGCCAGATCTGGGGCCTTCTCAACTTCACCCTCTGGTTCGACCGTTACGCGCGTCAGCCGGCGTCGGCGGAGGCGGCGGCGGGCTGATGCCGGACACGATCGACGCCCTCCTCGGCTTCATCTTCGCCGGCGCCGCCGTCTGGGCGCTGGTGCCGGCGACGGAGTCCCTGGCCCGCGGGATCGGCGCGATGGACGTGCCCAACGAGCGCAGCCTGCACGAGGTCCCCACGCCGAAGCTCGGCGGCATCGCGGTGCTGGTGGCGGTGCTGATCGGCGGCACGATCTTCCTGCCCTGGGACCAGGAGACGCGAGCGATCCTCGCGGGCGCCGTCGTGATCACCGCCGTCGGCGTGATCGACGACATCGTCGACCTGCCCGCAGGGCTCAAGCTCCTCGGCCAGATTGCGGCCGCGATCATCCCGGTCGCGTCGGGGGTGACGGTCGACAGCTTCACGCTTCCCTTCCTGGGCCGCGTCGATCCGGGGTCGGTCCAGCTCTTCGATCCTCCGGGGATCGGCCCCATCGACCTCGGTCAGGTGCTGACCGTGTTCGGCATCGTCGCCGTCGCCAACGTGATCAACCTGATCGACGGCGTCGACGGCCTCGCTGCGGGGGTGTGCCTGATCTCGGCCGCGGCACTGGCGGCGATCGCCCTGTCGCTCGACCGCAACGCGGCGGGCGTGCTGGCGGCGGTGACCGCGGGCGCGTCGCTCGGCTTCCTCCGGCACGGCTTCCCGCCCGCGTCGAGCTTCATGGGGGACACCGGCTCGAACCTGCTCGGCTACCTGATGGCGATGATCACCATCCAGGGAGCGTTGAAGACCAATGCCGTGGTCGCTCTCTTCTTCCCCCTGGCGATCCTGGCCGTGCCGATCCTCGACACCGGCTTCGTCGTCGCCAAGCGCGTCAAGTACGGGAGGCCGATCTACCGGGCGGACACGGAGCACTTCCACCACCGGATGGCTCGGATCGGGTTCAGCCAGCGGCGCACGATCGCCTACCTATACGGCTGGACCCTGGTGCTCGCCGGCCTCGCCCTCGCGCTCCGCTTCGTGCCCTACACCGACAACCACGGCAACTTCGATCCGCTCTGGACCGCCGTGATGGCGGCCTGCCTGCTGGCGGCTGCGATCGCCAGCTTCCGGCTGCTGACCGCGCTCGAGATCCTCAAGCTCGTCAAGGTGCGCAACCGGCAGTGGCGACGCCGGCTCGGCCTTGCCCAGATTCCCGCGGCACCGGTCGGTCCGGAGGTCGAGGAGGGGGTCCTGCGGGAGCTCGACACCGGGACCTTCGCGGTGGTCCACCCGGAGACCGGGGAGTTCACCGCCGTCGATCCCGACACCGGCGAGATGGAGGCCGTTCAGCGGGACGGTCGGGAGGAGCTCAGCCCGCCCCCACGGCCCGAGCAACCTGCTCGCGCCCGCGGTAGACGCGGCTCATGATCGTGCCCTGCCGGACCCCGAGCGCCCGCGCCGCCTCGGCGTAGCTCAGGCCGGCCACGTCAACGGCCGCCACGGCCTCCCGGTACGGCCGCGGGAGCTCGGCGAGGGCGTCGAGCACCTCGCCCGCCTCCAGCGAGGACTCGGGATCGCCCTCGGAGGTGCGCGCGGCGAGCTCGTCCGGGGCGCGCTCGCCCGAGTCCGTCGAAGCTCGCCGAACGCGCTCGTCACGGAGATGGCTGTACCAGGTGTTCCTCAATGCCTTGACCAGGTATCCGAGGTCGTCATCGCGCCGCAGGAACCGGGGCCTGGAGAGGACCTTGACGTAGGTCTCCTGGACGAGGTCCTCGGCGAGGTCACGGGAGCCGCACATCGCGCACGCCGCCCGGAAGAGCGTGTCGATGTGGTCGCCTGCGGTCTCGGGATCAAGCCGGCGTCCCTCCCCCTGGACGAGCATCGCGGTCAGAACGGCACCGCCCCGTCGCCCTTCCAGGACGCCAGCTCGAGCAGCTCGCGATCGCCGACGCCGGATCCGCTGAGCACGCAGGTCCTTCCGTCGCGCCACCAGGTGACCACGCGCCGCCCCCGGTCGCCGAAGGTGTGGAGGTGGACGCCGTTCCGGCTCGTCGTGGTCGCATCGCTCGGCGCCGCGATCCCGTGACCCGAGACGATCGTGTACGCGATGCGCTTGCCGTCGCGCTCGTAGAGGACGGTCCTGGCCTGGCGGTCGCCGAGCGGGTCGGAGCGGATCCCCGCCTGGTGCCAGCCGAACTCCCTGGACCAGTTCGGGAAAGGAACGCCGTCGACGTCGGCCGCGAGCAGCTTCGGACTGGAGGCGTCGGCGTGAACGGCTTCGGTCGGCGGTCGCTCCGCCAGACGGGCGGCGTCGTTGACGCTCGGGCTTCCCGATCCGCTCGGCAGGATGAGAACTGCGGCGAGCGCCGCCGTGGCCACCGCGCCGGCCAGGGCGCCGCCGAGCGCGAGGCGCCGCGCCCCACGCCTGGGACGCCTCGTGGACCCGTCGGAGGCGCCTGCGGCTTTCGCGGCGATCCGCGCCCTCAGCGCAGCCGGGGCCTCCAGTTCCAGCCCGCGGAGCGCGGCCGCACCCGCGCGCTGACGCTCGAGGGCCGCGCGCAACGCGGGTGAGCCCGCGAGCCTCCTCTCGAGCTCGGCCCGGGCATAGCCCTCAAGCGAGCCGTCCGCGAGCCGCGTCAGGTCTCGCCTGGTGTTCTCGTCGAGCTCCCTCTGGGCTGGGTCGCGTTCCATGCGTGCTCCATCTCCGAAGACGCGCGAGCGCTGGATTTATTCCGAGAGATGAATCCGTTCCGGGCCCGCGGAATAAATACGGGCGGTCCCCGTCCTTGGGTTTGCAATCGACCCAAGGAGCTCGCAATGAGAACCCTCAAATCAGTGCTTCGGCCCAGCCCGGCGCTGGTCGTCGCCTTCGTCGCCCTGTTCGCGGCGATGGGCGGGATCGGCTACGCCGCGGGCAAGCTGAAGCCCAACAGCGTCAAGGCGAAGAACATCAGGGCCGGCGCGGTGACCAGCGACAAGCTCGCCAACGGTGCCGTGACGACGCCGAAGCTGGCGCCGGACGCGGTCGCGCCGAACGCGACGAACGCCGTGAACGCGATGAACGCGGCGAATGCCGAGCGGCTCGGCGGCGTCGCGCCGGGCCACTGCCAGCTCGGCTGGCTGAAGGCCTCGGCGGTGATTGACACCGCGCCCCTGACGGATGCCAACCCTGACATGAACGTCTCCGGCTTCGACTGCGCCAGCGCGGCGAACGACGCAATCCACATCCATCGAGACGCGGTCGGGCGGTACACGGTCACCATCGCGGGGCTCGACTCGGGCACCGTCATGTCCGGAATCGCCGGTGGGGCGCCGAACCCGAATGCCATCTCGGCGGCCTCACCGGTCGACGAGCAGGGCCAGACGGCCGTGAAGTCATGGGACAACGGCGTCGATCCGGCCACGGGCATCGCGCCGTTCAAGGACGGGAGGGTGGTCACCCTGCTCGTGTTCTGAGTAAGGCTCGGTTCGAGGACCCTGGCGCCTCGGGGTCAGGGGACGGATCGAGGTCGCGCCCTGGCCCTCTCGGGCGCGTCCACTCCAGAGCGGTCGCCGGCCCAGCCGGCGGCCGCTCCGCGCGCAGGCACTCCGCCGTTGAGGTCCAGTCGCTAGCATTCGCCGCCCCCTCCGGCCGGGTCGGGGGGCGACCTATGCGGCGGCCGGGTTCATGGCCGTCGTTCATGCTGGGGGGCAAGCATCTCAATGCGCTCGTTCGACATCGAAATCACATTTGGGGTCAGCAGTTGTCGACTCTGGCCCTAGACGGACCAAGCGGGGCGGCCGGCCCATCCCGGATGGCGAACCTGCTGCGCTACCTGGACCTGGTCCTGCTCGCCGTGGCCCTGCCGGTGTTCATCGCGGCCGACTTGCCGATGGCCGGCTACCTCGCCATCGTGGGCGTCTGGGTCGTGATCTACGGCGTCGAGCTGGTCTCGAATCGAGCCATTGAGGGCGCAGTCGCCCGGCGTGATCGCAGGGCGGCCATGGGCTGGCTCGGCGCGACCGGCCTGGCGCGAGCGTGGATCGTCGCGCTCGCGGTGCTGATCATCGGGCTCGTGGCCGGCAAGGACGCGGGCCTCGCCGCGGCTGTCCTGGCGGCGATCCTCTTCACCGTCCACCTCGGCTCCCGTGTGCTGCTCCGGCTGACCCAGCCTCAGGAGGACAGCTGATGTCGAGTTGGTCCACCAAGCAGAAGGTGCTGTTCGGAGCCGGCGTCTATTTCGCCGTCACGATCGCGCTGCTGCTGATCTTCGGCAACGAGGGCAAGAACGAGGAGTTCAAGCCCCAGGACGAGTTCAAGCTTCACGACTGGATCCCGATCCACCTTGGGCCGCTCAACTTCTCGATCAACCGGGCCGTCCTCTACCTCGTCCTAGCGAGCGCATTGACGATCTGGGCCATGACCTACATCGCCCGGCGCATGCAGATGAAGCCGAACCGCGTCCAGGCCGCGGTCGAGATCGCCTACGACCTGACCAAGAACAACATCACCGGCGGCAACCTGCCCGAGAAGTACGCGAGGAAGTGGTTCCCCTTCATCGCGACGCTCTTCTTCTTCATCGCCTTCTCGAACATCATCGGCTACCTGCCTCTGCCGACGAACAGCGCGGAGACCATCGACGTCTTCGGATTGGCGATCCCCTCGTTCGCGATCTACGCCGCGACGGCGAACATCTCGTTCGCCCTGGTCCTCACCCTCGTCGTCTGGTTCAGCTACCACATCGAGGGGATCAGGGCGAAGGGCTTGGTGGGCTACCTGAGGAGCTTCCTGCCGGCGGGGCTGGAGACCATGAACCCGTTCGGCAAGGCGCTGATCTTCGGGATCGAGGTGCTCTCCCACTTCATGCGGCTGGTCTCGCTCTCCGTCCGGCTCTTCGCCAACATCCTCGCGGGGCACCTGCTGCTGCTCTTCATGGGAGGTGGGCTCGCCGTCCTGCTGGGCCTCGCGGCCCTCGGAGCCCTTACCTTCCCCCTGGCATTCGTCTTCTTCATTCTTGAGGTCGGCCTGATCGCAACGCTGCAGGCGTTCATCTTCGCCACCCTCTCTGCCATCTACATCGGCGGCGCCGTCGCCGAAACTCACTAATCAAAGGAGCGCTGATTCATGGTTGACGTGTTGGTTCCGATCGCCCAGGCTTCCTCGGGCATCACTGACACCGGGATCACCGACGCCGGCAAGGCCATCGCCCTTGGCGTCGGCGCAGGTCTCGGCTCGATCGGGGCGGGCATCGGCATCGGCTTCATCTTCGGTAAGGAGATCGAGTCCGTCGCCCGCCAGCCCGAGATGAAGGACGACCTCCAGTCGATTCGCTGGCTCGGCTTCGCGCTGACCGAGGCGGTCGCCTTCTACACGTTCATCTTCGGTCTGATCGCGTTCTTCCTCTAGGCCGTGGACCTGGTCAGTCAGATATCGGTCCCGCTCGGCGCCTCGGGGGGAGACTCCGGCGGCAGCTTCCTGGTCTCGCCCAACCTCGGGCTGATGATCTGGACGCTGCTCGTCTTCGGGATCACGATGTACGTACTCAGCCGTGTCGCCTTCCCGCGGATCCAGGAGGCGCTCGACAAGCGCGCCAACCTGATCCGGGAGTCCATCGACGAGGCGGAGAAGACCCGCGCCGAGGCCAACGAGATCCTCGAGGAGTACCGGGCGCGCCTCAAGGAGGCCCGCGAGCAGGCGGACGAGATCATCGCCCGCGCCCGCAAGACGGCCGAGACGACGACGGCCGAGGCAGCCGAGGCCGGCCGCGAGAAGCGCGAGGAGCTGCTCGCCGCCGCCCGCCGGGACATCGAGGCGGAGACCCGGCGCTCGCTCGAGCGCATTCGCAAGGAGGTCGCCGACCTCACCGTCCTCACCACCGAGAAGGTGACCCGGAAGTCGCTCGACAGCGAGGACCAGAAGCGCCTGATCGACGAGGCGCTCGCCGAGGTCGACTTCTCCATGCTGAGCGGAAACGGCTCCGGCGAGGTGACGGAGGGGGCGGCCAGTTGATTCGCGCAGCCCCCCGAAGCGGAGCTGAGCTGATTCGAGGGCGCCCCGGAGGCGAAGCCGAGGGGCGACCCGTTTAATGCCCATGGAAGAGATCGCCCGCGTATACGCGATCGCCCTGTTCGGGGCGGCCGAGGACCGGGGCAAGCTGGACGTGATCCGCAACCAGCTCGGCCAGTTCGTCGACAGCCTGGCGGAGAACAAGGAGATGCAGATCTTCCTCTTCAGCCCGTATTTCTCCTCGGCGGAGAAGATCGAGGGCCTGAAGAGGGCTGTCAGCGACGCCGAGCCCGAGCTGATCAACTTCCTAGAGCTGCTGCTCGAGAAGGGCCGGATGCCCGTGATCTACCGGATCAGGCGTCGGTACGACGCGCTCTGGAACAACGAGAACAAGCGGCTCGGCGTCACCGTGACGAGCGCCGTCGAGCTCGATCCCGAGATCGCGAAGCGGATCGGCACGGAGATCGAGGAGCAGACCGGGAACACGGTCGAGCTCGAGAGCCGCGTCGACCCGGACATCCTCGGCGGGCTGGTGGTGCAGGTGGGCAACATGATCTTGGACACGAGCATCCGGAACAGGCTCGAGAAACTGCGAAAGAGCGTCGCTTCTGCGGCGTAATCCAAAGGAGTGACGTAGAGAGATGGAGATAAAGCCGGACGAGATCGCCAGCATCCTGCGCGAGCGGATCGAGGGCCTTGACACGGACTCCGCCGACCTCTCCGAGGTCGGCACGGTCCTCGAGATCGGCGACGGGATCGCCCGCATCCACGGGCTCGACAACTGCATGTCGCTCGAGATGCTCGAGCTGCCGCACGACGTGGTCGGGCTGGCCCTCAACCTGGAGGCGGACAACGTCGGCGCCGTGCTCTTCGGCGAGTGGGACAAGGTCTCGGAGGACGACACCGTCAAGCGCACGGGCAAGCTGCTCGAGATCCCGGTGGGCGAGGAGCTGCTCGGCCGCCTCGTCGACCCGCTCGGCCGCCCGCTGGACGACAAGGGCGACATCAACACCTCGGAGACGCGTTCCGCCGAGCACAAGGCGCCGGGCGTGGTCCACCGCCAGCCGGTGGTGGAGCCGATGCAGACCGGTCTCAAGGCGATCGACTCGATGATCCCGATCGGCCGCGGTCAGCGAGAGTTGATCATCGGCGACCGCCAGACCGGCAAGACGGCGATCGCGATCGACACCATCATCAACAACCGCGACTCCGACCTGGTCTGCATCTACGTGGCGATCGGGCAGCGGATGTCGACCGTCGTCCAGGTCATGGAGACCCTGGACGAGCACGGGGCGATGGACAACACGATCATCGTGGCGGCGCCCGCCGACGAGGCCGCCCCGATCAAGTACATGGCCCCCTACGCGGGCTGCGCCATGGGCGAGCACTTCCTCTACCAGGGCAAGCACGCCCTCTGCATCTACGACGACCTCTCCAAGCACGCGGCCGCCTACAGGCAGATGTCGCTGCTCCTGAGGCGCCCGCCGGGCCGCGAGGCCTACCCGGGCGACGTCTTCTACCTGCACTCGCGGCTCCTCGAGCGGGCGGTGAAGCTCTCAGATGAGCAGGGCGGCGGATCGTTGACGGCGCTGCCGGTGATCGAGACCCAGGCCGGCGACATCTCGGCCTACATCCCGACGAACGTCATCTCGATCACCGACGGGCAGATCTTCCTCGAGAGCGACCTCTTCTACTCGGGGGTCCGACCGGCGATCAACGTCGGCACCTCCGTGTCGCGGGTCGGAGGCAACGCGCAGACGAAGGCGATGAAGAAGGTCGCCAGCCAGCTGCGGTTGGACCTCTCGCAGTACCGCGAGCTCGAGGCGTTCGCCCAGTTCGGCTCCGAGCTCGACCCCGATACCCAGAAGCAGCTTGCCCGCGGCGAGCGGATGGTCGAGGCGCTCAACCAGAAGGAGCGCCAGCCGATGCCCGTCGCCGAGCAGGTGGCCTCGATCTACGCCGGCACCGAGGGCTATTTGGACCGGATCAGGGTCGAGCGGGTCTCCGAGTTCCTCGCCGACCTGATCGGAAGGCTGCACTCCGAGAACAAGGAGCTGCTCGACCGAATCAATGAGTCCGGCGAGCTCTCCGACGAGGACGAGCAGGCACTCGCCAAGTCGATCGAGCAGATGGTCGACGACTTCGGCCCCGACTTCGACGAGGAGGGCAACCCCCTCGAGGAGGGCGAGTCCGACCGGGTCACCCGGCGCAAGGGTGATGAGCGTCCGCCCGCCGAGTCCGGACCGGACGGCGCCGGGGCGCAGGAGGCTGAGGCGGAGACGCAGGCCGAGCAGGAGGAGGCCGGCGCAGCCGCGTAACGCATGGCCACCCGCAAGGAAGTCAAGAACCGCATCGCCTCCGTCAAGAACGTGCAGAAGATCACGCGCGCGATGGAGATGGTCGCCGCTGCACGGCTGCGGCGCGCCGAGCAGCGCATCGACGCTCTCCGGCCCTACGCGCGCGAGCTGCGCAAGATGACCCGCCAGGTGGCGGAGGCGGCCGGCGTCGAAGCGCGCAACCTCCCGGTGCTCCAGGAGCACGAGGAGCAGAAGACCGTCGGCATCCTGCTCGTCACCGGTGACCGCGGCCTGGCCGGCTCGTTCAACTCGCAGATCATCCGCGCCGGCGTCCAGCTGCAGCGAGAGCTGGCCGGGGAGGGCAAGGACGTCCGCTTCTCCATTGTCGGGCGTCGCGGTGTCTCGACGATGCGCTTCCGCGGTGAGGAGCTTCACGGCGAGTACGTGGGCTTCACAGACCGTCCCGGGTTCGCCAACGCGCGGGAGATCGCCGACGACCTGATCGCCTCCTACGTCGACAAGGACCTGAACCGGGTCGACCTGATCTACAACCGCTACGTCTCGCCGCTCACCCAGTATGTGCGCCGGCAGACGCTGCTGCCGGTCCAGCAGGCGGACGTGTTCGGCGAGGGGGTGGAGGAGCTCAGCCCCGACGACGACGAGGACCTCGACGAGGAGCTCGTCGAGGCCCACCGCAAGGCGCTCTGGGACTACGAGCCCGAGCCCGAGGAGCTGCTCGGCGAGCTGATCCCCGAGTACGCCCAACTCAACGTCTACCGCGCGCTGCTCGAGTCGACCGCCTCCGAGCACGGCTCGCGCATGACCGCGATGCGGAACGCGGCCGACAACGCAAAGGAGGTGATCTCCGACCTCACCCTCGAGATGAACCGGGTGCGGCAGGCGGAGATCACCCAGGAGATCCTCGAGGTCGTGGCCGGCGCCGAGGGCCTGTCGTAAGCCGGACTTGGAAGGAAAGAAGGAGACGAATGGCTGACCAGAACGGAGCAGGTTCCAACGGAAATGTCGGCAGCGTCGAGGAGGTGAGGGGCGTCGTCATCGACGTCGCCTTCCCCGACCACGTCCCGGAGATCTTCCACGCGCTCGAAATCGACGTCCAGCCTCAGGGCGGCCGCACCGAGGGCAGGCTGATCTGCGAGGTGCAGCAGCACCTCGGCGACGAGCGCGTGCGGGCGATCGCCATGGACGCGACCGACGGTGTCAAGCGCGGCGACAAGGCGACCGACACCGGCTCGCCGATCACCGTGCCGGTGGGCAAGGCGACCCTGGGCCGGATCTTCAACCTCCTGGGCGAGCCGATCGACGAGGGCGGCGACGTGAAGGTGGAGGAGCGCTGGCCGATCCATCGCCCGGCACCCGAGGTCGAGGACCTGACCCCGTCCCAGGAGATCCTCGAAACCGGGATCAAGGTCGTCGACCTGCTCGCCCCCTACGCGAAGGGCGGCAAGGTCGGCCTGTTCGGCGGCGCCGGCGTGGGCAAGACCGTCCTGATCCAGGAGCTGATCCGGAACATCGCCGAGGAGCACGAGGGCCTCTCGGCCTTCTGCGGCGTCGGCGAGCGCTCGCGCGAGGGCAACGACCTCTGGCTCGAGATGAAGGAGTCCGGCGTCATCGACAAGACGATGCTGGTCTTCGGCCAGATGAACGAGCCGCCGGGCGCGCGCCTGCGCGTCGCCCTCTCCGGGCTGACCATGGCGGAGTATTTCCGCCAGCAGGGCGGCCAGGACGTGCTGCTCTTCATCGACAACATCTTTCGTTTCGTCCAGGCGGGCTCCGAGGTCTCGGCGCTGCTCGGGCGGATGCCCTCGGCGGTCGGATACCAGCCGACGCTCGAGACCGAGATGGGGGAGCTCCAGGAGCGAATCACCTCGACTCGCGAAGGATCGGTGACCTCGGTGCAGGCGATCTACGTCCCGGCCGACGATCTCACCGACCCGGCACCCGCGTCGGTGTTCGCCCACCTCAACGCGACGACGGTGCTGACCCGCTCCCTCGTGGAGCAGGGGATCTACCCTGCGGTTGACCCGCTCGACTCGACCTCGACCATCCTCAAGCCGGACATACTCGGTGTCGAGCACTACGACACGGCGACCCGCGTCCAGGAGACGCTGCAGCGCTACAAGGAGCTCCAGGACATCATCGCGATCCTCGGCATCGACGAGCTCTCCGACGAGGACAAGCAGACGGTCTCGAGGGCGCGGAAGATCCAGCGCTTCCTCTCCCAGCCGTTCTTCGTTGCCGAGCAGTTCACCGGGCGAAGTGGCGAGTACGTGCCGGTCGCGGAGACCGTGCGCGGCTTCAAGGAAATCGTCGACGGCGAGCACGACGACATCCCCGAGCGCGCCTTCTACATGCAGGGCCCCATCGACCAGGTGGTCGAGACGGCCAAGAAGATGCGCGCGGAGGAGCCCGAGGACTCCGCCCAGGCCGAGGCCGACGAGCAAGAGGCAAAGCAGGAGGAATCGGCCGCGGACCAGGATCGGAGCGAGGGCCAGGACCAGGGCGAGGAGGAGGCCGCGTAGAGCGCGGTCCGACCGATGACTGAGCACAACGTCGATGTCCGCCTCCTCACCCCGGAGGGCGAGGTCTTCACCGGCGAGGTCGAGCAGGTCTCCACGCGGACGTCCGTGGGCGAGATCGGCATCCTTGCGAATCACGTGCCGGTCCTGGCGCGGCTCGAGCCGACGGAGCTCCGCCTGCACATGCCGGACGGCGACGTGCGGCGCTGGGCGCAGGCGGAGGGCTGGCTGCAGGTCTTCGCGAACCGGGCGACGGTGCTGGTGACCGAGGCGATTCCGCCCGACCAGCTCGATCCGGGCGAGCTGCGCAACCGCATCGAGGACGCCGACGCGCGCCTGCGCGACTCCGAGAAGGGCTCGGGCGCGCACACGCAGGCCGAGAAGGACAAGGCCCGCGCCGAAGCGTTCCTCGAAGTGGCCGAGTCTCGGTCCTAGCTTCGCGTCGGCAAGCAGCGCCCGCAGCGGGCGAGCCGTCTGCACCTACGATGTCGCGCCATGGACGAGTTGGCCCTCGCCAAGCGACTGATCGCCTTCGACACCTCGAACGCCGAGGGGCTCGGCCGTGCCGCTGAATTCGTCGGCGGCTGGCTCGAGTCGAACGACATCGAGGCCGCCCAGACCGAGGCGCGCGGGCTGCCTGTGACCAAGGCGGAGGTCGGGCCGCCGGACGCTCCGACGCTCCTCCTGCACGGCCACATGGACGTCGTCCCGGGCGGGCGCGAGCAGTTCGCGCCGCAGGTGAATGGCGATCGTCTGGTGGGGCGCGGCGCCTACGACATGAAGGGCGCCCTGGCGGCGATGCTCCTCGTCCTGCGCGACCTGCGCGACCAGGAGGAGGTGCGGCTGCGCCTCGGGATCGTCTCGGACGAGGAGTCCGAGGAGGAGGAGAACCGCGGCTCGGACGCGCTGGTGGCGAGCGGCTTCATCGGGGACTTCGCGATCACCGGCGAGCCGACCAACCTCCAGGTCGGGGTGCAGGCGAAGGGCGTTCTCGCGATGCGACTTCGGGTTCGCGGGCGGTCCGCGCACGGCGCCACGCCGTGGCTCGGCGATAACGCTGTCGTCAAGGCAGTCGAGGTATTCAGGGGCATCGAATCGCTACCGTTTGCACGCCACAGCAGCGCCCTGTTCGATCGCCCCTCCACCAATCTCGGTCGGATCATGGGCGGCGACGCCCTGAACAAAGTGCCCGACACCTGCGTCATAGACGTCGATATCCGCTTCCTGCCCGACCAGGACCCGGACGAGATCCTCGAGCAGGTCGGCGGCCTTCCCGACACCGACGTGATCGCCACCTTCCGTCGCGCTCCTGCCGTGGTCGAGGCGGACTCCCCCTATGTGGTGGGCCTCTGCGAGGCGGCCTCGCCGCACCACCCCGAGCGGGTGATGAGCGTCGGTCGCGATGGGGCGTCGGACGCCGTCTCCTTCCTCGCAGCGGGTGTGCCGGCGGTCGAGTTCGGCCCGATCGGCGACGGCCACCACGGCCCCGCTGAGTGGGTGTCGATCTCCTCCCTGGGGAGCTACCGGCAGGCGCTGGAGGGCTTCGTGAGGAGCTTCCCGGGGATGGCGGCGTGAGCGCCGAGCGCGAGGAGGGAAACGGGCAGCGCGACGAGGGGCAGCGCCCGGACGACACCCAGGAGTTCAACGTCGGCGACGAGCTCCACGGGGAAGCCGACCGGGAGCCGAGCGACGCGCCGGAGGAGGAATCGCCCCGCGACGAGCACCCCGATGAGGACCTGGGCGATCAGGAGCCCGGCGACGATGATCTGGAGGAGTCGGACGTCGACGCCGACGAGGACGGGGGCGACGAGGACGTCGAGGACGTCGACGAGGAGGCGGAGCCGAAGCTCTCCGAAGAGGATAGGCTCGCCGAGGTCGTGTCCGCTCCGACCCAGGAGTGGGAGGGCCTCGAGGCCGCCGAGGCGAGCGCCGACGAGCCCACGGTCATCCAGAAGGCCGGCTCGGCGATCACCTCCAGCTTCGAGAAGGTCGGCTCGGCGACGACCTCGGGCTTCAAGGCCGTCCGCGAGCACGTCCGCTTTCCGATCTGGCTGCGCTTCCTGACGGCGTCCTTCGTGATCGTCGCCTCGATCGCGGCGGCGACCTCGGCAAGCCTGATCCTCTACCTGTCCGACATCGCCAACGCGCTGAGGAACCACAGCGTGATCGAGGGAGTGGACCCGTTCCTGACCAGGACGACCACCTCGGGACCGCAGACGATCCTGATCATCGGCTCGGACAAGCGGAACCAGGAGATCAGCGGAAAGTTCGGCCTCTCGGACACGACGATGCTGCTGCGGCTGGATCCGGATCGCGACGCGATCGCGCTGCTTTCCCTGCCTCGGGACCTCAAGGTCGAGATCCCGGGGGTCGGCACGGACAAGCTCAATGCCGCCTACTCGTTCGGCGGCCCGAAGCTGACCTTGCGCACGGTCAAGCAGCTGACCGGCCTGCAGATCAACCACCTCGTGAACGTCGACTTCACCGGGTTCGCCCGGGCGGTGAACGCGATCGGCTGCGTCTACGTGGACGTCGACCACCGCTACTACCACCAGAACGGGCCCTACGCCAGCTCCTCGGACTACGCCGAGATCAACCTCCAGCCCGGCTACCAGGCCCTCTGCGGGTTCGACGCGCTCTCGTTCGTCCGCTACCGGCACACCGACAACGACATCGTCCGGTCGGCTCGCCAGCAGGCCTTCCTGCGCGAGGCTCGTGCCAAGGTCCCCCCGGAGCGCCTGATCGAGGACCGCAAGAAGCTGGTCAAGATCTTCACGACCTACACCTCCTCGGACATCGGCTCGGCGGAGGAGATGCTGCGGGTGCTGCGGCTGTTCTTCGATCTCCGCGGCGCGCAGATCAAGGAGATCCACTTCGAGGGGCATCTGGGCCCGTCCTACGTCACCGCGTCCCCCGACGAGATCCACACGGCCGTGAACCAGTTCCTCGGCAGCGAGAGCACCCCGGGCCCGCAGGGCTCGACTGCGAAGCCGGACCAGAAGGTCATCCCGGAGCAGGCGCCGGATGCCACCAAGCCAAAGCCCGCCGCCCCGAAGCACAAGGAGGCCGCCGCGACGAACCTCGTCCGGACGAGCTACGGCAAGCAGCTGGCCCAGGGGATCAGGGCTCGCAAGCTGAAGGTCCCCATCTACTACCCGACCCAGCTGGAGGTCGGCAGCGACTATGCGCAGAAGCCGCGCGCCTACAAGATCAACGGGAAGGGCGATCAGTCGCCGCCTCACTCCGAGCGCGCGGCGTACAAGTGGGTCTTCTCGCTTCCGACGATCGGCGACTACTACGGGTTCATGGGAACCCGCTGGAAGGACCCGCCGATCCTCGACAACCCGACCGACGAGAAGACGATCGGTGATCGCGACTACAAGCTCTTCTACGACGGCGACCGGCTGAGAATGGTCGCCTGGCAGACCGACCAGGGCTCTTTCTGGCTCTCGAACTCCTACATCGAGACCGTGTCGAACGCGGACATGCTGAAGATCGCCCAGAGCTTCCGGCAGCTCCGGGGCACCTAGGCGAGCGAATCCGGCGATCATTCCGAGGGAGGAAGCGTGAGCGAGAAGGAACCGATCGGCGTCGTCGGGGCCGGCTGGGTCGGCCTGGTGACCGCTGCCTGCTTCGCGGAGCTCGGCCACCGGGTCGTCGTCAGGGAGATCGTCGCCGAGAAGGTGGAGTCCCTCCGGCGCGGGGAGTTGCCGATCCACGAGCCCGGCCTGCCGGAGCTGATCCAGCGCAACAGCGAGCGGCTCGTCTTCACGACCGAGATGTCCGAGCTGCTCGACGGGCCGCGTCTGATCTTCGTCTGCGTGCAGACGCCGCCGACCTACTCCGGCGACGCCGACCTGACCGCGGTTCATCGGGCCGTCGAGGAGATCGGAGAGCCGGGCGACAGGGCGCTCGTGATGAAGAGCACCGTGCCGGTCGGCACCGGCACGGCGATCCGGCGTGAGGCGCCGGAGCTCGCCTACGTCTCGTGCCCCGAGTTTCTCAAGGAGGGCAGCGCCGTCAAGGACGTCCTGGAGCCCGATCGGGTGGTGATCGGGGCGGACGCGGACGACGGCTGGGCCGCCGATGCGGTCGAGGCCGTCTACGAGCCCCTCGGCGCTCCGATCGTGCGCACCGACCTCTCGAGCGCCGAGATGATCAAGCTCGCCTCGAACGCCTATCTGGCGACGAAGATCAGCTTCATCAACGAGATCGCGAACGTCTGTGACGAGGTCGGGGCAGACGTCATCGAGGTCTCGCGAGGGATGGGACTCGACCCCCGGATCGGCTCGCGGTTCCTCAACGCCGGGCTCGGCTTCGGCGGGAGCTGCTTCCCGAAGGACACCCAGGCCCTCAAGATCCTCGCCGGCAACTCGGGCTACCACTTCCAGCTCCTCAATTCGGTGATCGAAGTGAACGAGCTGCAGAAGCGCCGGGTGATGGCGAAGATCTCCAAGCACCTCGACTCGCTGGTCGGCACGCGGGTGGCGCTGCTCGGCCTGGCGTTCAAGCCGGACACGGACGACATGCGCGAGGCGTCGAGCCTCGTCCTCGCTGCGCGGCTGAACGGCGAGGGTGCCACGGTGGCCGCCTTTGACCCGATCGCCCGGGAGCGGGCCCGAGAGCTGCTGCCCGGAGTCGAGATGTCGGACTCGGCGATGGACGCCCTGGAGGGCGCCGATGCAGCGGTGCTGGTCACCGAGTGGCCCGAGTTCGCGGAGCTCGACTGGGCCGAGGTCGCCCAGCGGATGGCGAATCCGCTGCTGGTCGACGGCCGCAACTTCCTGGACCC
This sequence comes from Solirubrobacterales bacterium, assembly GCA_035456265.1. Lineage (GTDB taxonomy): Bacteria > Actinomycetota > Thermoleophilia > Solirubrobacterales > 70-9 > DASUPK01. The sequence continues at coordinate 7,850 of DATIDP010000070.1, read as the reverse complement.
GAAGGCCATCCGCGACGCCGGCATCACCTACGAGGCGATCGGTCGGCCGAGCGCAGGCGACCGAACCGTGGTTACTCGCGTAGCGTCCGGAAGCGAAGCTGAGGACGCGGAGCGTTGATGTGCAGGCTCTGATCCTGGCCGGCGGCGAGGGGACCCGGCTGCGCCCCCTCACCTACACCGTCCCCAAGCCGGTCCTGCCGCTGGCGGGACGGCCACACGTCGCCTACGTGATCGACTGGCTCGTGCGGCACGGCGTGGATGACGTGGTCGTCTCCTGCGGCCACCTCGCCGAGGGCATGCGGAGCGCCCTCGCCGAGCTCGAGCCCGGCGTCGAGATTCGCTACGCCGAGGAGCCCGATGCCCGCGGGACCGCGGGCGCGATCCGCTTCGCGGAGGACATGCTCGGCGACCGCTTCCTCGTGCTGAACGGGGACGTGCTCTGCGATCTGAACCTGACGGCGCTGATCGAGCAGCACGAGCGCACGGGCGCACGGGCGACCATCGCCCTCTATCCGGTCGACGACCCGTCGGGCTACGGGCTGGTGCATCGCGAGGACGACGGCGAGGTCACGGAGTTCCTCGAGAAGCCGACGCCCGACCAGATCGACACCGACGAGATCAACGCCGGCGCCTATCTGCTCGAGCGCTCGGTGCTCGACCGCATTCCGCCGGACCGGGCGGTCTCGATCGAGCGCGAGGTCTTTCCGCAGTTGATCGGCGACGGCCTCTACGGGATCAGGCTCGAGGGGTACTGGATCGACATCGGGACCCCCGAGCGGTTCCTCGAGGCGAACTGGGACATCCTCGAGGGACGGGTGGAGACAGTGGTCGGCGACCGGCTCGAGGAGCCGATGATGGTGGGGGAGGGCTGTGCGGTCTCCTCGGACGCCGAGCTTCGCGCTCCCTGTGTCGTGGGCAGCGATTCCAAGGTCGAACCGGATGCTGTGATCGAGCGCTCCGTCCTCCTCGACGGCTGCAACGTCGGCCGGGGCGCGCGCCTGGTGAACAGCATTCTGAGCGGCGGCGTGACGGTCGAGCCGGGGGCGCAGCTCGACGGCGCCGTGATCGGCGAGGGGGAGAGCGTCGCCGCGGAGGAGGGTGTGATGCGAGGGCGCTCCGCAGGCGCAGCCGAGGAGCGACCCGTTTGATGATGAACGTGATCGGCGGATCCATGCTCGACGCTGTCAAGGCGCTGCCGGAGCACCTGCGGGATGCTCTCTGGCGGATCGAGACCGCGCGCGCCCCGACGATGGAGGCGCCCGCGGCGTTCGTCTGCGGCATGGGGGGATCGGCGATCGGCGGAGACCTCGCCGCCGCGGCGCTCTTCGACCGCCTCACCAAGCCGATGCTGGTCGCTCGTGGCTACGAGCTGCCGTCCTGGGCGCCGCCCGGCTCGGCCGTGCTCTGCTCGAGCTACTCGGGCGACACGGAGGAGACCCTCGCCTGCTACGCCGCCGCCGAGGCCGTGGGCGCACAGCGCCTGGTGGCGACCACCGGCGGTGAGCTCGCCGAGGCCGCGCGCCGGGATGGGGTGCCGGTGATCGGCCTTCCGGCCGGACTCCAGCCCCGCGCCGCCGTCGGCTACACGTTCTGCGTCGCGGCCGAGCTCGCCGCGCTGGCGCTGGCGGGCCCCCGCATCAACACCGAGATCGACGGGGCAGCCTCCCATCTCAGCGGGGCCGTCGCCGGCGCCGAGTCACGGGCGACCGAGATCGCGGAGCAGATCGGCGACGCCGTCCCGGTGATCTTCGGCAGCGACCTCACCGCCCCGGTGGCCTACCGCTGGAAGACGCAGGTGAACGAGAACGCCAAGTCCCCGGCCTATTCGGCAGTCCTGCCGGAGGCGGATCACAACGAGCTCGAGGGTTGGTCGGGCGCCGATGACCGCTTCGCGGCCGTCCTCGTCGAGGACCGAGATCAGCACCCTCGGGAGCGGAGGCGCTTCGAGCTGACGGCGAAGGCGATCGAGCCGCGGGCCGCGGCTGTCATCAGGCTTGAGACCGAGGGGGAGACGCGAACCGAGCGCCTGCTGCACGCCGTCCTGCTCGGCGACCTCGTCTCGGTCGAGCTCGCGAACGCGCGCGGAGTGGACCCGATGCCGGTCGAGAGCATCGAGTCCTTCAAGCGCGAGCTCGGCCGGCCTGAAGCCTCCTAGTCGTCCTCGGTCGGCCGCCCCCGGGCCCGCTTGCGCTGCGAGGTTTTTCGCTTCTGCTCCAGACGCCGCTCGCGCGCGGCCCGCGACGGCTTCGTGGGGCGGCGCGGCCTCGCGCGCCGCAGCCCGGCGGCGAGCTTCTCGCGCAGCCGCTCGAGGGCGAGCTCGCGGTTGCGCGCCTGGCTGCGGGCGTCCTGGGCGACGGCGCTCACGCGCGGGCCGAGCTTGCGGAACAGCAGATCGCGCTGCTCGTCACTCAGCGCCTGGGAATTCTCCAGCTCGAATACCGCCTCAATCCGCGAGGCCGTGACGTTCGCGTGCTGCCCACCCGGGCCCGAGGAGCGGCTGGCCCGGAGCTGAATCTCCTCGAGGGGAATGATCGTATCCTCGGCGATCCGGATGCCCTCATCCATGCCCGGACGGTATCCCCGTTAGCCTTGATCGTCCTCGAACCTCGACCCAGGAGAGCAGCCACCGTATGAGCACGGCCACGACCGCCCCGACGTCCACCGGCCTCGAATTCAAGGTCGCCGATCTATCGCTGGCCGAGTTCGGCCGCAAGGAGATCCGGCTCGCCGAACACGAGATGCCGGGTCTGATCGCGACCCGCGCGGAGTTCGCCGAGTCAAAGCCGCTGAAGGGGGCGCGGATCACGGGCTCGCTGCACATGACGGTCCAGACGGCGGTTCTGATCGAGACGCTGACCGCCCTCGGCGCCGAGGTCCGCTGGGCCAGCTGCAACATCTTCTCGACCCAGGACCACGCCGCCGCCGCGGTCGTCGTCGGCCCCGAGGGGACCCCGGCCGATCCGCAGGGCGTTCCCGTCTTCGCCTGGAAGGGCGAGACGCTCCCCGAGTACTGGTGGTGCATCGGACACTCGCTGACCTGGCCCGAGCCGGGACCCAACGGCGAGACGGGCCCGAACATGCTGCTGGACGACGGCGGCGACGCCACCCTGCTCGTCCACCTCGGTGCCGAGTACGAGGTCGCGGGCGAGGTCCCCGCCGATGAGACCGCCGGCTCCGAGGAGGAGAAGGTGATCCTCCACGTGCTGCGCGAGAGCCTCAAGGCCGAGCCGCGCCGTTTCACGGAGATGGCGGAGGGCATCAAGGGCGTCACCGAAGAGACGACCACGGGTGTCGTCCGGCTGTACGAGCGCCAGGCGAACGGCACGCTGCTCTTCCCGGCAATCAACGTCAACGACTCGGTCACCAAGTCGAAGTTCGACAACATCTACGGCTGTCGCCACTCGCTGATCGACGGCATCAATCGTGCCACCGACGTGATGATCGCCGGCAAGACCGCCGTGGTCTGCGGCTACGGCGACGTCGGCAAGGGCTGCGCCGAGTCACTGCGCGGCCAGGGGGCCAAGGTCGTGGTCACCGAGATCGACCCGATCTGCGCCCTCCAGGCCTCGATGCACGGTCTCGAGGTGAAGAGGCTCGACAGCGTCGTCTCGGAGGGCGACATCTTCATCACCGCGACCGGCGACAAGAACGTGATCACGGTCGATCACATGCGGCAGATGAAGCACCAGGCGATCGTCGGCAACATCGGCCACTTCGACAACGAGATCGACATGGCGGGGCTGGAGCGTGCGGAGGGCATCGAGCGCATCAACATCAAGCCGCAGGTCGACGAGTGGCGCTTCCCCGACGGCCACTCGATCATCGTCCTCTCCGAGGGCCGGCTGCTGAACCTGGGGAACGCGACCGGGCACCCGAGCTTCGTGATGTCGAACTCGTTCACCAACCAGGTGATCGCCCAGATCGAGCTCTTCAGCAAGGCGGAGGCCTACGGCAAGGAGGTCCACGTGCTGCCGAAGCACCTGGACGAGAAGGTCGCCCGTCTGCACCTCGACGCGCTCGGGGTCGAGCTCACCGAGCTGAGCCCGGAGCAGGCCGCCTACCTCGGCGTGCCGGTCGGGGGCCCCTACAAGGGGGATCACTACCGCTACTAGCCGCAGCGGGCGGCCCTAGATCCGTCCAGCGGCCGACTCGGACGCCCGCTCATCGGGCATGATTCGGCGCGATGGGAGCCAGGGTCCGCCTCGCGTTGCTCGTGGGATGCCTCGCCCTGCTGGCCCTCGCGCCGGCTCGCGCCTCGGCGCTCGGCCTGCACTCCATCGGGCCGAGCTTCGACCAGCCGATCTTCGCCACCTCGCCGCCGGGTGATCCGCGGCTCTTCGTCGTCGAGCGCCCCGGTTACGTCCAGGTCCTGCACGACGGCACGGTCACCCAGTTCCTCGACATCCACACGCTGACGACGACGGACGGCGAGCGCGGCCTGCTCTCGATGGCGTTCGATCCCAGTTACGCCTCGAACGGCCTGTTCTACGTCTACTACACGGGCGACGGCACCAACTCCGGCGGCGCCCAGGGCAGCGTCCACGTGGATGAGTTCCACGTCAGCTCGAACCCCAATCTCGCCGATCCCGGCTCCCGCCGTACGGTCTGGAGCTTCAGCCACAGCGCCAGCAACCACAACGGCGGGCAGCTCCAATTCGGCCCCGACGGCTACCTCTACACCACGGTCGGGGACAACGCGAACAGCGCCAACGCCCAGCAGTCCGACAACCCGTACGGCAAGGTCTTCCGCATCGACCCGCACGGCGCGGGCAATGGCGTACACGGGATTCCGCCGTCGAACCCGTTCGCCGGCGTCCCAGGGACCACCCAGGAGACCTGGGCGCTCGGCCTGCGGAATCCGTTCCGCTTCTCATTCGATCACCTGACCGGCGACCTGATCATCGGAGACGTCGGCGAGGTCTCACGCGAGGAGATCGACTTCTCCCCCGCATCGACGGGCGGGGGACGGGACGCGAACTACGGCTGGCCCTGTCGCGAGGGCTTCAGCTCCGGGCCGGGAGGCTGCGGCGGCTCCTTCGTCGATCCGGTCTTCGACTATCCCCACAGCGACGCGACGCCCGCCGACCCGGGCAACGACGCCTACGGCTGCGCGATCATCGGCGGCTACGTCTACCGCGGCAGCCAGGCGCCGGAGATCCTCGGCCGCTACCTGTACGCCGATCTCTGCACGGCCCAGCTCCGCTCCATCCAGCTCGGCGTGCCCGCGGCTGGCGGTGACCGCGCCGAGAGCGCCCGCGACGCCCTCTCGAGCGCCCGCTCCTTCGGCCAGGACTCCGCCTGCAACCTCTACGTGATGAACACCAGCACGGTGTTCCGGATCGTCGGCTCCGCCTCCGCGGCGGCGCCCGCCTGCCAGAGGGCTCCGCGCAAGGCATGCGCCTGCCCGAAGGGCAAGAAGGGCAAGAAGTGCAGGAGGAAGCGCAAGGGCAAGAAGCGTGCCGCGGAGTCGAAGAAGAAGAAGCACAAGCCCAAGAAGTGCAAGAAGAAAACGGGCAAGAAGAAGCGACGCGGCTGATCTGAGAATCTGGCGCGTATGAGGTCGATGATCCTGGCGGCGGGGCTGGGCACGCGGCTGCGGCCGCTCACGTACGTGATGCCGAAGCCCGTAGCTCCGGTGCTCAACCGCCCGATCGTCGCGTGGATCGCCGAGCTGCTCGCCGGACACGGCTTCGGGGAGGTCGTCACCAACCTCTCCTATCTGCCCGAGCAGATCCGGGAGGTCCTCGGCGACGGCTCGGACTTCGGCCTCGAGATCAGCTACAGCGAGGAGCCCGAGCCCCTCGGGACCGCGGGCGGAGTCGGAAAGGTCCGTGACTTCCTCTCCGAGACCGACTCCTTCCTGATCATCTCCGGCGACGCCCTCACGGACATCGACCTGGGCGCCATGCGGGCCGCGCACGAGGCCAACGCCGAGCGCGGTGCGATAGCCACGCTGGCGACCAAGCGGGTGGACGACACCACGCAGTTCGGAGTGGCGATCACCGACGAGGAGGGGCGAATCCACGGCTTTCAGGAGAAGCCGCAGCCGGCCGAGGCGCTCTCCGACCTCGCCAACTGCGGCATCTACATGTTCCGCAGGGAGATCTTCGATCACTTCCCGCCGGCCGACCAGAAGAGCCCGGCGGGCGACGACGACCAGCCGCCGGGGTTCGTGGACTGGGCGATGGACGTCTTCCCCTCGCTGCTGGACGGGGACATCCCCTTCTACTCCCACGAGATCGACGCGTACTGGAACGACATCGGCTCGGTCGGCGAGTACGTCAACGGGAACATTGACGCGCTCGCCGGAAAGGTCGGGATCCGCCCGCGAGAGCCCCAGGTGTCCGACGGCATCCACGCCGGCGAGGGCTCCGACATCGACGCGGCAAAGGTGAGGGCTCCGGTCCTGATCGGCGCGGGGTCCAAGGTCGGGGTCGGGTCGAACCTGCATGGGCCCGTCGTGGTCGGCGAGAACTGCCGCCTCGGCGCGGGCGCGATGCTCCGCGACTGCGTCGTCCTCCCGGGCGCCGAGGTGCCGGCAGGCGCCCTCATAGTCGGCGGGCTCTACGGCATCGATCCGGACCGGCCGCTCGGCTGATTCACCGCCGACCGTCCCCCGATGCCCGCCATGGGCGAGCCGGGGAGGTTCGGCTAGATGCGAGGTGCTCCGCAGGCGAAGCCGAGCAGCAACCCGTTATGTGAGGGCCCGGATCACGTCGTCCGCCCAGGGGTTGTCGCCGAGGCCCTCCTGGTCGCAGACGATCTTCTCGCCGTCCGGGAACTCGAGCGTGAGCCGGGTCGTGGTCTGGCGACGATCCGTATCGACCTTGAGGCCGGTCCTCTCCCAGGACGCCGCCTCCTCCTTGATCGTGATCCCGTTGCGGCCGGACTTGTACTTGAAGGCATAGAGGCGGTCCGGGGTGACTGCGAGCACGAACTGCCCGGGCAGGCCGCCGGCCTTGCTCTTGCCGAGCTTGTGCGCAGCCCCGTAAGCCAACGCTCCAAGCTGAAACTTGCTGATCGCCATCTTCGTCCCGGCGCCGGTGGGCCGGAAGGCCCCGACGGCGAGGACCTCTCCGTCCACGTGAGGCTCGACGGAGGAGCGGTACTTGCCACGCCACTCCTCGGCCACCTCAGGGCTGATGTCGAATCGTCCCATCGCTCTGACTCCCCTCGGTCGTGCGCCCCCTATTGCAGATGTCGTGCGCTGACCCTACTTCCTTGACCATGCGCGCGCCTCTCGTTTCGCCCCGCGCTGGACGATCGGTCCATCGGTTCGATCCTGGTCGAACAGCTCGCCTCGCTGGTCGCGCCGCCGCTTTGTCCCGCCTGTGGCTCGGCCCGCCAGGCGGGAGAGGTGCTGTGCGAACGCTGCGCCGGTGAGCTCGCGGCGGCGCCCCGGGTCCTGGAACCCGGCCCGCCGGGAATCGACCTGGCGGTCTCAGCGTCGCCCTTCCACGGCGTGGCGCGGCGATTGGTCCACGGGCTCAAGTTCGGGCGCCGCCTCGCACTGGCCGCCGTGGCGGCGGAGGCGATGCTGCGCGTGCTGCCCCCTCGTGAGCTCTCGCACGCGCCTGGGATCGAGGCGGAGCCGGCGGCGCCGGCGGTCGTGCCCGTGCCGGCGGGCCCCTGGCGGCGGCGCTGGCGGGGCTTCGACCCGGCCGAGGAGCTGGCGATCGCGGTCTCGTGTCGTGCCGGGCTCCGACTCTGCGACTGCCTGCGGCGGAGCAGCGGTCGCCGCCAGGTGGGACGGCGCAGAACCGAGCGGCTCTCTGCGCCGCCGAGGGTCTGGCTCGATGGTGACGCGCCGGCCGCCGTCCTGCTCGTCGACGATGTCTGGACGACGGGCG
>DATIDP010000069.1:0-18634 GCA_035456265.1 Solirubrobacterales bacterium | reverse complement strand
AATCCGGGCTTCAACGACGCATCGGGGTGGTTGCGGATCACGAGCGACAATCCGGTCTGATCAGTCACCCGGTGGTGGCGCGGCCTGACTTCGTCCAGATCGGCGAAGAGCCAGGCTCCGCGCTCCGTTCCTCGCCCAGCTCGAGCAGCGCCGGCGTCGCCCTGACCCGGCTTGTCGGGCAGGAGTTCGGTCCCTGGCGATCCGCTCAAGAATCTCGATCGCTCGGGGGTCCCTCGGCGGTCTACCGAGCGTGGGAACCGGGATCGACACCCTCCCCTCGCTCTAGAAACGACGCACTGTTCTGAGTAGGCTCTGAGCAAGCGCATTGGAACGGCAAGGGGGAAGGAGAGGAACGATGCGCAAGAAGATCGCAGCGGGCACCGTCACCACGTTGTGCCTTGCGGCGATGCTCGCCACCCCGGCGTCCGCTACCCAGACGCGCGCCGACCAGGTGAGCTGCGGTGAGGTGATCACCGAGGACACGACGATCGACAGCGACCTCGACTGTGCCGACCTCTCCGGCACTTCGTCGGCGCTCACGATCGGAGCCCACCGGATCACGCTCGATCTCAACGGCCACACGATCTCGACCGCGTGCGAGGCCGACTGCGCGGGGACGGCCGTAATCGACGATCGCGGCGGCTACGACGGCGTGCGCATCCTCGACGGGACGATCCGGCCCAACGGCGTTGCCGTCGGCGTGGCGCTGGTCGATGTCGACGAGAGCGCCCTGGACGGGCTTACGATCGCCGGCTTTCCGCGCCCAATGAACCAACCGGGGGTCGGGATCTTGCTCTCCAACTCCCATCGCAACGAGCTCGACAGCAGCACGATCGGCGGGGGAGATCCGGCGCTCCTGCTTTCGGCCTCGGACCGCAACCAGATCTCCCGGAGCTCGGTCGACGGGGGAATCGCCGTTCACCAGGGTGACGGGATCCGACTCGCGGACGGCTCCGACCACAACCGGATCGTGGACAGCCTCGCCGGCGGCGACGGGAGGGGGATCGTGATCTGGGACTCGGTCGGCAATACCGTTACTCGGAGCCGGGTCGGCGGGATAGTCGGCGGGATAGTCGGCAGCGGCGCTCACCGAAACGAGATCTCGCGCAACACGTTCGGCGAGACTTTTGGCGGAGGTGCGATCGACATGGCCTCCTCCGACGAAAACGTGATCGAGCGCAACGAAGCGCAGGGCGAGCTGCTGATCGCCGGCGACCGCAATCGCGTCGAGCACAACGACGTCTCGGGTCGCGTCGGGATCTCCGTGCCGCGGGGCGATGCCAACCTCGTGCGCAAGAACAACGTCAGCGGTGGTATCGACGGGATCGCGGTGGCGTCGGCCGCCACCAATACGCTCGTCCAAGGCAACCTGGCGACCGGGGCAGGAGATGACGGCATCGACGTCGATGCCCCCGGAACGATCATCCGCGCGAACACCGCCGTCAACAACGGCGACCTGGGGATCGAAGCCGTCGCAGGGGTGGTCGATGGCGGCGGCAACCGCGCCAGCGGCAACGGCAACCCGGTGCAGTGCACGAACGTCACCTGCAGGTAGCCGAGCGGCGGAGCTCCGCAGGATGAGGCCTCGAGCCGCCGGGCTTTCGGAGTGGCCGCTCACATCAGGGCGCGCACCGTCGCTCAATCGGCGGTGTGCTGACCTTCCCTTACCGACTCCGCCCCGGTGCCTAAGATCAGCACCGTGCTGGTGCTGATCGGCCTCATTCTGCTCGGAGTTGCCGTCATTGCCCTCGGGTGGGTGATGGTGCTGCGACCACGCCAGGCGGGCGAAGCGCGGAAGGGGCAAGACCTCTACCGGGATGGGAGCGAGAGGGAGGTCTACGAGAGGCTGTACGGGAAGCGCTCGCTGACCGTATCCGCCCCGGTGCCAGTAGAGCGGCCACGAGAAGCCGATACTGATAGTCCCCCGGCTGAGCTGCGGGAGTAGGCGATGTCGGAGGAGAACGTCGAGATCGTCCGGTCTTGCGCGGATGCGTTGGCCCAGGGCGATCTTGATGCGGGCGCACAACTCCTCGATCCCGCCTTTGAATTCGATGTGACCCGCACGGATCTGAACCCCCGCGTCTACCAGGGCCTCGACGGGGTACTCGAGCTGATGAGCGAATGGACCTCGGCCTACGACGACTACGAGTTCGAGGTGGCCAACCTCGTGGAGGCAGCGGACGACCGCGTCGTCGGCATCCTTCGCGAGCGAGGCAAGATGAAGGGCAGTGGGACTTGGGTGGAGCACGTGCGAGGTGTCGTCTGGACGATGCGAGCCGGCAGGGTCCTGCGCTATGACGAATATTCGACGGAGCAGGATGCTCTCGAAGCCGCCGGGCTGTCGGGGTAGGGCGCTCACGTAACACATGGCGCGCCGTCGCCGCCGTCTTCGCGCTCGCGTTTCTTCGTCGTCATGGACCCAAACGAGACGCCGATCCGGTTTCGCTTCACGGCAACGCTTTGCCGATCTGTTCACCAGTTGTTCGCCAGTGAGACACCGGATACAACCGGGTCCTATCGGTACGTTTCGTGCCTGAGTGGCCCCGCCCGTGCCTGACCGCCAGAACCGCGAGACCCCGATCCTCGAGCTACTGGGCCACGCATGAGCGTGGAAACGCCCAGCCGGGAGGAGCATCCCGTCCGGGACGAGCTCCGCAGGATCGCGTCGGACACGGCATTCGCGGTGAAGCTGGCCACCGGGAGGATCGAGCTGCCCCCCGCCACGCCCTCCGACGGGCCGGATCCCTACGGCGATCCCGACCCCGAGTGGCTGCGGATCGACTGGCATGAGCACCTGCGGCAGGTGGACATAGTCGGGGCGAGGGTGAACTACGTCGAGATCGGCGAGGGCCCGCCGCTCCTGTTCGTCCACGGCCTCTCTGGGTGCTGGCAGAACTGGCTTGAGAACATCCCTCACTTCGCTCGCACACATCGTGTGGTCGCGCTCGACCTGCCCGGATTCGGGGCGAGCCCGATGCCGCCGTGGGAGATCACGATCCCCGCCTACGGCCGCTTCTTGCGCGATTTCTGCGAACGCCTCGGGGTCGGTCGCTGCTCCCTGGTCGGGAACTCGATGGGCGGGTTCATCGCCACCGAGGTCGCGATCACCGAGCCCGAGCGGGTCGATGACCTGACCCTGGTGTCCGCCGCAGGGATCACCTGGGCCCGGGCCCGCCGCGAGCCGGCCGAGGTGGTCGCTCGCATGGGCCGGGCGGCAGCGCCGGTCGTACTGCGGTTTCAGATGTCCAGCATCCGGCGGCCGAGGTTCCGCCGGCGACTGTTTGGCGGGGTCTTCGACGATCCCAACATGTTGCGGCGGGAGGTTCTCTGGGAGAACGTCGTCCCGGCCCTGCAGAGCCCCGGGTACTTCGACTCGATGAGGAACCTGGTCGGCTACGACATCCGGGACAGGCTCGAGGAGATCGGGGTGCCGACGCTGATCATCTGGGGGCGCAACGACCGGGTGGTCCCCGTTCCGGCCGCCCTCTCCTACAGAAAGCGGATCGGGGACAACGCGGAGCTCGTCATCTTCGACCGCTGCGGCCACGTCCCGCAGATCGAGCGGCCGGTGCGCTTCAACAGGGTCGTCGAGAAGTTCCTGGTCCGCGAGGGCATCCTCAGCTAGCGGGCGCCTCAGACCCAAACCCGGCCGCCTCCAGGGCCGCGGCCTGGTCCATATACCCCTGCATGTGCACCACCCGGCCGTCGCGCACGGTGACGACGACGGCCGTTTCCCTCGGGAAGACCTCGGGCCACCCGCCCTCCTCGAGGCCGCCGATCGTCCCGTGCATCTCGACTAGCCGGTGACGGCGCCCTCGGAGGCCGAGGAGACGACCGCGGCGTACTTCGCCATGACGCCGCGCGCGTAGCGGGGCTCGGGCGCCTGGTAGGCGTCCACCCTCCTCGCGATCTCCTCCTTGGGAAGGTCGACGTCGAGGCGGCGGGCGTCGATGTCGATCGTGATCAGATCGCCGTCCTGGACGGCGGCGATGGGGCCGCCCCGGATCGCCTCGGGGGCGACGTGACCGGCCATCAGGCCATGCGTCGCACCGGAGAAGCGACCGTCGGTGAGCAGCGCGACCTGGTCCCCGATGCCCTCGCCGACGAGCGCGGCCGTCACCTGGAGCATCTCCCGCATCCCTGGGCCGCCGGAGGGACCCTCGTTGCGGATCACGACGACGTCGCCGGGCTCGATGCCCTGCTTCTCGACGACCGCGAAGCACTCCTCCTCGGAGCCGAAGACCCGCGCCGGCCCGGTGTGCTTGCGGCGTTCCTCGCCCGCGACCTTGACCACACAGCCCTCCGGCGCGAGGTTGCCGCGGAGGATCACGAGTCCCCCGGTGCGCTTGAGCGGATCCGAGAGCGGGCGGACGACCTCCTGCCCGGGCGTCTCCTGTGACGCATCCGCCTCCTCGCCGATCGTCCTGCCGGTGACGGTGATGCATTCGCGGTGGAGCACACCGGCCTCATCGAGCCGCTTGGCGAGGACACCCACGCCGCCGGCCTCGAAGAGATCCTTCGCGACGAAGCGGCCGCCCGGCTTCAGGTCGCCCAGCAGCGGCGTGCGCTCGGAGATCCGGTCGAAGTCGTCGATCGTCAGCGCGATGCCGGCCTCATTGGCGACGGCGAGCAAGTGGAGGACGCCGTTGGTGGAGCCGCCGGACATGCAGACCGTCGCGATCGCGTTCTCGAGCGACTCCTTCGTGATGAGGCGGCTGGGCCGCAGGTCGTCGGCGAGGACCCGCATGCCCAGCTCACCGCACTCGCGAGCGAGCTGCTCGCGGGCGCCGGCCACGGCGGGAACCATGCTCGAGCCCATCGGGCTGATGCCCATCACCTCGAACGCGGACGCCATCGTGTTGGCTGTGAACTGCGCTCCGCAGGCGCCGGCGCCGGGGCTCGCACAGCCCTCGAGCTCGTAGAGGTCGTCGTCGGACATCTCACCGGTGGCGTGCTTGCCGATCGCCTCGAAGACGTCCTGGATCGTCACGTCCTTGCCCCGCCAGCGCCCCGGCAGGATCGAGCCGCCGTAGAGCATCAGGGAGGGGATGTCGAGCCGGGCGAGCGCCATCACGCAACCGGGGATCGTCTTGTCGCAGCCCGAGAGCGCGATCACGGCATCGAACTGGTAGCCGCGGGCGGTCAGCTCGATCGAGTCGGCGATCACCTCGCGGCTGACGAGCGAGGTCTTCATGCCCTGCGTGCCCATCGTGATCCCGTCGGAGATCGCGATCGTGTTGAACTCGAGCGGGGTGCCGCCTGCCGCCCGGACGCCCTCCTTGACGTGCTCGGAGAGCCCGCGCAGGTGGAAGTTGCAGGGCATCGCCTCGATCCAGGTGTTGGCGATGCCGATGGTCGGGCGGCTGAGGTCGTCGTCGCCGAAGCCGATCCCCTTCATGTACGCCCGGGCGAAGGCGCGCTCGGGACCATCGAAGACCTGGCTCGAGCGCGGCCGCGGGGCGCCGTTCGTCTTCGCCGCCTCGCGCGCGGGGGTGCTCATGCGCTCGCCTTCCAGGTCTGCAGTGCGGCGAGATCGCGGCGCACCATCGCCGGATCGAGCTGGCGACCCAGCGGGTGGACGTTGGCGGTGCCAAGCGTGTGCCGCTCGTCCATCCTGAGCGCGAGCCACTTGGCGAGAACGTCATCGGCGTCGGGCAGCCTCTCCCCCGCCTCGGGATCGGAGCCGTCGAGGAAGCGCACGCAGTACTCGGCGAGCAGCTCACCGCTGCGCGCGTCGTAGCCGACGATCGGCCGGTGCGGGTAGATCAGGTAGCCGTACTCGCCGCCCGCATGCTCGAACGAGAGGAACCCGAGCCGCTCGTACATCTCGAGCGCCTCGTCGCCGGCGGTCGAGCGCAGCAGTTCCCGGGCCCTCCCCTCCGCCCGGCGCTCCGCCGCCGGATCCCTCACCTGGGGGGCAGCCATCAGCCGCCGGCCGCCTGCGGGAAGAAGATGACCCGCTCGGCCCCCACGGGTATCTCGGAGAAGTCGCGGACCATGGTCGCCTCGCGCCGGCCTCCCGGGCCCTCATGCGGCACCGCCGCCCACATCCCCAGATCGAGCTGGCGGCGGAACTCCTCGATCAGGCGCTCCTCGTCCTCCGCCACGTCGGGATCGCCCTCCGCGAGCAGCACGTCCCCCTTCCCCGGAGTCATGCGAAGCAGCTTCATGCGTCGATTATGCCTGTCGGCCCGCGTCGGGAGCCGGCTTGACCGCGCCGAGCACGTCCACGGGTCCGGCGCCCGCCCCGAGATCGCGCAGACCGTTGGCGACGGCCTCCGAGGCGATCACGCGGGCGGCCCGTGCGGCCTCGAGCGGCGAATCGCCCAGCGCCAGCCGCGCCGCCAGGGCCGAGGAATGGGTGCAACCCGACCCGTGGGAGGCGCCGTTCGCGTGGCGGGGCCCCTCGATCAGCTCCAATCGATCGCCATCGAAGAACCGGTCTGCGCCGTCGTCGGTGTGCCCGCCGGTGACGATCGCGACATCCGGCCCGAGCTCGCGGACAGCGCGGGCGAGCTCTTCCGGTGGGGCGTCCTCCGCGAGCCCGGCCAGCTCGCGCGCCTCGGCGAGGTTCGGGGTCACGACGGCGGCCCGAGGCAGGATGCTCTCGATCAGCGCCCGCCTGGCCCCCGGCTTCAGCAGTACGGCACCGCTCTCGGCCACCATGACCGGATCGACCACGACGGGAGCGTCGCCGACCATCTCGAGGGCCTCGGCGACGGCGTCGATCGTGGGCTCGTCGAAGAGCATCCCGATCTTGACCGCGTCGAGGCCCATGTCCTCAACTACGGCCCGGACCTGATCCAGGATGAACTGGCGCGGCAGGGTCTGGATCGAGACCACCTCATGGGTGTTCTGCGCGGTGAGGGCAACGATCGCGGAGGTGCCGTGTACGCCGACGCGAGCGAACGCCTTCAGATCCGCCTGGATCCCGGCGCCGCCGCCGGAGTCGGAGGTCGCGATCGTCATCGCGACCGGAGTCGTTCGCTCGCTCGCCACGCCGACAGGCTAGATGGAGGAACTGCGCGGCTAGAGCGCCTGCGGCACGGCCAGGGTCGTGCGCTCGTACCGCCCCGCCGAATCGGACCGGACGTACCCGCCGAGCTCGAGTCTGACCAGCGCCGCTGCCAACCGGCCGGGCTCCATCCGAGCGGCGCGCGCCAGGGCGTCCGCGCTGCCGTCCCCGCGCTCGACCAGGTCCAGCACGCTCGCGAGCTCGGGCTCGAGCGCTGGCCCATTCGCAGGCCGGATGGCCCGCTCGGCGTCGGGACCGATGAGGGCGTCGAGCACATCCTGCGCTCCGCGGATCACGTGCGCTCCCTCGTGCAGCAGGGCATTCGTGCCGGCGGCGGGTGAGGTCCCGACCCTCCCCGGCACAGCCCCGACCTCCCGATTCAGGTCCTGCGCCATCTCGGCCGTGATCAGGGACCCGGAGCGCCCGCGCGCCTCGACCACGACGGTCATCCGACCGAGCGCGGCCATGATCCGGTTGCGGGCGGGGAACATCCAGCGCCTCGCCCGCGTCCCCGGTGGCAGCTCGCCGATCACGACGCCCCGCGCCACGATGCGCTCGTAGAGGCGTGTCGCGCTCCGCGGGTAGGGGACGTCCACGCCCGTGCCGAGGACGGCGACGGTCAGGCCGCCGGCCTCGAGCGCTCCCTCGTGGACGCACGAGTCGATCCCCAGCGCCATCCCGCTCACCACGGCCACCCCTGCGGAGGCGAGCTCCCACCCGAGCGTCCTGGCCACCTCCTTGCCGTAGCGACTGGGCCTCCGCGAGCCGACGATCGTCACCGCGTCGTCTCGAGGGAGCCCAGCGAGGCGGCCGGGGTCCCCCCGGCCGAAGATCACGGCCGGGGCATCACCGAGATCGCTGAGCGCCTTCGGATAGGCCTCGTCGTGAGCACAGGTCGCCCAGGCGCCGGACCCGGCGATCGCCGCGAGCATCAGCTCCGGGTCCCGGCCCTTCGCCCTCGCCACCAACGATGCGGCCTGCGAGCGCGCCATGGCGCGAGCCAGCTCCTCGTCGGGCAGGGCGAGGACCTCGCGGGCGCGGCTGCCCGGCGTCCGGCTCACCGCCTTCTCGATGTGTCCGGCGAGCGAGCCGACCAGCCACGCCCGGCGCAGGCACGCGGCGCAGGCACGCGGCCGGAGTGCCGCCGTCATGGCTGTTGCCGCCTGCGCCGCTCGATCGCCTCGGAGACGTGCTCTTCCCCGATCCGCTCCTCCCCGCCGAGGTCGGCGATGGTGCGGGCGAGCCTCAGGCAGCGATCCCAGCCGCGCGCGCTGAGCCCGAGCTGGTGGTGCGCGCTCTCCAATGTGCGCCGCGAGGAGATCTCGAGCTCACAGTGGCGGCGAAGCTCGGAGGGCGTCATCTCGCCGTTGGCCCGCCCAGGGCCGAGCCGACGCTCCTGGATGCGGCGGGCCCGCGTAACCCGGTCGCGCACGGCCGTCGAATCCTCCGACCCGTCCGCGATGAGCTCCTCCGCGGGCGGGGGCTCGACGTCGAGCGTGATGTCGATCCGGTCAGCGAGCGCGCCGCTCAGCTTCGCCCGGTACCGAGCGATGGCTCCGGGATGGCAGTCGCACTCGCCCGAGTCCGGGCCGTTGCCGCATGGGCACGGATTGGATGCGGCGACCAGCATGAAGCGGCAGGGCAGCGAGACGGTCCCGGTGGTCCGTGTGACCGTCACCTCGCCGTTCTCCAGCGGCACACGCAGGGCCTCCAGGGCATCGCGCCGGAACTCGCCGAGCTCGTCCAGAAAGAGCACTCCACGGTGCGCTCGCGTCACCTCACCGGGCCGCGGCGGTGTCCCCCCTCCCACCAGGGCCCGTCCGGACACCGTGTGATGAGGGGCGCGGAAGGGGCGGCGCAGGCGCGGGCCCCCGTTCTCCCCGCAGACACCGCCGATCCGCGTCACCTCGATCACCTCGTTCGCGCTCAGCGGCGGCAGCAGCGAGGGAAGTCGCTGCAGGGCCAGCGTCTTGCCTCCTCCCGGCGGCCCGATCAGAAGCAGGCTGTGGGCCCCGGCCGCCGCGATCTCGAGGCAGCGGCGCAGCGCCGGATGGCCCCGGAGGTCCGAGAGATCGGGAAGGTCCTCGTCGGATTCCGCCACGGGCTCCCTTCGGGCGGCGGGCTCGATCGTGCCTTCGGCCAGCTCCCTCAACCGGGTCACGTGGTCGACCGCCATCACGTCGATGCCCTCGATCAGGGCGGCCTGTTCCACGTCCTGCGGCGCCACGGCCACCCCGCGCAGCCCGAGGGCCCTGGCCCCCTCGGCCATCGCGAGCGCTCCGGCCACCGGCCGGATCGCGCCGTCGAGCGCCAGCTCCCCCGCCATCGCGAAGTTGTCCACAACCGCCCGCGGGAGCTGGCCGGTCGCGGCCAGGATCCCGGCGGCGATCGCGAGATCGAAGCCCGGGCCCGCTTTGCGGAGGTCCGCCGGGGCGAGATTCACCGTGATCCGGTGATCCGGATGCTTGAAGCCCGAGTTCCGCAGGGCCGAGCGCACCCGTTCCCGCGACTCGCGGACCGCTGCGTCCGGGAGGCCGACGATCGTGAACGACGGCAGGCCCGGGCCGATGTCGACCTCGACGTAGACCGGCTCGGCATCGACCCCGATCAGGGTGAACGTCCGGGCGAGCGCGAACATGCGGCGACGGTAGGAGGCGCCCGGGCGCGGCGGGCGCGCGCAACGTCACGATGGCGTCACGGAGGCGTTGCGATCGCGACCCGCCCGGAGCGCACGCCCGGGCAGCTTTGATGGGCCGTGACGTTCGCGAGGCAACGGCTCGGGCGCGCCGCCGAGCGGCTCGTCGCCGCCAGGCTCGAGAGGGCCGGCTGGCGGATCGTGGGGCGGAACGTCCGCCTCGCCTCCGGGGAGCTCGACATCGTCGCCCTCGACGGCTCGACGCTGGTGTTCGTCGAGGTGAAGGCCGGGCGCGCCGGCACATCTCTGGGTCCCGAACGGCCGGCGCACGCCGTCGGCCGCCGCAAGCAGCTCAAGCTCAGGCGCCTGGCCCGCGAGTGGATCGCGGAGCGGCGCGGGCCATCAGGCGTCCTCGGCTACCGCTTCGACGTCGTGGGAGTCAGCTTCGGCCCGGATGGCCTCGCGGATGTCGATCACATCCGCCAGGCCTTCTGATTGCTCCTCGCCCGCCGGCAGCCCGTCGAGGCCGAGCTGTGAATAGGCGACGGAGGCAAAGGACCGGCGGTGCAGCGGGCAGATCCCGTGCTCGCGGATCGCCTCGCGGTGCTCAGGCGTCGAGTACCCGACGTTCCCTTCGAAGCTCCACTCGGGATAGAGCTCGGCGACCCGCCGCATGTACCGGTCGCGCGTCACCTTCGCCACCACCGAGGCCGCTGCGATCGCCGCGCTCCTCGCATCGCCGTCGACGACCGGCGTGTGCTCGAGCTCGCACCGGGGCAGGCGAAAGCCGTCGACCAGGCACGTGGCCTCCTGCCGGGCGACCGCGTGCATGCAATCGGTGAGCGCCGCGAGGTTGGAGACGTGAAGCCCGTTCGAGTCGATCGCCCCGGGGGAACGCACCGCCACCGAGACGCATGCCGCCGCCCGAATCACGTGCGGATAGAGGGTCTCGCGCTCCTCGGCCGTCTTCTGCTTCGAGTCGTCGAGCCGCGCCAGGGCACGCCGCTCCGACCGGCCGATCCGCTCGAGGTCGATCAGCACTCCCGCCGCCAGCAAGGGCCCGGCCAGCGAGCCGCGCCCAGCCTCGTCGACCCCGGCCACGAAACGCCGGCCGAAGGAGCGGTCGAAGCGGAAGAGGCGCGCGGCGGTGCGGTGCTTGCGCCGCTTCTTCGCCGGACTAGAAGATTCCGACTCGGTCCGGTGGCCAGTAGGTGGCGAAGGCCTTGCCGATGATCCAATCGCGTGGGACGGGTCCCCAGAAGCGGCTGTCGTCGCTCGAGCCACGGTTGTCGCCCATCATGAAGTAATGGTCGGGCGGGATGGTGATGGTTTGCGGCAAATTGCAGGCTCCGCCCGGCGTGCAGGGGTTGATGAAGTCCTCCTGGGCGACCTTTCCGTTGACCACCGGGTGGCCGTTCTGGACGCTGAGGGTGTCTCCCGGCCCGGCAACGACCCGCTTGATGAAGTTGACGTCCGACTTCTCCGGGGTCGGCTGGTCGCAGGGCGCCCCGCTCGACCCGCCGGCGCCGGTCCTGGGATCGCCGCACTCTCCGCCGGCGCCGCCCTCGGCCCCCTGCGGCGGGTGGAAGACCACGATGTCCCCGATCTTGGGATCCGTGAAGTGGTAGACGAAGCGGTTCACCAGGACCCGCTGGCCGACGTCGAGGGTGGGCTCCATCGACTCGGAGGGGATCTGGTACGGCTTGACGATGAACGCCTGGATGCCGAGTGCCAGGCCGAGCGCGAGCGCGACGATGACGACGAGCTCGAGGAGCGCGCCCTGGGTGCTGTGGGGGCGAGGGATTCTCAGCCTTCTGCCTCGTCGGGGGAGGCGTCTGCCTTCGGCTTGCCCTTGGGCTCCGACTCCGCCTCCGCCGTCTCCCCACCATCTGCGCCCGCCTGCTCGCCCTCGGCGGGCTGCTCCTCCGCCTGAGGCTCCTCGGGGGCCTCCTGGGCGGGTTGCTCCTCGGCCGGCTGGTCCTCCGAGGGCTGCTCCTCGGCCGGCTGCTCGGTGTCGGCCGCGGTCTCTCCGCCCTCGGCGCCCTCCTCCTCGGCGGGCTCGACCACCTCGGCTTCGGCCTCGCTGACCGCGACGCCCTCGGCGTCGACGGCCTGGGCGTCCTCCTGCGCGACGACCATCTCGTCCTCGATTCCCCAGCGCCGCTCGGCGACCCTGGCGCTCTTGCCGACCTTCTCGCGCAGGTAGTAGAGCTTGGCCCGCCGCACATCGCCGCGGGCGGCCACCTCGAGCTTCTCGATCTTCGGCGAGTGCAGCGGGAACGTCCGCTCCACGCCGACGCCGAAGGACTGCTTGCGCACCGTGAAGGTCTCCCGGGCACCGCTTCCCTGGCGCTTGATGACGATGCCCTCGAAGACCTGGGTGCGCCGGCGATTGCCCTCGACGACCTGGAAGTGAACGCGCACGCGGTCCCCCGCGGCGAACCGGGGGCGCGATTTGAGAGATCGCTTCTCGAGGTCTTCGATGACAGTGCTCATGGCGGCGGTGATGGTCTGGGCTCGGTCTGAGCGACGCCTAAACGGCGCGCGGAGGTGGAGACTCAAAAAATGCGCGTGGCCATGGGCCTCGCGCAGCGACGCGGAATGCTAGCGGTAGATCCGACCGCGGTGTTCGTGGCGGTCGTCAGTGGTGGTTCGCCCGCTGGCGCGATTGCTCCTGCCGCCACTCCCGCACCCGGCCGTGATCGCCGGAGAGGAGCACCTCCGGGACATCCCAGCCTCGATAGCTGGGCGGCCGCGTGTAGTGCGGGTACTCCGGCGCCCCCTCGAGGGCGGCGCTGTACGACTCCTCGACCACGCTCTCGGCGTCTCCGAGAGCTCCGGGCAGCTTGCGCAGGACGGCGTCGGAGATCACCATCGCCGGCAGCTCCCCGCCGGAGAGCACGTAGCGGCCGATCGAGATCGTCTCGTCGGCGAGGTGCTCGACCACCCGTTCGTCGAAGCCCTCGTAGCGGCCGCAGAGAAGCGCGATGTGGCTCTCCTCCACGAGCTCGGCCGCGAGCGCCTCGTCGAAGACGCGGCCCGTGGGGGCCAACGCGGCCTTCCGGAGCCGGTCGCGGTCCGCGGCGTAGGCGGCCTCGAGGGCGGCGTCGACCACGTCGACCCGCATCACCATCCCGGCCCCGCCCCCGTACGGCGCGTCATCGACCTGGCCGGCGCTCAGCGGCGTCGTGTCCCGATAGTTGAAGAAGCGCATCTCGTGACCTCGCGCCAGCGCGTTGGAGACGTGGCGCTGGCGAAGGAACCAGTCGAAGTGCTCCGGGAAGAGCGTGAAGACGTCAATGACCACCCGCACGTCCTCCGCTTCGCGTCCGGGTGTGCGGGGTGACGACGCCGTCGCCCTGGCGACCTTGGACCACTAGTCCAAGATATCTACGACCACGCGCTTCTCCTCGCGGGTCGCCGCGGCCTTCATCACGGAGCGCAGCGCGTTGGCGACGCGTCCGCCGCGGCCGATCACCCGTCCGAGGTCGTCCTCGGCGACCTCGAGCTCCAGCACGACCTCGCCGTCGATCTCCTCGACCTCGGTGACCTCGACGGCGTCGGGGTCGGCGACGAGCGAACGGACGAGGAAGTCGAGCAGCTCGCGCATCGGCAGGCTAGTCGGCTAGGTGCCGGTCGACTCGATGCCCCGGGTCCGGAGGAGCGTCGCGACCGTCTTGGTCGGGCGCGCGCCCTTGTCGAGCCAGTGCTTCGCCCGATCCTCATCGATCACGATCAGGGAGGGGTCGGGCTGCGGGTTGTATTGGCCGATGGTCTCGATTGTGCGACCGTCGCGCGGTGAGCGCTGGTCGGCGACCACAACCCTCCAGATCGGGTTCTTCTTCGACCCGACCCTGCGAAGTCTGATTCTCACGGACATGCGGCGGCGGAGGTTAGACGATCGCCTAGCGCATGCCCCGCATCAGCTGCTGCGGGTCGGGCATCTTGCCCTCGGAGAGCTGCTTCATCAGCTTGTTCATCTGGCCGAACTGCTTGACGAGCCGGTTGACGGCCTGGACCGTGGTCCCCGACCCGTTGGCGATCCGCTTGCGGCGCGAGCCCTTGATCTCGGTGGGATGGGCACGCTCGAACGGGGTCATGGAGAGGATGATCGCCTCGATCCGGTCGAGCTCGCGCTCATCGACCTGGCCCATCCCCCGCATCGCCTTGCCCATGCCGGGCATCATCTTCATCAGGTTGCCGAGTGGCCCCATGCGCCTGACCTGCTTCATCTGCTGCAGGAAGTCGTCCAGGGTGAACTGCTGCTTGCGGATCTTGCGCTCGAGGTCCGCCGCCTGGTCCTCGTCGAACTCGTCCTGCGTCTTCTCGATCAGCGAGATGACGTCGCCCATGCCGAGGATGCGGCCAGCCATGCGGTCGGGGTGGAAGCGCTCGAGCTCGTCGAGCTTCTCGCCGGTGGAGGCGTAGATGATCGGCTTGCCGGTGACCGCCCGGACCGAGAGCGCCGCACCACCGCGGGCGTCGCCGTCGAGCTTCGTCATCAGCACCCCGTCGAAGTCGGCGGTCTCCGCGAAGCTCTCCGCGACGTTGACGGCGTCCTGTCCCGTCATGGCATCGACCACTAGGAGGACGTCGTGAGGCTTCGTGACCTTGCGGACCCTGGCCAGCTCGTCCATCAGGTCCTGGTCGACGTGCAGGCGCCCGGCGGTGTCGACGATCAGCACGTCGCGGTTCTCCTGGACCGCCTGGTCTCGCGCCCAGGAGGCGACCTTCACCGCATCGGTCTCGCCGGGCCGCGAGTAGACCTGGACCTTGGCCTGGACGCCGAGCTTCTCGAGCTGCTCCACGGCCGCCGGTCGCTGCAGGTCGCAGGCCGCCAGCGCGACGTTCTTGTTCTGCTTCTTGAGGAGCTTCCCCAGCTTCGCCGTGGCGGTCGTCTTGCCCGATCCCTGCAGCCCGCTCATCAGGATCACCGTCGGCCCGCTGGGTGCGAAGACCAGATCCCTCCCCGCCCCACCCATGAGCTCGGTGAGCTCGTCGTTGACGGCCTTGACCACGGTCTGGCCCGGATTGAGGGCCTCGGAGACCTCCTCCCCCGCGAGCCGCTCCTTGAGCGCCGCGGTGAAGTCCTTGACCACCTTGAAGTTGACATCGGCCTCGAGCAGGGCAAGGCGCACCTCCCTTAGGGCCTTGTCGACGTCCTCCTCCGAGAGCTTGCCACGGGAGCGGACATCCGAGAGCACCCCCTGAAGGCGATCTGAGAGCTGGTCGAACATCGGAATGAGCTTAGGCGCTCCGCCGATGCGGAGCGGGCGCCGAGGCCTACCGGCGGCGATGTCCTCTGCGGCCCAGCCCTGCGCTGGTGATCGCTTGCGTCGCGCTGTTCGTCGCCATGGGCGGCGTCGGCTACGCGGCGCTCAAGGGGAAGGACAAGAAGAAGGTCCGTGCCATCGCGGACCAGGAGATCACGAAGCAGGCGCCCGGCCTGAGCGTGGCCAACGCGGGAACCGCGGCGAATGCGGGCAAGCTCGGCGGAGCCTCGGCTGCCGACTACCAGCGGTTCTGCAGCGGCGGCGCCATCAAGGCGATGGCGGTCGTCAACACGGCGGGCGCCAGCGACACCAGCTTCACCAACGTGCCCGGGTTCAACTGCTTCCAGCCGGGGAACCTGAGCACCTCGGTGCAGGTCGAGCGCCTCGCCCAGGGGCAGTGCTTCGTGCGGTTCGTGGGCAATAGCGGACCGAACGCATCCGGGTCGGCGCAGGCCACGATGGTGGGCGCCGATGGGTACGTCAACTACGACCTGGCGAACCCATCGCCGATCCCGGGAGAGAACGTGTTCCTGGTGATCGTCCACAACGCCGCCGGCAACCCGGTCGACAACCGGAAGTTCTCGCTGCTCGCCTTCTAGGGCTAGGGACAGCGATCGAGGCGCGCGGTCAGCGGATCGGCCGCCCGGCCGCGCGCGTCGGCGTTCGGACGGCAGCGGCGCGCCCGGCGCTTGTGCCCGCCCCCACTCCCCTGGGCACGGGCATCGGCGCGGGCGGCCCAGTAGCCGAGCAAGTACGGGGTCGGGTCGACGGGCGTGCCGAAGTGCCGCACTTCGAAGTGCAGGTGTGGGCCCGTCGAGCGGCCGGTCGAGCCGACGTAGCCGATCGTCTGACCGCCGGTGACGCGCTGGCCGGCGGACGCCGCGATCACGGACATGTGCGCGTACCAGCTCTCGAAGCCGAGGCGGTGGCTGATCACCACGAGGTTCCCATAGCCGCCGGTGTTGAAGCCGGCGAAGGAGACGACCCCGAGACCGCCGGCATGGATCGGCGTCCCCTTCGGCTCCGGGAAGTCGAGCCCGGTATGCCAGCGCCCGGGAGGAATCCAGCCGAAACGATCGCCGATCGGACCGGGCACCGGCCGGAAGAATCGCACCGGGCCGCCGGGGGTCGCGGTGACCACCTGTCTGCCCCGCAGGGCGTTCAGGGTCGCGGGACCGGCGACGCCGTCGACGCTGATGTGCGCCGCGGACTGGAAGCGCCGGACCGCATTCTGTGTGTTCGGGCCGAAGCCGCCGTCGAAACCGCCCGGCTCGAAGCCGCGCTGGTGAAGAAGGAACTGAAGCGCGGCGACGTCCCAGCCGCGCTGCCCGCTGTGCATCGCGCGCTTGCCGAGCTTCGGCTTGCCGCGCTTGCCGAGCGCCCGCCGGGTCTGCGGCCCGGCGATCCCGTCGGCCGTGAGGCCGTGCCGCGTTTGGAAGGTCCGCACTGCCCCCTGGGTCCAGGGGCCGCTGATTCCGTCGACGGGATGCGGATACAGCCCGACCGCCCGCATCGCCACCTGTAGTGCGGCGATGTCTGCGCTGCCGGCGCTGGCCGCCGCGGGCACGGCGAGGAAACCCCCTATGACCACCGCAAGGGCGGCGAGCCATCTAGTGCCTCCAGAAGGCACGAGTGGGATCGTGCCGACGACTTCCCGGCTGTGCGTGCGAGACCTTGCAGTTCGGGTAACTGGCGTTGACTTCGAAGCTACTCCTCGATCAGCGCCCTGGCGAACTCCTCGGCGTCGAACGGTCTCAGGTCGTCGAGCGACTCGCCGATCCCGATCAGCTTCACCGGGATGCCGAGCTCGGACGCGATCGCCAGTGCCACACCGCCCTTGGCGCTGCCGTCGAGCTTGGTGAGGACCGCGCCCGTGACCTCGACCGCGTTCGCGAATTCCTGGGCCTGGCGGACCCCGTTCTGCCCGGTGGTCGCGTCGATCACGATCAGCGTCTCGTGCGGAGCGTCCGGAATGCGCTTGCCGATCACGCGCCGGACCTTGGCGAGCTCCTCCATCAGGTTGCCGTGGGTGTGGAGCCGCCCGGCGGTGTCGCAGATCACGACGTCTGCCTGGCGGGCCTCGGCGGCAGCGACCGCGTCGAAGGCCACCGCGCCGGGATCGCCTCCCTCCGTCCCGCGGACGATCTGGGTGCCGGCCCGATCGGCCCACTCGGCGAGCTGGTTGACCGCCGCGGCCCGGTAGGTGTCGGCGGCGGCGACGATCACGTCCAGGCCCAGCTCCTTCTGCAGGTGCCAGGCGATCTTCCCGATCGTCGTCGTCTTGCCGGTGCCGTTCACTCCGACGATCATGAGCACGGAGGGCCGCCCGCGCAGGCGGATTCGGCCGCTCTCCTCGCCCTTTGGCGAGGCGGTCTCCGCCAGTACCTCGATGAGGCGCTCGCGCAGCTGCTCGCCATCCGCGATCTCCCCCGCCTCGACCTCGTCCTCGAGGCGCCGTACCACGGCCGCGGTTGTCGGAGCGCCGACGTCGGCGAGGATCAGCGCCTCCTCCAGATGTTCCCAGGTCTGCTCGTCGATCCGTTCCGTGAAGCTGGAGGAGAGCTCGGCCGTCAACGCCTGGCGGCTGCGCGACAGGCCCTCGCGCAACCGGCGGAAGACGCCAGATCGTTCCTCGGGCGGCTCTTCCACGGCGACCGTGCGGTCGCCGAGGTCGAAGGCCTCTGTCCAACCTCTGGCCATGGCGGCGGAGCGTAACGCCGCCCTCTATTGACCGGATGTGCCGCTCCGCATAGGGTCGCGCTGTGGGAGGGAAGCCGCTCGGCCGCCCCCCGGTGCTGCGGAACCAACGGAGGAGGAGTAATGCGAAAGATGCTCAGCAAACCGATCAGCGTCAGAACGCTGATCGTCGCCGTGGGGTTGATCCTCACGCTCACCGTCGCCATGCCGGCAGTCGGGGCAAGCCCGGTGAAACTGGCAAAGAAGGCGCTGAACAAGGCAAACAAGGCGCTGAACGCGGCGAACCAGGCACAGACGACCGCCAACACCGCCAACAGCACTGCCAACCAGGCGCTGACGAAGGCGAATGGGATCGTTCCCGGCCCGCGCGCGTATGGGCGAGTCGATGGATCTTCATGTGCCACCTCGAGTGCCTGCCCGGTCGATCACTCGAAGGGAATTACGGGCGCCCGTGAGGCTTCGACCGCGGGCATCTACTGCGTGAGCGCAACAGGTCTGGACCAGGCCACCGACGCGTGGGTTGCCACAGTCGACGATGGCGACACCGGCGGAGGTGGGTCCGACGCGCAGGCACAGCCCAACAGCAACAACGCGGGCTGCAACGCGGGCGAGTTCGAGGTTCGAACGACGAGCATCTCGGGCGGCGGCAACCGGACCGACGTGTCGTTCTTCATCGTGATCCCCTAAGCGGCGAGATCTCGAGCGATGCTGAAACGGCCGCCCATTGGGGCGGCCGTTTCGCTTCTAGGCCGCTTCCGCGGCGGCCTCGGGTTCGCCCGGCAGCGTCTCCAGCTCGTCCCGCGGCAGCTTGCGGGAGACGACCTTGGTGATCCCGTCGCCGCCCATGCTGACGCCGTAGAGGATGTCGGCCGCGTCCATCGTCCGCTTCTGGTGCGTGACGACGATGAACTGGGAGCGCTCGGCAAAGCGCCGCACCAGGCGCAGGAAGCGATCGATGTTGATGTCGTCCAGCGCTGCCTCGACCTCGTCCAGGATGTAGAACGGACAGGGTCG
>DATIDP010000068.1:0-5672 GCA_035456265.1 Solirubrobacterales bacterium | reverse complement strand
CGACTCGCCCGATTCCCAGGCCTGCTCCAGCTCGCGTTTCTTGTTGGTGAGCTTGCGCTCCTTGTCGCGCAGGGCAGCGGCCTTCTCGAACTCCTGGGCCTCGATCGCGGCCTCCTTCTCGCGCCGCGTGGTCTCGATCTCCTCCTCGAGATCGCGGTACACGGGGGGCTGCGTCATCGACTTGATGCGCATGCGGGAGGCGGCCTCGTCGACGAGGTCGATGGCCTTGTCCGGCAGGAAGCGGTCGGAGATGTAGCGGTCGGCGAGCTCCGCGGCGGCCTCGAGGGCCTCGTCCGTGATCTTGACGCGGTGGTGCTGCTCGTAGCGCTCGCGCAGCCCCTCGAGGATCTTCACGGTCTCCTCGGTCGAGGGCTGCTCCACCTTGATCTGCTGGAAGCGGCGCTCGAGGGCGGAGTCGCGCTCGAGGTACTTGCGGTACTCGTCGAGCGTGGTCGCGCCGATCGTCTGCAGCTCGCCCCGCGCGAGAGCCGGCTTCAGGATCGAGGCGGCGTCGATCGCGCCCTCGGCCGCACCGGCGCCGACGAGGTTGTGGAGCTCGTCGATGAACAGGATGATGTCGCCGCGCTGGGTGATCTCCTTCATCACCTTCTTGAGGCGCTCCTCGAACTCGCCGCGGTACTTGGAGCCGGCGACCAGGGCGGCCAGGTCGAGGGTGTAGATCTGCTTGTTCTTGAGCAGCTCCGGGACCTCGCCGTTGGTGATCCGTGCCGCCAGGCCCTCGACCACGGCGGTCTTGCCGACGCCGGGCTCGCCGAGCAGCACCGGGTTGTTCTTGGTGCGGCGGGAGAGGATCTGCATGATCCGCTCGATTTCGATCTCGCGGCCGATCACCGGGTCGAGCTTGCCCTCGGCGGCCAGCTTGGTCAGGTTGCGCCCGAACTGGTCGAGCAGCTTCGATGACTTCTTGCCCTCGCCTCCGGCTGCGCCCGCGCCCTGACGGCGCCCGCCGGGACCGGAGAGCATGCGGATGACCTCGTTCCGGATCTTCTCCGAGTCGGCGTCGAAGTCGAGCAGGATGCGCGCCGCGACGCCCTCGTTCTCGCGAACGAGACCGAGCAGGATGTGCTCGGTGCCGATGTAGTTGTGGCCCAGGCTCAGCGCCTCGCGGAGGGCGAGCTCGAGGACCTTCTTGGCGCGCGGCGTGAAGGGGATCTGGCCCGCGGTGACCTCCTCACCGGAGCCGACGATCCGGACCACCTGCGACCGCACGCGCTCGACGGTGATGTCCAGCGACTCGAGCACCCGCGCCGCCAGGCCCTCCTCCTCGCGGAGGAGCCCCAGCAGGATGTGCTCGGTGCCGATGTAGTTGTGCTTGAGGGTGCGCGCCTCCTCCTGGGCGAGGACGACTACCTGGCGGGCTCTCTCGGTGAATCTCTCGAACATTCAGTCAGTCTTTCGGTGGTCTATCAAGCAGTTCGGTTGGTCTTACGTTGCGGTCGGTCGGTTGGCTCTCGGTTAAGCCGTATGGGTCAGGGGACGCAGACTCCCCGGGGGTCCAATCCGTATCGGCTCCTGGCTGCCGATCCTTCGATTTGACCTCCGGTTCTGTCGGGGACGGCGAAGCCAGAGTATAGCCAGGGGGTCTGGCCGGCCAGGCACGTTTCGTGCGTGAGAAGTGAACTCCCTGCAAGGAGCGGAAAGGCCGTGCGGGCGCCCGCAGGATCCTCCGGACCACGTCATGAATCACGGAATCCGAGCTCGGAGGCCACGGTGATCCCGTCGGTCTCGGAGGGGTCGGAGGGAATACCACGGACGGCGGCGATGCCGAGATCGCGGAATCTGGGCTTGAGCAGGCATTTCCGATGCTCGGGGCTGTTCATCCAGGCCTCCAAGACGTCGGCGGGGGTGCTCCGATCCGCGGTCGTCCAGTGCAGGTTCTCGCCGACGATCCAGACGTTGTGCCGGCGGATGTAGCCGATCTGGCGCAGCCGGGAGATCGGCGTCGCTCCGGCGGGGTGGCCGAAGAAGTCCCCGTAGTGTGAGAAGAATCCACCCAGCTCCATCGAGGTCGCGTAGTCGTAGGCGGCGCGCCGCAGCCGGCCGTTGGGCCGCAGGGCGCTTCGCCCGTGGACGGCGCGCTGCTCGTTGATCAGGCAGAAGACTGAGGCGTCGAAGTCCTCGAGCGCCTGGTCGATTGCCGTGGTATGCGTGTTCTGGCAGTTGCTCGCCATGGCCGGCGCCGTCCCACCTCCTCCGATCAGCAGTCCGATCGCCGTGCAGAGGGCCAGGAGAACCGAGGTGACGGCCTTCCTCGCCATGCGGGGGAAGCTTGCCGGGCGAGGCTCGGGCCGACCACCGCTCAAGACCGCAGAGTCGGACCGTGTTCTTCCCCTCGCCGAGATTGAGTAGCGGCGCGCTAACGGGCCGGCCCCACCGATACGGTCCCGCGCGTGGGAGTCGCGGATCGCCTACGGAGCTGGGGCCGGAATCCCTGGCTGGTCGTCGGACTCATCATCGGCCTCCTGCTCGTCATCGCCTGGATCGCCTGGGCGATCCACGTCTGGAGCGATCATGGCGCCCGGCAGGGCCTCGGGGTGTTGATCGTCTGGCCCGCGATCGTCGCCGTGCTCGCGGTGCTCTCGATCCCGTTCGTCTGGGCCTTTCGCGTGATTCGCGCGAGCGCGGGTTCCGGCGATGAGGAGGCGGACGCCGATCCCGATTCCTCCGATGCGGAGGTGACCGAGACCGGCTAGGTCTCTAGTTCCGCATCGCGGGAAAGAGCAGGACCTCTCGCAGGCTCTTCGCCCCGGTCAGGATCATCACGAGGCGGTCGATGCCGAGGCCGACACCCCCGGTCGGCGGCATCCCCTGCTCCAGGGATTCGACGAACAGCTCGTCGTAGGGCTGCGTCTCCTCATCGCCCCGGGCCTGCTCGGCGGCCTGCTCCTCGAAGCGGCGTCGCTGCTCGTCTGGGTCGTTGAGCTCGGTGAAGGCATTCGAGATCTCGATTCCTCCGACGAACGCCTCCCAGCGCTCGACCAGGCCCTCCTCGCTGCGGTGACGCTTCGCGAAGGGCGAGAGCTCGACCGGGTAGTCGACGATGAAGGTCGGCTGGACCAGCGTCGGCTCGACCTCCTTGGAGAGCAGACCGTCGACCAGCTTGCCCCAGCCCTCCTGCGGGTCGGGCTCGGTTCCCATCGCCTCGGCGAGCCGCTCCCGCGTGGGGTGCTCCATCACGTCGATTCCGGTCCGCTCCTTGATGGCGTCGCGGAGCGTCACCCGCCGCCACGGAGGTGCGAGGTCGATCGTCTCGCCCTCGCGCTCCACCTCCTTCGTGCCGAGCACCTCCCGGGCGACGTCCGAGACCAGCGCCTCGAGCTCCTCTGCCACGTCGTTGTAGTCGGCGTAGGCCTCGTACCACTCGAGCATCGTGAACTCGGGGTTGTGCTTGTGGGAGATGCCCTCGTTTCGGAAGTCCTTGCCGAGCTCATAGACCTTGTCGATCCCGCCGACGACCAGCCGCTTCAGGTTGAGCTCGGTTGCGATCCTCAGGTACAGGTCGCGGTCGAGGGCGTTGTGATGGGTCGTGAACGGGCGGGCGAGGGCGCCGCCGTAGAGCGGCTGCAGCACCGGCGTCTCGACCTCCACGAACCCCCGCGAGTCGAGCCAGCGGCGAACGGCGGAGATCGTCTGGTTCCGCTTCCGGAACAGCTCGCGGCTCTCCTCGTTCGCCATCAGGTCGAGCTCCCGACGCCGGTAGCGCGTCTCCACGTCCTCGAGGCCGTGGAACTTCTCCGGCGGCGGGCGCAGCGACTTTGAGAGCAGCTCCCAGGCCTCGGCCCGGATCGTGAGCTCGCCCCTCTTCGAGGCGAAGGTGGCTCCCTCGATTCCGACGATGTCGCCGATGTCCAGGGACATCAGGCCCTCATAGGCGTCGTCGCCGAGCTCGTCGACACGCGCCTGGACCTGGATCTGGCCGGTGCCGTCCCTGAGGTCGAGGAAGGACGCCTTGCCGTGACCGCGCCTGGCGGAGAGGCGGCCCGCGATGCGATACCGGTCGCCGGTCTCCTCCCCGGGCTCGAGCCCCTCGTGCGACTCCCGTACCGCAGCGATCTCCGTGCGGTCCGGGAACCCGTGCGGGTAGGGCTCGATGCCGGCCTCGCGCAGCCGGTCGAGCTTCGCCCGCCGCTCGGCGAGCAGGTCGGACTGCGAGCGCTCCGGCTCCTCGTTCATCACTAAACGGGTTGCCCCTCAGCTTCGCTTGCGGGGCCCCCTCGCATCAGCCTATTCGCAGCTACGAGGTCTCGATCTTGGTGATCTTGAGCTTCTTCTTGGGGCCGCGCGGGGTCTCCACCGTCACGACCTCGTTCTTCTTGCTGCCCAGCAGCGCCTTGCCGATCGGCGACTCGTTCGAGAGCTTGTGCTCGGTCGGGTCGGCCTCCGCGGATCCGACGATCTGGAACTTCTGCGACTTGCCGGACTTCTGGTCCTTGACGTGGACGACGGCGCCGACACCGACGGTCTCGGTGTCGATGTGCTTGTTGTCGATCACCGCGGCCCGCCGCAGCCGGTCCTGGAGTGACGCGATCCGCTGCTCGAGCATCGCCTGCTCGTTCTTGGCGTCGTCGTACTCGGAGTTCTCCGCGATGTCCCCGAACTCCCGCGCCTGCTTGATCCGGTCAGCGACCTCGCGGCGCTTGTCGTTCTCGAGGTACTCGAGTTCCTCCTTGAGCTTCTCGAGCCCCTCGGGGGTGATCAATGTCTCGCGTGCCAACTCTCCTCGATTCCTTCTGTGTTGGGTTTGCTTTGCCGCGAAATTCCCTGCTATGCGGCGAAAAATGAACCCGCACCGACGCGAACAATCAGCCGGCCGGTCCGGGCGAGCGCGCCAGTATAGCGCCGCCCAAAGAGGTGGTCGAGGGCGTTTCTCAGGCGGGAACCGACGCCCGTAGGACGTCTGCGACCCGCTGCGGATCCTCGATCTGGGGATAGTGGCCGAGGTCCTCGAACCGGGTCACCTCCGCGGCCGGCCGGAGCTCCAGGACCGCGTCCAGCACGTTCTCCGTGGCCACGGGATCGAGCATCCCCCAGGCGAGCGAGAGCGGCTTCGGCCAGTTGGTGAGCGCCCCGTGCCAGCGCTCGGCGTGGCGGAAGCGCTCCTCCATGTAGCGGATCGTCTTGTGAGCCAGCGTGCGGCCCCCATCGGCGCAGATCAGGGCCCACTGGTCCTCGGCCTCCTCCGCCGAGAGCGGATGGTCCGGCGAGAAGATCGAGCCGAACTGCTGACGGAAGAAGCGCTCGCTGGAGAGCCGCGAGAACAGCGGGCCGACGGCGCTGCGGAGGAGCCGCTGCCCGAGCGTCGGACTGGCGGCGTCCTGGACCATCGAGCCGTTGAGCAGCAGAATGCCGGCGAGGTCCATGTCGAGCGTGCCCTCCAGGTCCCGGGCCATCAGCTCGGTAGCCACCGAGGTACCCATGTCGTGGGCGACGATGAAGACAGGAAGAGGTTCGGCGCGGCGGCGGATGAGCTCCTCGACGATGTCGGCCTGCCCGTGGAGCGTGTAGTCGTGGTCCCGCGGCTTCTCGGAGAGCCCGAAGCCGAGGAAGTCGGGGGCGAGGGCCGCACGCTCCGACTCGAGCTCGAGCAACGCCCGCCAGTCGTAGGAGCTCGACGGAAACCCGTGCAGGAGGAGCAGGAGCGGACCGCGGCC
>DATIDP010000067.1:0-9768 GCA_035456265.1 Solirubrobacterales bacterium | reverse complement strand
AATGTAGCTGGAGTCCGACCGATCGGAACCCGTCACCTCGGCGCCGAGCTGCCTCGCGACCAGCGCCAGGCCGCTCATCCCGGCACCGCCGATCGCGATGAAGTGGAGCTTCCGCCCCTCGAGCTCGTCACCCATGCGCGGTCTCGAGAACCTGGTGGGCGATCCGCTCCGCGGCGTCCGGCTTCGCTACCCGGCGGGCGGCGATCGACATCGCCCGCAGCCGGTCCTCGTCCGAGAGCAGCTCGGCGATCGCGGCGCTGAGCCGCTCCGGCGTGAGCTCGCGGTCGGGGATCACGACGGCCGCGCCGCCCTCCGCCATCCAGCGGGCGTTCGCGGTCTGGTGGTCACCGGTGGCATGTGGATACGGGATCAGGATCGCCGGGCGGCCGGCAGCGGCGATCTCCATCACGGAGCCGCCGGCCCTGGCGACGATCAGATCTGCCGCCGCGAGGACGTCGCCGAGGTTCGGCTCGTATTGGATCAGCCTGTATCGCTCCGGCCGGCCCTGGGCGTCCCAGCGCCTCCGAAGCTCCGGATAGTCGCGGCGCCCGGTGACGTGCAGGATCCACGGCTCGCCGACGTGGTCGTGCGGCAGCCCGCGCTCGAGACGCGTATACGACTCGAACGCCGCAAGGTTGATCGAGCGAGCGCCGAGACTGCCGCCGACGATCGTCACGCAGTCCGCGGGCCCGGGGATGCCGAAGCGCCTGCGGGCCACCGTCGGGTCCGCCTCCAGCACCGCGCGGGGCACCGGCCTGCCCGTGACGACGTACGGGTCGTCCTCGCGGCCGGGAATCGGGAAGGCGAGGCAGACGCGGCGGGCACGGCGAGCCAGCAACCGGTTGGCGAGGCCGAAGTGGCTGTCGGCCTCCGTCAGCACCAGGGGCAGTCCCATCCTCACCGCCGCCAGGCCCACCGGTCCCGCGACGTATCCCCCGCCGCCCATCACCGCGTCCGCCCGGCGGGCCCGCAGGACCCGGCGCGCGGCGCCCACCGCGCGCACGGCCTGTCCCGCTGCGATCGCGGCCTTGATCGGGTTGCGCCGGTTCAGCCCGCTGACCCGCAGATAGTCGATCTCGTAGCCCCCGGCGGGAACGAGCTTCGCCTCGGAGCGCTCGCGGGTGCCGATGAAGCTGACCTCGGCGCCCTCAGCGCGAAGCGCGTCGGCGACGGCGATCGCCGGCACGACGTGCCCCGCCGTGCCGCCGGCCGCTATCACGACTCGTGCCACTTGCTGCGCGCTTTCTCCTGGTCGTATTTCCGCCCTCGACCACGCGCAGTCTCGCAGGGCCCCCGGCCGTGCGGCGCCTGCCGCCACGCGAGGATCTCGAGCCGCTGCGTCCCGAGGCGGCCGCCCTGGCCGGCCTGCGCGCGACGTTCAGGATCAGCCCCGCCGCCGCGAGCGTCATCACGAGGCTCGTCCCTCCGTAGGAGACGAAGGGCAGTGGAACACCGGTGAGCGGCGCCAAGCCGAGCACCGCGAAGAGGTTGAGCGCGGCCTGGGCCAAGATCAGCGACGTCAGCCCTGCCGCGAGCAGCTTGCTGAAGCGGTCGCGGGCGCGGTGCGCCGCCCTCAATCCCGCGTAGCCGAAGATCCCGAAGAGCCCGATCAGGACGAACATCCCCGCGAGACCGAGCTCCTCGCCGATGACCGCGGCGATCATGTCCGTGTGGGCCTCGGGCAGGTACGAGGCCTTCTGCACGCTCTCGCCGAGGCCGACGCCGAAGATGCCGCCGGAGCCGACCGCGATCGTCGCCTGCTTGGCCTGGAATCCGGCGCCGCTGGTGTCGGTGTTGGGATGGAGGAAGCCCGTCAGGCGAGCCTCCTGGTACGGGTTCATGGCCACCATCCCGATGCCGATCACCGCGATGGCGATTCCGACCGGTGCCAGCGTGCGCGGCTTCACGCCGCCCAGGAAGAGCACGCAGCAGACCGCCGAGGAAGCGATGCTCGTGGTGCCCAGATCGGGCTCCTTCGCGATCAGGAGCAGCGCCAGGCCGACGACCATCAGGTAGGGCCCGATACCGCCAAGCGTCCGGGCGCGCTTCGGCTCGGTCGCGAGCAGATAGGCGCCGTAGAGGACCAGGGCGAGCTTGGCGAACTCCGAGGGCTGGAACTGGAAGAGGCCGGCGCCGATCCAGCGCTGCGAGCCGTTCACCGTGTGACCGACACCCGGGACGAGCACGGCGAGCAGCAGGAAGAGCGCCGTCCCGAGGAGCAGCGGGGTGAGAGGCTTCGCCGCGGCGACCCCGCGAAGCGAGGCGATGCGCATGACCACCAGCCCGATCGCGCCGAAGATCAGGGTGCGCTCCAGGTAGTAGAAGCCGCTGCCGCCATGATTGAGGAGCGAGCGCGCCGAGCTGGCGCTGAACACCATCACCGCGCCGAAGGCGAGCAGGCAGAGCGTGGCGGTCAGGAGCAGCGAGTACTCCAGCGGAGGCGCCGCCTGCTTCCCGCGTCCCCCGGATCGCGCTTTCGCGCGGCCGCGCGCCGACGCGCTCACGACAGGTCCTCCACCAGAGCCCGGAAGCGGTCACCCCGCTCCTCGAAGTCCTTGAAGGCGTCGAAGCTGGCGCACGCCGGCGAGAGCAGGACCACCTCACCCGGTCGGGCCTCGGCCGCCGCCCTCTCGATGGCCCGCTCCAGGGTGCCGACGTCGTGGATCTCGACACCAGCATCGGACGCCGCGGAGAGCTCCGCGGCCATTCGCTCCGCGGCCTCGCCGATCAGATAGACGACTCCGCCGCGCTCGGCGAGCACCGGAGCCAGCGGCTCGAAGCTCTCCTGCTTGGGCCGACCGCCCGCGATCAGGCGGACGCCTCCCTCGAACGCCTCGATGCCGGCTCGGGCGGAGGCGACGTTGGTCGCCTTCGAGTCGTTGACGTAGAGGACGCCATCGCGCTCTCGCACCCGCTCGAGACGGTGCCGGACACCCGGAAAGGTCCGGAGTCCCGCCGCAACCGCATCGCGCGACAGCCCCGAGGCAAGCGCCGCGGCGGCCGCCGCCATCGCGTTCTCGATGTTGTGGGAGCCCAGCAGCAGGAGCTCCTCGGCGCGGATCAGCGGCTCATCGGCGGCGAAGATCACGCCGTCTCGCAGGCTGACCTCGCAGTCGGGATCCGCGGCCTCCCCCTCAGCGGGGCAGAAGCGGATCAGGCGGGCGCAGCCCCCCAGGTCCCGGCCCCGCAGCTCCGGCGTGTCGCCGTTATAGACGGCGAAGTCGTCATTGCCCTGGTTGGCGAAGATCCGGAGCTTCGCGGCGAGGTAGTTCTCGAGCGTCCCGTGGCGGTCGAGATGGTCGGGAGCGATGTTGATGAGGACGGCGCACTCCGGTCCGAAGTAGTCGGTGTCCTCGAGCTGGAAGCTGGACGCCTCGCAGACCACGGTGGCGTGCGCGTCGAGGGCGCCGACGAGCGAGGCCAGCGGCGTGCCCACGTTCCCGGCGACCGCCACCGGCCGGCCATCCGTTCGGTGGAGGTGGCCGATCAACTCGGTCGTGGTCGTCTTGCCGTTCGTGCCGGTGACCGCGCAGAACGCGTTCGGGATCAGCCGCCAGGCGAGCTCGAGCTCGCCGGCCACCTCGATGCCCCGCTCCCGGGCCGCTTCGATCACCGGCGCGTCCTGGGGCACGCCGGGGCTCTTGACCACCGTTCGGGCACGATCGAGTTGCCGTGTTCCATCCACGCCCAAGCTGACTTCGACGCCCGCCTGCTCCAGCCCTGCCGCCTGCTCGGGGCTGCCCGGATCGACGCCGATCACGCTCTCGCCGCGCTCGGCGAGCACCCTCGCGATCGCGGCGCCCGAGCGCGCCAGGCCGACCACGAGAAACGGCCCGTCGGGCAGCGGCGGACGCGGTTTCGTGCCTGAGTTCACATAACCATCTTCGCCCCCGGCCGCCTTCTCCCTGCGTGCACAGGCACGGCTCTCGCCTCAGTCGGACAGGTCGATGCGGCGGTCGAACCCCGCCGGGGCGTGGATGTTGAGCATCCCGCAGGCGACGCACCTCAGCCGTCTAGGAACCGATCGCCTGCTGATAGAGGGTGAACCCGATCCCCGAACAGACCGCAGCGACGATCCAGAAGCGGAGCATGATCTTGGTCTCCGACCAGGCCATCAGCTCGAAGTGGTGGTGGACCGGCGCCATCAGCAGGACCCGGCGGCGGAAGGCCTTGAAGGCGGCCACCTGGAGGGCGACGGAGAGCGCTTCGATCACGAAGATCCCACCGGTGATGATCAGCAGGATCTCCGTCTGGGTCATCACGGCGAGCGCCCCGATCGCCCCACCGAGTCCCAGCGAGCCGGTGTCGCCCATAAAGATCGAGGCCGGGAAGGCGTTGAACCAGAGGAAGCCGATGCAGCCGCCCACCAGCGTCGCCGAGAGGAGGGACAGGTCGTGCTCGCCGGAGGTGATGAACGTGATTGCCGTGTAGGCGAGCAGGACGATCGCGCAGCAGCCGGCCGCCAGGCCGTCCAGCCCATCGGTCAGGTTGACCGCGTTGCTCGACCCGGCGATCACCAGGAAGATCGTCACCGGGTAGAGCCAGTTCGGGATGTCGAGGGAGGCGTCGGAGATGCGCAGCTCGAGGCTCGAGTCGAGGCCCACCTCATGCCTGGCCACGTACCAGAGGCCGATCGCCAGGGCCAGCTGGAGGAGCAGCTTGTAACGCGCGGCGAGACCGAGGGAGCGACGGCGGGTGATCTTCAGGTAGTCGTCGGCGAAGCCGATCGCGGCGCAGCCCAGGGCGACGCCGAAGACCGCGAGGCTCTGCGTCTCGCGGTCGGACAGCACCAGGTAGGGGATCGCGATCGCGGTGAAGACGATCAGCCCGCCCATGGTCGGAGTGCCCGCCTTCTCGTGGTGCTCCTCGGGGCCCTCCTCCCGGATCTGCTGACCGAACTCCCGCAGCCGCAGGTACTCGATGAACTTCGGGCCCAGGAAGATGCAGATCAGCATCGCGGCCATGCCGGCGATCAGGATCTCGCCGAGCATCTAGGAGCCGAGCTTCTCTGCGACCCGCTCGAGCCCCACGGCCCGCGAGCCCTTCACGAGGACCGCGTCGCCGGGCCCCAGCGCGGCGGCGAGCGCCTCGGCGGCCGCCTCGGCGTCCGCCACCTGCTGATCGGGCTCGTACGAGGAGGCCTGCTCGCCCACGCCGATGATCAGCTCGATGCCGCGCTCCCGGGCGTACTGGCCGATCTCCCGATGGTAGGCGGCGGCATCGGGGCCGAGCTCGCGCATCTCTCCGAGCACGGCGAGGCGCCTTCCCCGCGCGTCCAGTGAGGCGAGATGGTCCAGCGCCGCCCGCATCGAGACGGGGTTGGCGTTGTAGGAGTCGTTGATCAGGATGGCGTCCTCCGGGAGCTCCACCAGCTCCCCACGAAGCCGCGAGAAGACTATCCCGGGCGCCAGACCCGCCATCTCCTCCAGCGGAAAGCCGAGCGCGACCCCCGCTGCGATCGCGGCGAGCGCGTTGGCGAGGTTGTGCGCCTCGACAAAGGGCAGCTTGAAGTGCCCCTCCCCCGCCGGAGTGCGGACGAGGGCGCCGGTCTCCCCGGCCTCGGCCATGACCTCCACCGCCTCCACGTCGCCCCCGTGGCCGAAGCGCAACAGCTTCGGCGCGCGCTCGAGGTGAGGCTCGAGCGGTCCCGGATCGGCCGGCACGACCGCCGTTCCGCCGGACCGCAGCCCGTCGATGATCTCGGCCTTCGTCGCCGCGACGGCCTCAATCGAGCCGAGCAGCTCGACGTGTACCGGTCCGACGTTGGTGATCACGCCCACGTCGGGCTCGGCGATCGCGCAGAGCTCCGCGATCTGACCGGGTCCCCGCATGCCCATCTCGAGGACGAGCACGTCCGTGCCCGTCGGGGCCCCGAGCATCGCGAGGGGCATGCCGATCTCGGTGTTGTAGTTCTCGGGGCTCGCGTGCACGTCTCCGGGCAGAACTGCCCGGCAGATGTCCTTCACCGACGTCTTGCCCGTCGAGCCGGTGATCCCGACGACGGGGCAGGCGAGCTCCTCGCGCCACGCCCGCGCGAGCGACTGAAGCGAGGCCAGCGGGTCCGCCGCGCCGAGCACCCAACCGCCCTCTCCATCGGTCGCCCCGACCTTGCGCTGCATGGCGAGCTCCCGCCCCCACTGCGTCGACACCAGGATTCCCCAGGCGCCCCGGCGCAGCGCCTCGGCGCCGAACTCGCCGCCATCGAAGCGCTCGCCGGGCAGGCCGACGAAGAGATCCCCCTCGCGAACCTGGCGCGAATCGATGATCGCTCGCGCCGGGCCACCCCCGGCGCCG
The DNA here is from genome assembly GCA_035456265.1 of Solirubrobacterales bacterium. Classification (GTDB taxonomy): domain Bacteria; phylum Actinomycetota; class Thermoleophilia; order Solirubrobacterales; family 70-9; genus DASUPK01. The sequence continues at coordinate 3,474 of DATIDP010000067.1, read as the reverse complement.
GGCGCCAGCACCGCGACCCCCGCCGCCGAGGCGAGCCGTTCCCCGTCGAGCGTCTTCAACCGGCGGCAGCCTTCGTGAGCTTCCTCAGTTCCTCCCTGGCCACACCGCGATCGTCGAACGGGATCTTCCGGCCGTTCTCGAACTCCTGTCCCTGTTCGTGCCCCTTGCCGGCGATCACGACCGCATCGCCCCGTTCGGCGCGCCCCAGGGCGAGCGCGATCGCGGCCCGGCGATCCTGCTCGACCACGACCTCCGCCGGGGCACCGTCCTCGATCCCGGCCTGGATCTGCTCGATGATCGCCGCCGGGTCCTCGGAACGCGGGTTGTCGGAGGTGACGACCGCGAGGTCGGAGAGCTCCGCTGCGGCCCTGCCCATCAGAGGCCGCTTGTCGCGGTCGCGGTCGCCGCCGCAGCCGAACACCGAGATCAGGCGGCCGCCGGCCAGCCGCCGGGCGGCGGTCAACACGTTCTCGAGCGAGTCGGGAGTGTGGGCATAGTCGACGACCACGGCGAAGGGCTGGCCCTCGTCTATCGACTCGAACCGGCCGGGAACCTGCTCCGCGGAGGCGAGCGCAGCGGCCGCGGCCCGAAGCTCGAGGCCGAGGGCATGGGCGACGCCGAGCGCGGCGAGAGCGTTGGCGACGTTGAAATCACCGGGCAGGGGCGTCGCCACCTCGATCGACCCCTCGGGCGACAGGCAGAGGAAGCGCGAACCGGCGGCGTCAAAGGCCACGCCGCGCGCGCTCAGGTCGGCGTCCCCGCCGGCCGCGGAGTAAGTGATGCATTCCGCTCCCCATCCGCAGTCCAGGTCTTCGGCCAGCCGGTTGCCATAGGGATCGTCCACGTTGATGACCGAGATCCCCCCCTCCAGCTCGACGATCGGCGCGCCCCCCTCGCTCGAGAAGAGCAGCCGCTTGGCCTCGAAGTAGTCCTCCATGTCGGCGTGGAAGTCGAGGTGGTCCTGGCTCAGGTTCGTGAACGCCTTGGCCGCGAAGTGGATCGCATCGGCCCGATGCAGGACCAGGGCGTGGGAGGAGACCTCCATCGCGCAGTAGGTGTCGCCCGCCTCGAGCATGCGGTTGAACGTGCGCTGGAGATCGATCGCCTCGGGAGTGGTCCGCTCGACCTCCTCGACCTGACCGCCCACGACCTGCTGAACCGTCCCGAGCAGGCCGCAGCGATGACCGGCGGACTCCAGCAGGTGGCGGACGAGGAAGGCGGTGGTCGTCTTGCCGTTTGTCCCGGTGATGCCGACGACCCCGAGCTCCAGGGTCGGGTCGCCGTTGAAGCTCGCCGCGATCGGCGCCATCGCGGCGCGCGCGTCCTCCACGCGGGCCTGGGGCACGTCGAGGTCGAGGGGCTGCTCGACGACCAGCGCCGCGGCGCCCGCCTCGACCACGGCCGCCGCGAAGTCGTGTCCGTCCGTCCGTCCGCCCGGAAAGCAGAAGAAGAGCGTGCCGGGGCCGGCCCGGCGGCTGTCGTAGGCAAGGTCCTGGATCTCCACGGACCCGTCGCCCGTCAGCTCGGCGACCACCCCGGAGGCTCTGAGCAGCTCTCCCAGCTCCATGCCCGGCGATTCTAGGAGCGGCACCCTTGGCCCGCCCGCCGGGACCGCCTAGTGCGGCGAGATGCCGAGGTAGGGCAGCGCGAAGGCGGCGATCTCGCCGAAGACCGGCGCGGCGACCGCGCCGCCCACGTGCACGTACTGCGGCTCGTCGACGACCACCGCTACCAGCAGCTTCGGGCGCTGCGCGGGCGCGAACCCGACGAAGGAGGCGACGTACTTGGTGTCCGAATAGGTCCCGTTCTCGACCTTCTGCGCGGTCCCCGTCTTTCCGGCCAGCACGTAGCCGGGCACGCTCACGGCGGACGCCGTCCCGCCCGGCTCGAGCACGCCCTCGAGCATACGCCGCAGCTGTGACGCGACCCGCGGGCTGATCACGCGGTGTGGGTCGGTGTCCTCGTCGACCGGCTGCCCTCCGATCGACCTGATCAGGGTCGGCTTCCGCAGGATGCCCCCGTTGGCGATCGCCGCGTAGGCGGTCGCGATCTGCAGCGGCGTCACCGACAGGCCCTGGCCGATCGGCAGGTTCCCCATGGTGGAGCCCGAGTAGTCCTTCAGCGGCGGCACGATGCCGCGCTCCTCGCCCGGATAGTCGAGCCCGGTCGGCCGCCCGAAGCCGAAGCGGTTGATCCACTGTGAGAAGCGGGTGGCGCCCTCCTTCATGCCGATCGTCACCGCGCCGACGTTCGAGGACTGGGCAAGGATCTGGGCGGTGGTCAGGGTGACCGCCCCGCGCGGATGCGCCTCGCCGATCGTCCGGTCGTAGACGTGAATCTCGGGCGGGAGGTAGAAGCTCGAGTTCGGCGTGACGACGCGGTCGGAGAGCGCGGAGGCGACCGTGAACGCCTTGAAGGTCGACCCCGGCTCGTAGGTGAACCCGGTGGCGCGGTTCTCGAGCTCTTCGGGCGTCGCGTTCTGGAGGTTCGAGGGGTCGAACCCGGGCCAGTTCGCCATCGCCAGCACCTCGCCCGTGTTGGGGTTCATCACGATCGCGGTCGCGCCCTTCGCGCCGTAGTGCTCGGCCGCGGCGGAGAGGGCCTCCTCGGTCTTGCCCTGGATGGCGGCGTCGATCGTCGTCTGGATGTCCTCGCCGACGCTCGCCGGCTGCACGGTCTCCATCCGCAGCGGACGCCCGAGCGCGTCGTGGACCACGTCCTGCTCGCCGTTCGCGCCGCCGAGGATGCCGTTCTCGGAATGCTCGAGCCCCGTCAGGCCCTGGTTGTCGGTGCCGACGGCGCCGATCAGCTGCGACGCGAGCTCGCCCTGCGGGTAGAGCCGGCGGCTCGTCGGAACCGTCGAGACCCCGGCGATGCTGAGCTTGTCGATCCGGGCGGCCGTGCCCGCGGAGACCTTGCGCGCCAGGTACTCGAAGCCGGAGCTGCGGTCCGCGAGCTTCGAGACCAGGTCGGTGGTCGGCTCACCGAGAAGGTGGTGGAGCTTCAGCGCGGTCTGCCCCGGGTCCTTCACCTGGTAGGGCGTCGCGATCACGTCGGCGGCGTCCTCGGATGCGGCCAGCACCTTGCCGTTTCGATCGAGGACGCGTCCGCGCTGCCCCGGGACCGTCACCTGCGTGACCTGCTGGCTGTGGGCCTCGGCGCGCAGGGCGCCGCCGCGAACCCCCTGGAGCCAGAACGACCGGGCGATCGCGAACGAGAAGATCAGCAGGAAGCCGCAGAAGAGCAGCCCGAGCCGGCGGTCGATCCCGCGCATCGGCCCAGGGCTCTAGAGCCCGACTCCTCCGGTCGTGCTCGACGTCGAGCCGCTCGAGTTGCCGCTGCCGGCGGTGCCGCTGCCGGCGGTGCCGCTGCCCTCGCCACTCGGCGCCGGGGCGGTGCTCGGCGGTGCCGTGGCCGTCGGCGCCGTTGTCGCGGGCGCGGCCGTGGTCGTCGTGGCAGCCGTGGTGGTCGTCG
>DATIDP010000066.1:0-13014 GCA_035456265.1 Solirubrobacterales bacterium | reverse complement strand
CGATCGTCTCGGAACCCAGGTTGAGGTTCGTCTTCACGTTGTAGCCCGCTGCCTGGAGGGCCTGCGAGTAGATCTCCCCGAGGATCAGGGCCTCGGTGAAGTTCTTTGAGCCCACGGTGAGCTGGGTCCCGTTGTTGGCCGAGTTCGACTTGATCAGGTTCGCGGAGTTGCCGCCGCTCGTCCCGGTGTCGTTGTTGCCGTCGCCGCCCCCACACGCGGCGACGCCGAGGGCGAGAACCAGCGCTGCGATCAACGCGAGCGCCGCCCTCAGTCGCGAATTACCGGTCACCACCGTGACCCTCCTCTCGTCTTGGGCCCTGCTGCACCCTGGAATGGACCGGGTAAGCCTATGCGGCGGCACCGGCCCGCGCCAACTTCAGCCCGCGCGGTGTGAGCAGCCACTGGATTCCCGCGAGCGTCAGCTCCAGCGCGAGCGCGAGGAGGGCGATCAGGATCGCGCCGGCCACCACGCCGGTGTCGCCGTAGACGTTGCGGCCGAGGATCAGGTCACCGAGCGTGCTCAACCCCGCGAGCGACGCCAGCGCGGCGGTGGCGATGATGTTGATGGCCGCCGTGCGGACCCCAGCCATGATCGTCGGGACCGCGAGGGGCAGCTCGACACGACCGACGACCTGGAGCCCTCGCATGCCCATTCCCCGGGCGGCATCCACGGCGTTCCGGTCGACCTGGCTCACCCCGACATAGGCGTTGGTGAGGATCGGCGGGATCCCCAGCACCGCCAGCGCGAAGGTGACGTTGAGCAGCCCGACGCCTATGAACGCGGCGACGAAGGCGATCAGGGCCAGCTCCGGGACCGCCCGTCCCGCATTCCCAATCGAGATGGCGAGGGCCTCGCCCCTGCGGAAGTGGCCGAGGGCCACGCCGATCGGCAGGGCGATCAGCAGGGCCAGACCTAAAGCCAGGAAGGTGACCTTGAGGTGCTGGCCGGTCAGGTGCCACACCTGATCCGGACCGCCGACCATCGTCTGCCCGGTGCGAGCCTCCTGCTGGTGGAGGATGAAGTCGATTGCGTCGCCGAAGACGCTCAGTACGCCGAGATGGAGTGCGCCGCTCATATCCGCGCCGCCATCGACGGTCGTCGCCACGGTGCCAGCAGGCGTTGAGCGACGAGGAGCAGCAGGTCGAGCGCGATCGCCATCAGGATCGAAAGGCCGGCGGCGATCACGATGTTGGTCTTGAAGTCGATCTGCTGGTAGAGCGGCTGGCCGAGCGTGTTGACGTTCGCGAACACCATCAGCGTCGAGATCGCCACCGTGGAGACCGTCGCGATGCGCAGCCCGGCGATGATCTCGGGAAGGGCCAGGGGCAGCTCCACGCGCCAGAGCAGCTGCCGGTCGGTCATCCCCATGCCGCGTCCGGCGTCCCTGCTCTCGACCGGGACGTTCGAGAGGCCCGCGACGATGTTCCGGTAGATGATCTGCAGGGTGTAGACGGAGAGGACGATGATCGCCGTCTCCCAGCCGAGCCCCGTGATGGGCAGCAGCAGGAAGATGAAGGCGAGCGAGGGGATCGTGTAGAGCACCCCCGTCGCGCCGGTGAACGTCGGGATCAGCCAGCGCTGGCGGTGGGAGAGGATCGCGAACGCAAAGGCGACCGCGAAGCCGATCGCCACCGCGATCAGCACGAGCAGGAGCTGATTGAGGAACGGGGTGGTGTAGCGGTCGAAGTTGTCGACCGCCCATTGAAAGCAGAAGACCTTGCTCTCCTGCGCCTGGCAGGGGGCGTTCGCACCCGTCCGGTTGTGGATCGTCACCTGCCCGATCACCGGGGCGAGCTGGAGGGCGCTTGCGGTCATTCGCCGACCGGGTGCTCGACGGGGCGCTCGATCGCCGAGTGCTCTTCGACCTTGGCCTCGGGGGAGCCCAGGAACTCGGAGATGATCTCAACCGAGAGCACGCCGGCGATCCGTCCGTCCGCGTCGGTCACTGGGGCGTACTGGGTCTCGGACTGGAGCAGGTCGGCGAGCGCGTCTCGCATGACGTCGTCGAGATCGAGGATCGGGTCGGGAGCGGTGTCGGGTTTCTGCGGCACGGTGTCGGCCCGAAGGTCCGAATCCGAGAGCCAGCCGATCGGCCTGCGCTCCGAGTCGACCAGCAGCGGGTACGGGACCTCCGCGCCGTCGAGCTTCCCGCGGACCTCGTCGGTCGATTGCCCGACGAAGGCCAGCGGTGCCTCCCAGAGATCGATGTCGCGGACCCGCATCAGCGCAAGGCGCTTCAGCGCGCGGTCCGCTCCGACGAAGTCCTCGACGAAATCGTCGGCGGGAGCCATCAGGAGCTCCGCGGGGGTGGCGTACTGCGCGAGACGCCCGCCCTCATGGAGGATCGCGACCCGGTCGCCCATCTTCACGGCCTCGTCGATGTCGTGGGTGACGAACAGGACGGTCTTGCGGATCTCGCGCTGGAGACGCAGGAACTCGTTCTGGAGCCGCTCGCGGTTGATCGGGTCGATCGCCCCGAACGGCTCGTCCATCAGCATCACCGGGGGGTCGGCGGCGAGCGCGCGTGCGACCCCGACGCGCTGCTGCTGCCCGCCGGAGAGCTGGCCGGGGAAGCGGTCGCGCACGCCCGGCTCGAGCCCGATCAGATCGAGCAGCTCGTTGGCACGCTCGCGGGACCGTTGGTGATCCCAGCCCAGCAGCCGGGGCACCGTCTCGATGTTCTGCGCGACCGTGCGGTGCGGGAAGAGCCCGATCTGCTGGATCACGTAGCCCATCTCCCGCCGGAGCCCGGCCGGGTCACGGTCACGGACCGAGGTATCCCCGATCAGGATGTCTCCCTCCGTGATCTCGACGGTCCGGTTGACCATTCGTAGAGCGGTGGTCTTGCCGCTCCCCGATGGCCCGACGAGCACGCAGATCTCCCCGGCATCGACCTCGAGCGAGAGGTCGTCAATGGCCGCTTCCTCCTGGCCCGGATAGTGCTTCGTGACGTGCTGATAAGAAACCGAAGCTGCTGGACGGCCACCCTCCACGCGGCGATGCTACCCGTCGCTATCATCCGGCGGCCGCGGAGGTGCGCGGCTCTTTTTATGGCTACTGCGACTGCGATGAGGACCTACCAGGCGACCCCCCAGGACCGTGAGCGGGTCTGGTACGTCGTCGATGCCGAGAACAAGACCCTCGGCCGGCTCGCGACGCAGATCGCTGACGTGCTGCGCGGCAAGCGCAAGCCGACCTACACGCCACACGTCGACGTCGGCGACTTCGTGATCGTGGTCAACGCCGAGAGGATCGCGGTCACGGGCGACAAGCGCGAGAAGAAGGTCTACTGGCGCCACAGCGGCTACCCGGGCGGAATCCGCTCGCGCACCCTCGGCGACATGCTGGAGAAGCGGCCCGAGGAGGTCATCCGCAAGGCGGTCAAGGGCATGCTCCCACGCAACCGGCTCGCCCGGCAGCAGCTGCGGAAGCTGAAGGTCTACGCCGGCCCCGAGCATCCCCACCAGGCCCAGAAGCCCGAGCAGCTGGAGATCGATGTGCGAGGACGCCCGGACGCGAGAGCGGAGGAGCGACCCGACTGATGATCGAGGACGACGAGCAGCGCAACGAGGAGCAGGCCCCGGACGAGCAGCCCGAGGGCACGCCCGAGGAGCAGCAGGCCTCGGAGCAGGAGGCCCCCGAGGAGGCCGCTCCGTCTGAGGGCGGCAGCCCCGAGCGCGGCGTGGGTGAGGGTGCGCCTCCGGAGGAGGCGCTCTCCGAGGACGCCGCCACCGAAGACGACACCCCGGCCGCCGAGCAGGCCAGCGATGAGCCCCGCGCCGAGGGACGGGAATCCGCGCCGGCCCGCCAGGACGGCGGCAAGGAGGACGTCGTTCCCGGAGCCGAGCTCGACCCGATCGCGATCGAGCCCGAGCGCGAGCTCGACGCGGAGGAGCGTGCACGCCGCGAGGCCGAGGAGGAGGAGCGCCTCCGCCGCGAGCGTGAGCTGATCGGGGACGTCGATGAGGCCCCGGTCGCCGCGAAGCCGGCGAAGCTCGAGGGCGATGCGAGCTACGCGGCCACCGGCAAGCGCAAGTCGTCGGTCGCGCGCGTGATCCTCCGGCAGGGCAGCGGCAACATCGAGGTGAACAAGCGCACTCTCGAGGAGTACTTCCCGCGCTCCTACCTGCAGTCAGTCGCCAAGCAGCCCCTCACGCAGACCGGCTACGACGGGAACGTCGACGTGCGCATCCGAGTGCACGGCGGCGGCATCTCCGGCCAGGCCGCGGCGGTCCGCCACGGCATCGCCCGCGCCCTCACCGAGGTCGACCCGGCCCTTCGCCCCGAGCTCAAGCGCCGCGGCATGCTGACCCGCGATGCTCGCGTCAAGGAGCGCCGCAAGGCGGGCCTCAAGAAGGCGCGGAAGCGCCCGCAGTTCTCCAAGCGCTAGCGTCCGCCCGAGGTGGCGGAGAGAAAGCTCTTCGGGACCGATGGCGTCCGTGGGCCCGTCGGGGAAGTGCTCACGCCGGATCTGGCCGTGCGGCTCGGCCGCGCGGCCGCGCTGCAGGCTGAGGCCGAGCGCCCGCAGGTCCTGATCGTCCGCGACACGCGCGAGTCCGGCCCCATGCTGGAGGAGGCGCTCGCGGCCGGCGTCGCCGCCGGCGGCGGTGACGCCATGCTCGGCGGCGTGCTGCCGACACCGGCCGCCTCCGTGCTCGCGCGCCGCCTGCGGTTCGACCTCGCCGGGGTCGTCTCCGCCTCCCACAACCCCTACTCCGACAACGGGATCAAGTTCTTCGACTCGGACGGGATCAAGCTCGACGACGACGCGGAGGCCGCCATCGAGGCTCGGCTGGAGGAACGGACCGGGGCGGAGGTCGGGAGTGTCCGCCAGCTCGAGGGAGCCTTCGATGACTACATCCGCGAGCTGCGCACCGCCTTCGAGCTCGACCTCTCCGGGTTGCGAATCGCGCTCGACTGCGGAAACGGCGCGACCCACCGCGCGGCTCCGGTGATCTTCGGGGTCCTCGGAGCCGAGCTGGCGCTGACCGCCACGGAGCCGGACGGCCGGAACATCAACGCTGACTGCGGCTCCACGCACCCCGACGGCCTGATCGAGCTGGTCAGATCGTCCGGGGCCCAGATCGGCTTCGCCTACGACGGCGACGGGGATCGGATGCTCGCCGTCGACGGGACCGGGGAGCTCCATGACGGCGACGACCTGATGGCGCTGATCGCGAAGGACCTGCGGAAGCGCGGGGAGCTCGAGGGCGGCGTCGCGGTGACCGTGATGACCAACTACGGCTTCATGACCGAGATGGAGGGGGCCGGCATCGAGGTCGCGCAGACGAAGGTCGGCGATCGCTACGTGATCGAGGCTCTTCGCGAGCGCGACTGGACCCTCGGCGGCGAGCAGTCCGGGCACATCGTCTGGACCGACTTCACTCCTACCGGGGACGGCATCGCGGCCTCGCTGCTGGTGCTGCGGGCGCTGGCCGGGCGCCGGCTGGAGGACACCGAGCCGTTCAAGCGCCTGCCACAGAAGCTCGAGAATGTCCGGGTCGCGGACCGCGGCGCGATCGACGGGGCCGAAGGGCTGTGGAGCGCGGTGGAGGAGGAGAACGAGAGACTCGAGGGGCGCGGCCGGGTTCTGGTCAGGGCCTCCGGCACCGAGCCGCTCCTGCGCGTCATGGTCGAGGCGCCCGATGAGGAGGAGTGCCTGAAGATCACCAGCCGCCTGGTCGATCTGGCCAAGCGGCTGCTGGGCCGCTGAAAGGTGAGCGAGGGGCGCAGCCCCGAGCGGTTGTGCGGGGCGGCCGCTTGCAGCCGCGGCTTTATGGCGACGCCGTCTAGCACTACCCTGTAGCGCCTCATATGTGCGGCATCGTCGGATATGTGGGTGACCGACCGTGCCGGGACCTGCTGATCGCGGGGCTGGAGAAGCTCGAGTACCGGGGCTATGACTCCGCCGGCGTTTCGGTGATCTCGGACGGCGAGATCGAGAGCGTGCGCGCCGTCGGCAACCTGGCGAACCTCCGCGAGGCCGTTGAGCGCCGTTCCGCAAACGGCGACGGCGCCGTCGCGGTCGCCGCACCGCCGGCGACCGTCGGGCTCGGCCACACCCGTTGGGCGACCCACGGCCGGGTCACCGAGGAGAACGCGCACCCGCACGGCGACTGCCGGGACGAGGTTCACATCGTCCTCAACGGGATCATCGAGAACCACGCCGAGCTGCGGCGGGATTTGAAGGCGGAGGGGCACCGGTTCACCTCGGAGACCGACGCCGAGATCGTCAGCCACCTGATCGAGCGCCATTACGACGGGGATCTGACCAGAGCCGTGCGGGAGGCGTTCAACGAGCTCCGCGGCCACTACGCGTTCGTCGCCATGCACCGAGCGCAGCCGGACACTCTCGTCGCCGCTCGGAAGGAGTGTCCCCTGGTCATCGGCCTGGGCGAGAACGAGAATTTCGTCGCCTCCGCGATCCCGGCGTTCCTGGCCGAGACCCGCACCGCTCTCGGCATCAAGAACGACGAGATCGTCACGGTCCAGAAGGGCGACGTGACGATCACGGACGCCGACGGCAACGTGCAGCAGCGCGACCCGGAGGAGGTCACCTGGGACGAGGATGCCGCCGAGAAGGGCGGCTACGACACCTTCATGCTCAAGGAGATCCACGAGCAGCCGGACGCCGTCGCGGAGACGATCACCGACCGGCTTCCATCGCTCGATGGCGTCGACCTCTCCGACGTCGACCTCGAGGACGACTTCCTGCGCGACATCGAGCGGATCGTGATCGTCGCCTGCGGCACCTCCTACCACTCCGGGCTGATCGGCCGCTACGCGATCGAGCAGTGGGCGCGGGTCCCGGTCGAGATGGACATCGCCTCGGAGTACCGCTACCGCGAGCCGGTCCAGCGGCCGAACGACCTGGTGATCGGAATCACCCAGTCCGGTGAGACGGCGGACACCCTCGCCGCGATGAGGCTTGCGCGCGAGGGCGGATCCAAGGTGCTCGCGATCTGCAACGTGATGGGCAGCCAGGCGACCAGGGACGCCGACGCGGTGCTCTTCACCCGCTCGGGAATCGAGGTGAGCGTGGCGGCGACGAAGACCTTCGTCAGCCAGGTCGCCGCGATGTACCTGCTCGGCCTCCGGCTCGCCGAGCTCCGCGAAACCCTCCCGAAGGAGCGCATCGCAGAGCTGGTCGCCGAGCTCAAGTCAATGCCGTCGAAGCTGCAGGAGGCGATCGTCGCCAGCGAGGAACCGGTGAAGGTGATCGCCGAGGCGGAGAAGGACCAGCGCTTCTTCATGTACATCGGGCGGCACATCGGCCTCGCGGTCTGCCTCGAGGGCGCGCTCAAGCTCAAGGAGATCGCCTACATCCCGGCGGACGCCTACGCGGCGGGCGAAATGAAGCATGGGCCGATCGCGCTGCTCGACGAATCGACACCGGTGATCGCTGTCGCTACGGACAGCCCCGTCACCGAGAAGATTCTCTCCAACATGGAGGAGGTCCGGGCGCGAGGGGCGGAGGTGATCGCCATCGCCACCGAGGGCTCGCACGAGATCGGCCAGGCCGCCGACCAGACCCTGTTCGTGCCGCGCACGGACTGGATCCTGCAGCCGATCGTGGCGATCGTGCCGCTGCAGCTGCTCGCCTACCACGTCGCCCGCGAGAAGGGGCTCAACGTGGACCAGCCGCGCAACCTCGCGAAGACGGTGACCGTCGAGTGATCTAGGATGCCGCGCTCGTGAGGCGCCGGTGGATCTCCACACTGCTGGTCGCATGCGTCGCCGCGCCGGCGGCGCTGATCGCCGGCTGCGGCGGTGGTGGCGCCGGCGGCGACGTCGACGTCGGGCCGGCCACGGCCGTCCCCGCGGGGGCCGCGCTCTACGTCGACGGCACCGTGGAGCCGACGGGACAGGTCCGGACGGACGCCAACGCCGCCCTGGGCAAGGTGCTCGACACTCCCGACCCGGGCGGCAAGATCGTCTCGCTGATCGAGGGCCAGGCGAAGGCAGGCGGCCATCCGTTCAACTACGAGCGGGACGTCGCCCCGTGGCTGGGCGAGCAGGCCGGATTCTTCTTCACCGACCTCACCGACAACGCCCAGAAGGGCGCCGCGGTGATCGAGACGACCAACCCCGGTGCCGCGCTCGCCTTCGCCCGCAAGGTCTCGGGCGCGACCGCGACCAGCCCGGCTCCGCAGACCTACAACGGCGCCAGCTACCAGGCGGAGCCGGATGACCCGACCACGGTCTTCGGGACCGTCGGCGACTTCCTGGTGACGGGGGACGTCGAGGGGTTCAAGGGGGCGGTCGACGCCGAGAAGGGAGATTCACTCGGCGACAACGGCGACTTCAAGGACTCCCTCGACCAGCTGCCGAGCTCCCGCCTCGGGACCTTCTACACGGTCCCGAAGACCCTGATCGACGCGCTCGGGCCGGCCCAGATCGACCAGCAGACCCAGGCCGCCATCGAGAAGAGCGCGGGCAATTCGCTCGAGAAGCCGGTCGCCGGCGCCCTGACGGCCTCGGCGGACACCCTCGATCTGCAGTTCATCGGAGGCGACAACGGCGTCGAGACCCCGGAGAGCTCGCTGATCGGCGACGTGCCCGCGGACTCGTGGCTCGCGCTGGGCCTGGGCAACCTCGGCGACGCGGCGAAGCGCACGATCGATCAGCTCAAGGAGCAGGGCGTGCCGAACATCGAGCAGGGAATCGCGCAGGTGGAGCAGGCGACCGGTGCCTCGATCGACCAGCTGACGAACGCCCTGGGGGACGCAGTGGTCTACGTGCGCGGCGAGAGCGAGAACACCCTGAACGGCGCGCTCGTCATCCAGACCAAGGATCCGGACCTCACCGGGCGGCTCCTGAGCCAGCTGCAGACCCTGGTCCAGCTCGGAAGCCAGGGGACGACGAAGCCGCTGCAGCTCGACGGCGGTGGCACCGGCTTCCGGATCAACGACCCGACGCAGACCCCGCAGCCGGTCGAGTTCGCCCAACAGGGCGACAAGATCGTCATCGGGTACGGCGCGAACTCCGCGGCGCGATCCCTCGCGCCGAGGCAGACGCTGGGCGATTCGCCGACCTTCTCCTCCGCAAAGGGGCAGGTCTCCGACCTCGGCACCGACCTCTTCCTCGATCTCCCGAAGGTCCTCCGGCTCGCAGAGGCGCAGGGCGCCAAGTCCGATCCCGGTTACGCCCAGGCGAAGCCCTACATCGACGCGCTCAGCTACCTGGTCAGCGGCTCCGGCACGAAGAACGACCAGGCCGAGCTGAAGGCGGTCGTCGGCCTCAAGTAGGGCCCGTGGCGCTCGCGGTCGGCATCGATCTGATCGAAATCGAGCGCGTCGAGCGAGCGCTGGAGCGCCGGCCTCGCCTGGCCGAGCGGCTCTTCACTCCCGGCGAGCTGGCCTACTCTCGCGAGCGCGCCCGTCCGGGCCGCCACCTGGCCGCGCGCTTCGCGGCGAAGGAGGCCGTGATCAAGGCGCTGGGGCAGGGCGTGCCGCCAAGGGACATCGAGGTGGTGAGCGGCGAGCCGCCGGCTCTGCAGCTGCACGGGCGCGCCGCCGAGCTCGCCGGCGACACCGAGATCGCGATCTCGCTGACCCACTCGAGGGAATCAGCCGCCGCGGTCGCGATCGCCGCTTAGGGCGCGCGCCGAACCGCGGGTAGTCTGGCGCGGTTATGGAGGATTGGCTCGAGCCCTGTCTGGACGCGGAAGAGATGCGCGCGACCGATGGTTGGGCGATCAACCGGCAGAACGTCCCCTCGCTGCAGCTGATGGAGACCGCCGGTCGTGCGGTCGCGGAGGCCGCGGCCGAGGGGGGCGGCGCGAGCAGGATCGCGGTCGTCTGCGGCAAGGGGAACAACGGGGGCGACGGCCTGGTCGCGGCCAGAGCGCTGCGCGAGCTGGGCTTCGAGGTCGACGCGCTGCTGCTCGCACCGGGCGATCAGCTCTCCGAGGATGCGCGCGCCAACCTCGAGCGCTTCGACGGGGCGCGCCACGTGGGCGTGGGCGAGCTTCCGGGCGCCCTCGAGAGCGCGGGTGTGATCGTCGACGCGATCTTCGGAACCGGCTTCGCCGGAGCCCCCCGCGATCCGGCGGGCTCGGCAATCGACGCGATCAACGACGCCGATGCGCGGGTCGTGGCGACCGACATCGCATCTGGAGTGAACGCGTCGACCGGAGAGGTCGAGGGCAAGGCGGTCCGAGCCGACCGCACGGTCACGTTCCACGCGCCCAAGCTGGGCCACTGGGTCGCGCCGGGAAAGGACCACACGGGCGAGCTGCGGGTGGCGCCGATCGGCATTCCCGACGGGGCGCCCGTCGAGGCGACCGCCGGCCTGATCTCCTCGGCGGTGCTGAAGCTGGCTCCGCACCGCGCAGCGGGATCGACGAAGTTCACCTCGGGACAGGTGGTGGTCGTCGGAGGCTCCCGCGGCCTGACCGGCGCCGTCTGCCTGTCGGCCCTCGGTGCGATCCGGAGCGGCGGCGGCTACGCGACGGTCGCCGTCCCGGCGGACCTGGAGTCGATCTTCGAGATCAAGCTGACCGAGGTGATGTCGCTGGGCTGCGCGAGTCGCGACGGCCGCTTGCGACCGGCTGCCTCCGAGCAGATTCTCGGCGCCACGGAACGGGCGGCCTGCGTCGTGCTGGGCTCGGGAATGGGCCGGGAACAGGGGACCCAGCGCCTGGCGCGCGAGCTGACGCGGCGGATCAGGGCACCGCTCGTGCTCGATGCCGACGGGCTCAATGCCCACGCGGGGCGGATCGAGACCCTGGCCGACCGCGAGGCGCCTCTCGTCCTGACTCCGCACGAGGGCGAGATGGGGCGCCTGCTCGACCGCGACTCGGCCGAGATCAAGGCGCAGCGCCTGGAGAGCGCCCGCGAGGCGGCCGAGCGGAGTGGGGGGATCGTCCTGCTCAAGGGCGACGACTCGATCGTGACCGACGGCGACCGGGTCGCGGTCAACATCGTCTCGAGCCCGCAGCTGGCCACGGCCGGCACGGGCGATGTCCTGACCGGTGTGATCGCGGCTCTGATCGCGAGGGGCCTGGAACCCTTCGCCGCCACATGCGCCGCCGTGCTCGCACACTCTCGCGCGGGGGTCGCCGCCGGCGAACGCGTGGGGCACGACTCCGTGATCGCGGGGGATGTGATCGACGCGATGCACGAGGGGCTCGCTTACTGAGATGGCCGAGTGGGAAGGCCGCGCGCGGGCGGTCGTCGACGTCGGGGCCGTCGAGCGCAATTGCCGGCTGCTGAAGGAGCGGGCCGGAGAGGGGACCGAGCTCTGCGCGGTGGTCAAGGCCAACGGCTACGGCCACGGTGCGGCCGCCTGCGCGGCCGCGGCGCTGCGGGGAGGTGCGACGCGCCTGGCGGTGGCGGCGGCGGCCGAGGCCGCCGAGCTCCGCCTCCACTTCCCCGACGTGCCCCTGTTCGTCATGGGGGCCCTCACCGAGGAGGAGCTCAACACCGCTCTCGCATCCGACGCCGACGTGGCGCTCTGGCGCGAGGGCTTCCGGCAGCTCTGCTCGCGGCTCGGCGCCGACCGGGGGCGCCCCGCTCGGGTGCACCTGAAGCTCGACAGCGGCATGGGGAGGCTCGGCGAGCGGGACCGCGACCTGCTGCTGGAGGTGGCGCGGAACTGCACCTCCGACCCCCATCTGGAGATCGCCGGCGTTTGGACCCACTTCGCCACGGCCGATGAGCGCGGCGATGACTTCCTCACGGAGCAGCTGGCCGCCTTCCGTCCCGTCGCCGATGCGGTCCGGGAGATCGCTCCGCGCTGCACGACCCACACCGCCAACAGCGCGGCGACGCTCCGCGAGCCCGACGCGCACTTCGACATGGTCCGCTGCGGGATCGCGATCTACGGTCTCGACCCCTTCCATCGCGACCCGGCCGAGCACGGGCTGGTACCGGCGCTCGAGCTTCACTCGTACGTCGCCGACGTGAAGCGGTTCGAACGCGGAGCGAGCGCCGGCTACGGCCGGACCTGGCGTGCGGCCGAGGACACCTGGGTCGGGGTCCTGCCGATCGGCTACGGCGACGGCGTCAGGCGCGGGCTCTCCAACAACGCGGAGGTGCTGGTGGCCGGTCGCCGCTATTCGCTGGTTGGGACGGTCTCCATGGACAACCTCACCATCGACCTCGGCCCGGAGACCGACGTCGAGCCGGGCGAGGCGGCGGTCCTGATCGGCCAGCAGGGCTCCGAGCGAATCCTGGCTGAGGAGGTGGCGGCGCGCCTCGGGACGATCAACTACGAGGTGACCTGCGGGATCTCGCAGAGGGTGCCGCGGGAATTCGCCGAATGAGCTCCGATCTCGAAGCGCTCGATCGGGCGCCGTCCATAGCCGCCGCCCGCACGGCCCTCGAGGAGCAGGGCCCAGCGTGGATCGTCGGGGGCGCGATTCGCGATGCGCTGCTCGGCGAAGAGGTCTCCGGCGCCGATCTCGCGGTCGAGCGCGGGCAGGAGCAGGCCGCCGCCCGGGCGATCGCGAAGGTGGCGGGCGGAAGCGCCTTCCAGCTTTCCGAGGAGCACGCGACCTGGCGCGCGATCGCGTCCACGGACGGCTGGCACGTCGACGTGGTCGCCCTTCGGGCGGAGACGATCGAGGACGACCTGCGGGCTCGCGACTTCACGGTGAACGCGGTCGCGAGGCCGCTCACGGGTGGCGAGTTGATCGACCCGACGGGCGGCGTGGCGGACGCGGAGGCGCGCCGCCTCCGCGCCGCATCCGAGGAAGCCTTCCGGGACGACCCCATCCGGCTGCTGCGAGCGCCGCGGCTCGCGGCCGGGCACGACCTCGCCATCGACCAGGGCACCGCCGAGCTGGCCCGGGCAAGCGCCGCGCGGGCGGCGGACCCGGCCGGAGAGCGCCAGTTCGCGGAGCTGCGCGGGATCGTCGCCGGGCCGCGGCCGCTGCGGGGCCTGGAGCTGATGGACGAGCTCGCCCTGACGGCGGTGGTGCTTCCCGAGCTCGAGGCGCTCCGCGGAGTCATCCAGAACCCCAATCACCACCTCGATGTGCTGGGTCACACGCTCGCCGTCCTGGATGA
>DATIDP010000065.1:0-4339 GCA_035456265.1 Solirubrobacterales bacterium | reverse complement strand
CGCGGACGCCTGCATCGAGCACCTCGCCCGCTACGCGCCCAACGTCCCCGGCGCGGTCCTCGAGCGCGAGGTGCTGGCCCCGCCGGACCTCGAGCGGATCTTCGGCTTGCAGGGCGGGAACATCTTCCAGGGGGAGCAGGGACTGGACCAGATGGCGTTCATGCGACCGACTCCGGACCTCTCCCACTACGCGACCCCGGTTCATGGCCTCTATCTCTGCGGCGCGGGCACACACCCGGGCGGCGGGGTGATGGCGGCCGCGGGTCACAACGCCGCGCGCCGCATCCTCCGTGACCGCCGAATCGGCGGGCTGCGCGGCCGATTCCGACGCAGGGCCACCGCAACGGCCTAGCTCTAGACTCCCCGCATGGCCAGGATGCGGGACGCGGCCACTGCCGGGCTGATCCTGGCGGCGGCGGTGCTGGCGGGCGCTCTGCTCGCGACGCCGCTAAGCCATGCGGCGGGGGAACCCGAATACGGCTGCAAGAAGGTCCACCGGGGCAAGGCGGAGATCGACCCGAACCCGAAGGGACGCGCCCCCGTTGCGCTCGGAGACTCCACGATGATTCTGCCGATCCCCAACCTGAACGCGGTCGGCTACTCGGTGAACGCCCGCGGCTGCCGGGGCTTCAAGGAGGCGATAAACATCGCCCGCAAGCTCAAGGCGAAGCACCATCTGCCCCACCTCGTCCTGATCAACTCCTACGGCAACGGCGGCGTCAACCCCGGACTGATCGCGGAGACGCTCGACGTGATCGGCAAGAAGCGCGTACTGGGGCTGATCACCGCCTACAACGCCGACACCGGCAGGCCGCCGGCGCCCGACACCGACGTCCTGTTCAAGGCCGCCCGGCGGTATCCGCACCGGATCTTCGTCCTCGACTGGGTCAAGTACAGCCGCCCCCATCATGCCGCCGAGCCCACGCCGGGGGCGTGGTTCCTGCCGGACCTCTTTCACCCCAACTTCACCGGCGCCGACGCCTACGCGCAGTTCCTCGCGGGGGCCCTGCGGTTCGCTCGGACCGGGAAGTTTCCCTAGGGCTTCTTCGGCCTCTTGGGCCGCTTCGGCCCGGGCGACGCGAGGGGAATCAGCTTCTTCAGCAGCCGGGCGAACGCCTTCGCGCCGCTGAAGGTGAGGTGGAGCCCGTCCGGCTGGAACCAGCTCGAGTGGCCGGCGCTGTAGTGCACCCAGTCGAGCACCTTGACGTGGACCGGGTCGCGCCGCCCGGCGCCGCGAATCACATCGGCGTCCTTCGATTCCCCGCCGCCGAGCTCGCGCGGGGTCACGAGGCCGAGCTTGCGCTTCGGGCCCATGATCTTGCGGGCCTGCGCGATCTGGCCGGCGGATATCGAGGCGTCCGCACCGAGCGCGAGCACGGCCAGGTGGGGCAGCCGATGATGGCGGCGGGCATCCCGCAGGACGCTCAATCCCTCGGTGAACTGACGGCAGCCGCGAGCGTTCACCTTGTAGCCGATCCGCGATAGGGCCGGCAGGGCGAGCAGCATCGAAGAGTCCCCGATCGCGAGGGGCGGGCGGGGCGCGACTTTGTGCTTGGGACTAGCCGTCTCGACCCCGCCGCATCCCGCCCGGGCGCCGGGTGCCCGCAGTGCGAGCACGGCGGCGGCGAGCGCGAACGCGGCCGCAACCCGTGCCGTGGCGACGCCTCCGTTCATCCGGCCCCATTCTCTAGCATCGCCCCGCTCCGGGGCGACGAGAAGGAGACGGACGGCAGGTGCTCTTCCCCACAGTCGAATTCGCGATCTTCTTTCCGATCGTGCTCGCGATCTCGTGGGCGCTGATGTCGAGGCAGCCTCTCTGGAAGCCCTTCATCGTGGTCGCGAGCTACGTCTTCTACGCCGCGGCGGACCCCCGCTTCTGCCTCCTCCTCGGCGCGATCACGCTGGTGAGCCAGCTGGCGGCGGTGGCCATCCACCGTACGGAGGACGAGCGGGCACGAAAGTGGCTCTGCGCCGCCGGCGTCACGTTCGACCTCGGGATCCTGGCCGTCTTCAAGTACTACGGCTTCTTCGTCACGGACGTCTCGGACGTGCTCGACGCGATCGGTCTCGGGATGCCGCTGCCGCTGGCGACGATCGCGCTGCCGGTCGGGGTGAGCTTCTTCAGCTTCCAGGCGGTCACCTACGTCGTGGATGTGAAGCGCCGCCAAACGGAGCCGGCCAACCTGCTCGACGCCGCGATCTACCTGAGCTTCTTCCCCCACCTCGTCGCGGGGCCGATCGTGCGGGCCAGCGAGTTCCTGCCTCAGCTGAAGGAGCCTCGCAGCCCGAACAGGGTCGCGGTGAGCGCGGGGCTGACCCTGGTGGCGCTGGGCCTGATCAAGAAGGTGATGATCGCCGACTACCTCGCGCGCGAGGTGGTCGACCCGGTGTTCGCGGTGCCGCAGGCCTACAGCGCGCCGGACGCCATCCTGGCCGCCTACGCCTACGCCGCGCAGATCTTCTGCGACTTCTCCGGATACACGGACATGGCGATCGGGCTCGCGCTGCTGCTCGGGTTCGTCTTCCCGCAGAACTTCAACAGCCCCTACAGGGCCACGGGCTTCCGCGACTTCTGGCGGCGCTGGCACATGACCCTGTCGCGCTTCCTGCGCGACTACCTCTACATACCTCTGGGCGGTAACCGCAAGGGCAGGTTCCGCACCTACTTCAACCTGATGGCGACCATGACGCTCGGCGGACTCTGGCACGGCGCGGCCTGGAACTTCGTCGCGTGGGGCGCCTACCAGGGGACGGGTCTGTCCGCGGAGCATGCGATCAGGGGACGGCTCGGGCGCATCTTCCCCGGTTGGCTCCGCTGGTTCGTGACCTTCAACCTGATCACGGTCGGCTGGATCCTCTTCCGGTCGACCGATCTGAGCCTCTTCGGCGACTACATGGCCGCGCTGGTGCGCTCGGGCCCGGCGACGCTCTACTCGGTGCCCGTCGTCGGCGCGATCGCGCTCGTGATCGGCCTGCAGCTCCTGCCGGAGCGGCCGATGGAGGGACTCGAGCTGCGCATCGGTCGCCTGCAGCCGCTCCTCCTCGGCGCGGCCCTCGCCCTCGTCGTCCTCGTGGCCGGGGCGACGGTTCCGAGCCAGGGCGTCCCCCCGTTCATCTACTTCCGCTTCTGATGGCAGGCACCCGCGAGAGATTCGAGACGATCGCCGAGATGGAGGCCGAGGCCCGCGCCGGACGCGAGGGTGAGCCGCACGGCGACGACAGCCTGATGGAACGATTCGACCGCTGGGACCTGCGCCGGTTCACCGGCCGGGATGCGGTCACGGCGGTCACGCTGACCACCCTGCTTCTCCTGATCTTCGCCGGGGGCTCGGTCGGGAAGGCGGCGGACGAGCTCAAGCCGGGACTGGGCCGCGACATCGTCAAGGCCATCGCCGGGCCGACCGGCTGGATCTCCGACCGGCTCCCGTTCGCCGACACCCGTCGCGAGCTCACCTCATGGCTCTCGCCGGACCAGCAGCTGTCCGGCACGGGCTTCGAGGCCGGGGGCGCCTCGCCGGGCCGCGCGGCGCCGGTGTCACCGTCGCCACCGAGCGCCCCCCAGGCGCTCCATCGCCTGCTGGTCACCGGCGACTCGCTGTCGACCCCGCTCGACATCGAGATCGCCCGCAAGCTCGCCGACCAGGGCGCCGGGGTGCAGGTGATCCGAGACCCGCACCTCGCCACCGGGATCTCCAACACCGGCCTGGTCGACTGGGGGCGGCTGTCGTCGACCCAGGCGGCGAATGACGACCCCGACGCCGTGGTTCTCTTCATCGGCGCCAACGAGGGCTACCCGATGCCGAATGCGAGCGGCGCCCAGGTGAGCTGCTGCGGCCCCCAGTGGGAGGCGATCTTCCGCTCGCGGGTGGGGCAGATGATGGACAACTACCTGCGCGGCGGCGTGCAGCGGGTCTACTGGCTGACGATTCCGACCCAGCGCGATCCGGCTCGGAAGCCGATCGCCGACGCCGTCAACGAGGCGGTCGGACAGGCGGCCGCCGAGCGCGGCGCGTCGGTTCGGGTCGTCGACCTGCGCCCGACGTTCACCCCCGGCGACACCTACCGGGACTCGATCGACATCGAGGGCAAACAGACCATCGTGCGCGAGTCCGACGGCATCCACCTCAACGAGGAGGGCTCCTCCGTCGCGGCCGACCTCGTCCTGCAGGCGGTCGACGGCGACTTCGACTACTAGCGGTCCGGCGATCGGACGGCGCGATCTGGGGGCCGTCCACGGACCGTCCTGCCTGATCTGCTCGAGCTATCGCCGCCGATCCTCGCCGCCAGCCGGTGAGCACGATTGAACGATTGTGGTCGCTATAGCGACCCCAATGCTCCA
>DATIDP010000064.1:0-15797 GCA_035456265.1 Solirubrobacterales bacterium | reverse complement strand
GATCCGGACCCGGTCGGGCTGCGGAATGCCGCCGTCCTGGAGCAGCGCGCGCGGGGGCGGCTCCTCGTCGGGCCAGACACCCTCCTCGAGAGCGCGGCGCAGTTCGGGATGGTGCGACTCACGGACGAGATCGTTGCGCTGGTGGTCAAAGGTGGGGTAGAGGAAGAACTGATCATGCTCGACCTCGAAGTGCTTGTTCTCCTCGCGGATGCCTCCCTTCCGGAGGGCGACGAGCTGCTCACCCTCGGCCAGCGCACGGACGGTCACGGCCCACTCTTTGAAAGCAATCGGCATGAGGTTAGGAAGTGATCGGAGTTGGATTCGGGAGCCGGGGGCGGGGTACCGATTTCCGTGTACCGGAGCCCCCTCGGAGGCGAGCAGTCTAGAGGACGTCTTTGGCTTTGACAAGGCTTGTACGCAATTGTCACAAGCGCACAGACTTAGCTGTAATAAGTGATTAGCCCATTCCCATGCGGCATCTGGCCTGGTTGACCGGCCAATCGATCTTCGTCAGGTCTGCGGTTCGGAGCCGAATCCACCGCCGCCCGGCGTCTCGATTCGCAGCTGGTCGCCGGGCCGCAGCTCCCCCTCGCCCTTTGGCCGGACCGGCTCGCCGTTCAGCAGGTCCCTTCCCGCGGCTCCGGGCGCCCCCCCGCCCCGGCCCTGCGGAGCATGGCGGCGCCGCTCGCCGATCAGCGTGTAGCGCATCGGCTCGAGCGCCTGGAGCTCGCGGGTGATCCCGTCGCCGCCGCGGTGCCGGCCTCCGCCGCCGCTGCCATGGCGCACCGAGAGCTCGGTGACCCGGACGGGATATTCGGTCTCGAGGGCCTCGATCGGTGTGTTGAGCGTGTTCGACATCGCCACGTGCTCGGCGCTCGGGCCGTCGTCGTCAGGGCAGCCGCCCTGGCCGCCGCCGATCGTCTCGTAGTAGGTCCAGCCTTCGCCGGCGAGCGTCAGGTTGTTCATCGTTCCCTGGCCGTCGGCGCCGACCGCAGCGAACGCAGCCATGGCCTCGAAGACGAGGTCCGCGACGCGGCTGGAGGTCTCCACGTTGCCGCCGACCACCGCGGCGGGCGGGCGCGCGTTGAGCAGGCAACCCTCCGGAGCGCTCACGCTCACCGGGCGCCAGGCGCCGGCCGAGGGCGGCGCATCCGGGTCGCAGACGACGCGCACCGCGTAGAAGCAGGCCGCCTTGGTCACCGACAGCGGGCAGTTGAGGTTGCCGTCGATCTGCTCGGCCGTCCCCTCGAAGTCGAGCTCGAGGGAGCCGCCGCTGACCGTCGCCCGCAGCCGCAGCGGGATGTCGCCGTCGAGGCCCTCGAGCACGTCCTCGGCGGAGCTCTCACCGTCCGGCATCCCCTCCAGGGCCGCCCGGGTGCGCCGCTCCGCGTAGTCGAGGATCTCGGCCGTCGCAGTGCGCAGAACCTCCACGCCGTGGCGGCCGGCCAGCTGCCCGAGCCTGCGGATCCCCGTCAGGTTGGCGGCGCGCTGAGCGCGCAGGTCGGCGAGCCGCTGCTCGGGATTGCGCATCCGCGAGGCGAGCTCGGCCAGCACGTCATCGTCTGCGCGGGTTGGGGGAATCACGACGCCCTCCTCCTCGAGCGATCTCGAGAGGGCCGGCATGCCGCCGGGGGTGGGGCCGCCGATGTCGGCGTGGTGGGCGCGCGAGGCGGCAAAGCCGAGCAGTTCGCCGTTGTGGAGGACGGGACTGATCAGCGTGATGTCCGGCAGATGGGTGCCGCCCCGGTAGGGATCGTTGAGGATCCAGAGCTCGCCCTCACGGTGCTCCTCGTCCACGATCACCGCCACGGCGTCGGGCATCGAGCCGAGGTGCACGGGGATGTGCTCCGCCTGCATGACCAGCTCCCCTCTTGAATCGAAGAGGGCCGTGGAGCAGTCATGGCGCTCGGTGATGTTCGGCGAGTGGGCGGAGCGGATCAGGACCGCGCCCATCTCGTCGCACGCGGCCCGCAGGGCGCCGGTCATCACCTGGAGGGCGACCGGGTCGAGGCTCACTTCTCCGCCCTCTCCGCTGTGATGGTTCCCGCCGAGTCGACGGCGGCGCTCCAGCCCGGCGGCAGGACGAGGGTCGCCTCGGGCAGCTCGAAGACGCACGGGCCCTCGGCGTGGAATCCCGCCTCCGGCTCACCGTGAAGGACGCGGGTGGTCACCCACTCGCCGGCGAACCGGGCCTCGCGCTCCAGCTCGGACACCTCCCCACCGGCAGCGGCCCTGGGACGCGGCTCCGGGCCCGGCTCGACGGCGGCGACCCGGATCGTCACCAGCTCGAGCTCTCCATGCGGGTCGCGATAGCCGTAGCGCGCCTCGTGCTCGCGCGCGAAGTCCTCCGCCAGCTGCGCGGGATCCGGCTCAGGCGCTCCCGGTACGGGCAGCTCGAAGGCCTGGCCGCGGTAGCGGAGCTCGTAGACCACCTCGACCGCGGCGTCCTCCATCCCGATCAGCAGCGGCTCGACGAGCTCCTTCACCTCCCGCGCCACCCGCTCGGCGGTGATCTGGTCGGCCGGGAGCAGCACGGTGCGAGCGGTGTCCCGGCGGTGACCAGCGGCGACCAGTCCCAGGGCCGAGAGCACACCGCTCGCGCGCGGGCAGACCAGCCGGGTTACCTCGAGCTCGTCCGCCAGCGCGGCCGCGTGCATCGGCCCGGCCCCGCCGAACGGGAGCAGGGCGTATCCGCGCGGATCGACGCCGCGCTCGACCGTGACCACTCGCAGGGCCCGGATCATCTCCTGGTTGGCGACCCGGACGATCCCCTCCGCCGTCTCGGTCTCGCCGAGACCGAGCTGTTTGCCCAGGGAGGCGATCGCCGTCCTGGCTGCGTCCACATCCAGGGCCACGCCCCCGGCCAGGCCGGAGTCCGAGGAGAGGTAGCCGAGCAGCAGGTCGGCATCCGTGACGGTGGCCTCGGTGCCGCCGTGGCCGTAGCAGGCCGGCCCCGGCTCCGCCCCGGCCGAGCGCGGACCGACGCGCAGCGCGCCGCCGGCGTCGCGCCAGCCGATGGAGCCGCCGCCGGCGCCGACCGTGTGGACGTCGACCATCGGCAGCTGGATCGGGCGGCCGTCGATCTCGCGCGAATCGGTTCGCCTCACCTCACCGGCGTCGACCACGCAGACGTCGCAGGAGGTGCCGCCCATGTCGAGCCCGATGGCGTCGGGGTGCCCGGCGCTCCTGGCGAGCAGAGCCGCGCCGACCGCCCCTCCCGCGGGACCCGAGAGGACGCTCCAGGCGCCCGATCGAGCGGCCTCGTCGGCGTCGGCCGTCCCGCCGGAGGAGCGCATCACCTCCGGCTCCGCAAGGCCTCGCTCGCGGCACGCTGCGGTGAGGCTGCCGAGGTAGCGGCCGAGGAGGGGGGAGAGGTATGCGTCGATCACGGTGGTGGAGAAGCGCTCGTACTCCCGAAACGCGGGGAGCACCTCGTGGGAGGTGGAGATGTGGACGTCGGGGAGGGCCTCGCGCAGCGCCTCGGCGATGCGGCGCTCGTGATCCGGGTCGCGGAAGGCGAAGAGAAGGCAGATCGCCACCGAGTCGGCATCGCTCGCCCGCAGCCGCTCGACGAGTCCACGCACCTCGTCCCCGGTCAGCTCCTCGATCACCGAGTCGGCGCTCACCCGCTCACGCACCTCGAACTTCAGGTCGGGGTCGACCAGGGGGCGGGGCTTCGGGCGGCAGGGGTGGTAGAGGCTGGGTCGGTCCTGACGGCCGATCTCCAGGAGGTCCGAGAAGCCCCGGGTCGCCACCAGGGCGGTGCGGGCGCCACGTTCCTCCAGGAGCGCGTTCGTCCCCACGGTCATGCCGTGCGTGAACGCCTCGACGCCCGCCGCCTCACCACCGGCCCGCGTCAGCACCTCCTCGACCGCGGTCATCACCCCCCGGGACTGGTCCTCGGGCGTGCTCGGGACCTTGGCGGTGTGGAGGGTCTCACCGTCGAGCAGCGCGGCGTCGGTGAAGGTCCCACCGACGTCGACGCCGAGCAGCATGGCCCGACTATGACGCCTGGGCTCTCCCAATAGCGAGCGGATGAACCAGCGCCGGCATCCAGGACCAGCGAGCGCGGTCGACCGTCTGGACGTGCAGGTCGCTCTCGCGGAGGAGCTCCACCGTTGCACGGTTGGCGTTGCAGCCGGCGGCGAAGGCGTGCCACGGCCTGTGTAGCCGGTCTTGCCAGCGGGCGAGGCGCGCGGAGTCAGAGCGAACGTGCTCGAGGAAGAGCAGCTGCCCGCCGGGTCTCAGGACCCTCGCGACCTCGCGAATCGCTCGACGGGGGTCGTCGACCGTGCAGAGGACGAGCGTCGAGACGACGGTGTCGAAGCTGTCGTCCTCGAAGGGGAGCTGCTCCGCCGGGGCCAACACGATTCTGCTGTCGTTGCCCGAACGTTTCGCTCGCCGCTCCAGCTTCGAGACCATCGGTGCCGCGGGCTCCGTCAGCACCAGCTGCTCGATGTCCTCGGGATAGTGGTCGAGATTGAGGCCCGTTCCGGCACCCAGCTCCAGGACCCGGCCGTCTGCGCGGCTGAGCAGGTCCTCCCTTCGCGTCGCCATGCCGGCCCGCTCGGCGATCCAGAGAAGCGGGTCGTAGACGGCGCTGAACACTTGCTCCCAGACCTTCGTCATCGGCTCTCCTTGCTCGGGGGTGATCGGACCTAGGTAGTTACGGCCGGGGAAGCGACCGGGACGTCACTCGCCTCGGCCATCTTTCGCTGGCCGCAATCGGCCCACCGGCGAGCGGGGGCGCTTAGATCAGACCCGAGCGCGCGGCGTGAGCAGCAGCTGCCGCGCGAGAGGGCTGCCGCAGCTTGGTGCGCACGTTGGCGACGTGGCGGTGCACCGTGTGCGGGCTGAGCACGAGGCGGTCGGCGATCTCCTTGTCGCTCAGCCCTTGGGCTACCAGGGCCAGGACCTCGCGCTCTCGGTCGCTGAGCGGGGTCTCGGCGCTTCCGCCGTGTCTCATCTCGGCTGGGGGCGGGTTGCGTACGCGATGGGACCGTCGGGAACATCCAGGAAGCCGATCCGCTGTTCCACCGTCGGCAGCGTAGATCGGGCCGAGTGGCCCCCGACGGCTTCGGCACCCGCCCCCGGACCGGCGACGCTGGGAGGTGCGCTGCGCCCGACCCCCCGGGCGGGCGCGCTCACCTGTACCCCAGAAGCTAGGCCGCCGCCGCTTCCTGCACCAAACGGGTTGCGGCTCGGCCGTCGCCTTGCCGCACCCCCGCATCCTCGGAGGTCTCCTCGAGGTGCTTGTGCGAGGGGCAGTAGTCCATACCCGGCAGCGGCTCGCGCCGGCACGGAGTGCCCTTGCGAGTGCTGGCCCGGCAGCTCCTCTGCTGACCGTCCAGTGTCACGTCGGCCGGCAGGGAATCGAGAAACTCCTCGATCAGGTCGATGTGGCGCTCGATGATTATGTAGACCCTCACCTGCTCGGCGAGCGCGAAGTGTTCCCGGATCTCGGTGAAGAGCGTCTTCGCCGGCCGGGCGAAATAGCGACGATCGGAGACCAATCGCTGAATCGTGGCTTCGCATGCCTCCAGGACCTGCCGCCTCGCCGCCAGCGTCCTCTCACTGCTGCCGCCGCAGGTATCGATGCGGGGGACGAGGTCCCTGTAGATGGAACGACTGAATTGATACATCCTGATCTCTCCTATCCCCCCTGAAGCCGCGTCCTCGCGGGCAACCGTGCCCTCGGACCCTTCAGGCACTGCGGATTGAAGCATCCCCAAAAATGAGTAGGATTAAGCATCAGTTAAGCAGTTTTAAGTAGATCCGCCCCCCTGCTTTTGGGTATGCGGCGGGCGCGGCTAGGCCCAGGGCTGCCAGCGCAGCTCGTCGCCGGCGCAGACGATGTGCCGGCCGTCCAGCCCCGGGTCTCGCTCGGGGAGCTCGAGGCGCTGATGGGAGCCACGCGACTCGCGCCTCTCGAGCGCGAAGCGGGCGATCAGGCGGGCGAGCGGATAGGGATCCGAACGTAGTTGCTCGAGCCCCTCGGCGCTGCGCAGGGGGCCGGCGAGGCGCCAGACGGCGTCGCGCGTCTCCGCCGGCGGCGGATCGAACCGCCACGACGGCGGCTCGGGGGGCGGACCGGGATCGGACTCGCCGGAGGCCGCAGTCGCCGCCCGGGCGCCGAGCACGAAGCACTCGGTCAGAGAGTTCGAGGCGAGGCGGTTCGCGCCGTGGAGACCCGTGCACGCGCATTCGCCGACAGCGAAGAGCCCCGGCAGGGAGGAGCGCCCCTCCAGGTCGGTGGCGATGCCTCCCATCACGTAGTGGGAGGCCGGCGAGACCGGGATCGGCTCGCGCTGCGGGTCGAAGCCGGCCTCGCGGAGCGCCTCGAAGACGTTCGGAAAGCGTGCCTCGCTCAGCTCCCGCAGGTCCAGCATGACGTGGTCGGTTCCGTCCTGGCGCATCCGGTCCAGGACCGCGAGCGTGACCGCGTCCCGCGGGGCCAGCTCGTCCGTGAAGCGCGCGCCGTTCGCGCCCAGCAGGGTGGCGCCCTCCCCGCGGACTGCCTCGGTCACCAGCAGCCCGTCGTAGCGGGAGCCCGCCGCCGCCAGGGCGGTGGGATGGAATTGGCAGAGCTCGAGGTCCGCGAGCTCGGCTCCGGCGGCATGCGCCATCACGGGTCCGGCGCCGATGGCGCCCCAGGGGTTGGTGGTGCGGGCCCAGAGCGCCGCCGCCCCGCCCGTCGCGAGAATCGTGGCCCGCGCCGGGAGATCGCCGGCGTCAGTGATCACGCCGTGGCAGCGGGCGCCTTCGCTCCACAGGGCCACCATCGAGGTCCCCTCGATCACGTCGATCCGATCGTCCTCGGCGGCGAGCACGGCGAGCCGCTCGGTGATCCGCCGGCCGGTGCCGGCCCCGCCCGCGTGGACGACCCTCCGGCGGGAGTGGCCCCCCTCGAGTGCGAGGGCCAGGCTGCCGTCAGGGTCGCGGTCGAACTCGACGCCACGGCGCTCGAGCTCAGCGACCACGCCGGGTGCCTCGCGTGCCAGCAGCTCCGCCGCGGAGCGGCGGCACGCCCAGCGGCCGGCCGCCACCGTGTCCTCGACGTGCTGCTCGGGCGAATCGTCGGGGCCGATCGCCGCGGCGAGCCCACCCTGCGCCCAGAAGCTCGAGCTCTCCGACAGCGGCTTCCGGGAGACCATGGCCACCCGCGAGCCGGCGTCCGCCGCGGTCAGCGCCGCGTAGAGGCCGGCGGCGCCGCCGCCCACCACCACGACGTCGAGGGGCTCGTCCGGCGTCATCGGGGCCGAGAACCCTAGTGTGCGCTAGATCGCGGGGCTATACGTGAGACACCCAAGCTCGTTCGAGCACGACACCGGTGGGCATCCGGAGAACGGCCGGCGCATCACGGCCATCGAGGAGGCGATGTCGGACCGCGACTGGCTCGGAATGGAGCTGGTCGAGGCACCGGCGGCGACCCGCGAGCAGCTCGAGCGCGTACACAGCGCGACTCACGTCGACTCCATCGAGGAGCTCTCCGAGCGCGGCGGAGGGCCGATCGATCTCGACACCGTCGTCAGCGCCGGCTCCTGGAACGCGGCTCTGCACGCCGCGGGCGGGGCCGTCCACGCGGCCGAGCGCCTCGTCTCGGATGGCGGCTTCGCCTTCTGCGGGCTCCGGCCGCCCGGCCACCACGCCGAGGGGGATCGCGCGATGGGGTTCTGTCTGTTCAACAACGTCGCCGTCGCCTCGGCACACGCGATCGCGGAGCTCGGCGTCGAGAGGGTCCTCATCCTCGACTGGGACGTTCACCACGGAAACGGGACCGAGGCGATCTTCTACGGCTCCTCGCAGGTCCTCTACTCGAGCATTCACCAGAGCCCGCTCTACCCCGGGACCGGGGCCGCGAGCGACCTCGGCAGCGGCGAAGGCGAGGGCTACACGGTCAATCTGCCCGTGCCGCCCGGCGCCGGACCGGACGAGTTCCTCTCCCTGGTCCAGTCGGTCGTGGCGCCGATCGCGCGCGAGTGGCGGCCCGGCCTGCTCTGCATCTCGGCCGGCTACGACGCGCACCGCGACGATCCGCTTGCCAACTGCGAGCTGGACGACGCCGCCTACGGTGACATGGCAGCGACGTTTCGCGACCTCGCGGCTGAGCTCGGCGCGCCGGTGCTGATCTGCCTGGAGGGCGGCTACTCGATCGGCGCGCTGTCGCGGTCCGTGGTCACGACCCTCGAGGCGTTCGGGGGCGACCTCGAGCCGCGGGTAGCTGCGGGGGAACCGGCCGCCCGGCACCGCGAGCGGCTGGCACGCTTCTGGCCCATCCTGGAGCGGTCCTGATCAGACCGTCAGCTTCTCCTTGAGGCCCTCGACGAGATTCTTCGGGAGGCCCGGGACCGTGTCGAGGTCGTCGATCGAGTCGAAGCCCTCCTCGCGCTCGCGGTAGGCGATCACGCGGGTCGCATGCGTCACCGAGAGGCCGAGGTCGCGGAGCTGCTCGAAGGTCGCCGCGTTGAGGTCGATCCGGGAGGCCCTGCCTCGGGACCTCGACCTGCTGGGCTCGGGGGCGGGCTCGGCGTTCGACGGCTCCTCCACGGCCTTCGCCTCCTCCGGCTCCTTGGCCTCGCGCTCCCGCCCGGCGGGCTTCCCGGCAGCCTTCCTCTCGCGGGCGGCCCGCCCCTCCGCCGCCTGCTGCTCGCGGGCGGCCCGCCGGGCCTCGCGCTCCCGCCGCCTCGCCTGCCGCGCCGCGGCGAGCCGCTGGAGCAGACCGGGCTCGTCCTCCGGTGCCGCCGACTCGACGGCCTCCTGCTCGATTGGCTCCGGCTCGGCGGCGTCCTGCTCGATCGTCTGCTCGGTCTCGACCGGCCCCTCGGGTTCGGGTTCCGAGGGCTCAGGCTCGGGCTCCCCCGGCTCCTCGGCCACCTCCGGCGCCTCGGGGCGCTCAACCGGGGCGCTCGGCCCGGGCAGGTCGATCCCTACCGAGGCGGCGCGGGCCTGCGCGCCGCTCGCCTTGTCCACCACCGACTTGATTCGCTCCTCGATCTCGCCGAAGCGGCCCTCGCGCTCCTCCTCGGCCCGTCGGAGCTCATCGTCGGAGGCCTCGCCGAGCCTGCGCTCGGCGGCCTCGGCGCGTCCCTCCGCCTCCCGGAGCTGGTGCTGGGCGGCGCGCAGGGCCCGCCCCGACTCCTCCAGCTCGGCCGCCAGTACGGCCTCGCGCTCCGCGGCCCGGCGCTCGGCCTCCCGTTTCGCCTCGCCCCGCGCGGCCGCGACCTGCTTCCTGACGCCCTCCTCGGCGTTCCGCCTGATCTCCTTCGTCCGCCCTCGAAGCCACTCCGCCGCGTCCTCGCGCGCGGTCACCTCCGCGCCGCGCAGGCGGTCGACCTCCTGCCGTAGCTCCGCAACCTGGCGCCCTGACTCCCGCTCGGCGCGCGAGCGGGTCTCCGATTCCACGCCTGCGATCGCCTCCTGGATCTTCGCGTCGGACTCGGCCTGCAGCCGGCGCATCTCGGCCTCGGTCCGCTCCTCGGCCT
Source organism: Solirubrobacterales bacterium (assembly GCA_035456265.1). Taxonomy (GTDB): domain Bacteria; phylum Actinomycetota; class Thermoleophilia; order Solirubrobacterales; family 70-9; genus DASUPK01. The sequence continues at coordinate 6,315 of DATIDP010000064.1, read as the reverse complement.
CTTGACGGAGTCGGGCTCGCTCCTCGGCGAGCTGGGTCTCGGCGCCCTCCACGCGCGCGCCCGCCGCCTCGATCTGAGCGGCGATCTGATCGACGCGTCGTTGCGCCGCAGACGCGGCCTGCTGTGCAGCCACGCGCTCCCGCAGGAGCGTCTGCTCGCGTGAGGCGAGGTCCGACTCGTAGCGGGCCTCGGCGGCCTGGCGGGCGGCGGCGATCTCATCGCTCGCCCTGGTGTCCGCCTCCGACTTGATCTGCGCGATCCGCTCCGCCATCTCGCCCTCGAGCTCCTGCCGGATCCGTGCCTCGAGCTCGGCCCGGCTCCGCTCCACCAGCTCACGCTCGCGCTCCGAGCGGCGCACGTCCTCGCGCGCCCGCTCCTCCTCGCCGTCTCGCTCCAGCCGGGCGAGCCGCTCCTGAGCCTCGCGCAGGGCCGCGGTCGCCTCGTCGCGCTCGGCGATCAGCTGCTGCTCGCGATCCTGCGCGTCGCCGGCGCTGCCCGCGCTCGCCGCGCCGGCCTCGGCCTCATCGAGACGTCGTTGCACCTCCTCGAGCGCCCGCGCGGCGTGCTCGCGCTCCCGCTCGAGATCGTGCTCCAGGGCGAGGATTTCGGCCGTCGCCTCCTCCTCGGCCCGACGGCGGGCCTCGTCCACGGCCCGCTCGAGGCGCTCATCGTCGGGGCGATCGCTCATCCGTCGGCGACTTTATTGGCTGACCGGATCGTCTTTCGCCACACGCGGCTCAGCTCTCGCGCCGCGCCTGCGGCCAGCCTGGCTCGAAACGAGACGAGGAGGTTTGCATGGCAGAACTCGCCGCCCGACTCCTGCTCGCCGCACAGTCGGCGAGCGGCCGGCTGGTCGCCGGGCCGCCCCGCCGCGGCCAGGGAACGGTCGAGTACGTCGGCCTGATCCTGCTGGTCGCCCTCCTGATGGTGGGCATGGTCGCCGCGATGAAGGGCTTCCAGGGCAAGCAGGGCCTGGAGCTGGCCCAGACGATCGTGGACAAGATCCGCGAGGCGGTCGGCCAGGTCAAGTTCAAGTAGCCAACCGCCGCGATCCGCGCCCGAGACCCGGGCGCGGGTCGGCGGCGGCCATGCGAGACTGGCGCCATGACCGCCAGCCGCACCTACGACCGCGCTCCGGCCGACGTTCGCCCGACCACGATGGAGCCGGGTTTCGTCCGCACCGCCGACGGCTCCGCGCTGATCTCCCAGGGCGAGACGCGTGTGATCTGCACCGCATCGGTGAGCGATTCGGTGCCCCGCTGGATGGAGGGCCGGGGCCGAGGATGGGTCACGGCGGAGTACGCAATGCTGCCCGCCTCCACCGGGGACCGCAAGGCGCGGGACATCAGCCGCGGCAGGCAGGACGGACGCGGGGTCGAGATTCAGCGCCTGATCGGGCGATCGCTCCGCGGTGTCGTCGACTTCGAGGCGCTCGGCGAGCGCTCGGTCTACGTGGACTGCGACGTGCTGCAGGCCGATGGAGGAACGCGGTGCGCCGCGATCACCGGCGGGTTCGTCGCGCTCCAGCAGGCGCTCTCGTCGCTCGTCGATGCGGGCACGCTCGAGCGGCTGCCGCTGAACCAGTCGATCGCGGCGATCAGCGTCGGCATGGTGGGCGGGCGAGCCCTCTGCGATCTCGACTACGCCGAGGACTCGGGTGCCGAGGTCGACGCGAACGTCGTCATGACCGGGGACGGCGGCCTGGTCGAGGTGCAGGCGACCGCGGAGCGCACCCCGCTCTCCCGCGCGTCGCTGGACGAGCTGCTCGCGCTCGCCGAGGGCGGCATCGCCAGGCTCCGGGAGGCCCAGGAGTCGGCGCTCGGGGCCCTCCCCGCAACCTGAGCGGCGATGGCGCTGGTCGTCGCAACGCGAAACGAGCACAAGATTCGGGAGCTCCGCGAGCTGCTGCCCGGGGTCGAGCTGGATCCTCTGCCGCCCGAGGTCGAGTTGCCTCCGGAGGGGGGGCTCACGTTCAGCGAGAACGCCCTCGGCAAGGCGCGCGCGGCCCACGCGGCGACGGGTCGCCCCGCGATCGCGGACGACTCGGGCATCGCCGCCTATGGCCTGGATGGCCAGCCCGGGGTCCGCTCGGCCCGGTACGCGGGCGAGGAGGCAACCGACGAGGCGAACCTGGCGAAGCTCCTCGATGAGGTCGGGCGGCAGGATGACCGGCGGGTCGCCTATGTCTGCGAGATCGCCCTGGTGGACGAGGGCGGGGACGAGTCGATCTTCGAGGGCCGGTGCGAGGGGACGCTCGCCACGGAACCGAGGGGCACCGGCGGGTTCGGCTACGACCCGGCATTCATCCCCGACGACACGGGACCGGGCGACCGGCGCACGATGGCCGAGCTGAGCCCCGACGAGAAGAACGCGATCAGCCATCGCGGCCGCGCCGCGAGGGGACTCGCCACCCATCTCGGCCTCGAGGTGAAGCCGTGAGCACCGTGGACTCCGTCGGCGCACAGCCGGCATTCTCGAAGCCCGGATCGGCGGCGGTCTCGATCGTCTCCAACTCCCTGCTGATCGCGCTGAAGCTCGCAGCTGCCGCGATCACGGGCTCGGTGGCGATCCTGAGCGAGGCGCTCCACTCGGCGATCGACCTGGTCGCGTCGGTGGTCGCCTTCGTCTCCGTCCGCAAGGCGGACGTGCCCGCCGACGTCGAGCATCCGTACGGCCACGAGAAGGTCGAGAACGTCGCGGCGGCGATCGAGGGGATGCTGATCCTCGTCGGCGCCGGGGTGATCGTCTACGAGGCGGTGCACCGGTTGGCGGTGGGCGCCTCCGTCGACAAGCTGGGGGTGGGCATCGCGGTGATCGGCTTCTCGGCGGTGGCGAATGGCGTCGTCTCGCAGTTCCTCGCTCGCCAGGCCCGCCGCTATGAATCACCGGCCCTCGCCGGGGATGCGGCCCACCTCGGCACCGACGCGCTCACCTCTCTGGGTGTCCTGCTCGGCCTGGTGCTCGTCGAGATCACCGGGGCGAACGCGATCGATTCGGCGGTGGCGCTCGCCGTCGCGGCCGTGATCGTCGTCGCCGGGATCAGGATCCTGCGCCGCTCGGCAGCGGTCCTGGTGGACGAGGCTCCGCCGCCCAAGGAGATGGATCGAATCGAGGCGGCGATCGCCAGGGCCCGCGCCGATCAGCCCGAGGTGGTGGGCTACCACAAGCTCCGCGCCCGGACGACCGGTCGGCGCCGCTACATCGACCTCCACGTCCAGTTCCGCAGCGGCACCACCCTGGAGAGGGCGCACGAGCTGGCGCACCAGCTCCGCGACGCGATCGAGTCCGATCTCGGGAACGCCGAGGTGCTGATCCACGTCGAGCCGGAGAGCTCCCGCCGCGATCCGGCGGAGTCCCCGAGCGAGTTCAGAGCAGGTTGACGGCGGCCGCCACGCCCACCGCGCCCACCACGATGCTGTAGCCGGTGTAGCCGCCGACCGCCAGCAACACGACGGCGATCCCGCAGACGATGACGACGGAGAGCCAGGAACCCTGCTCGAGAGTCACGCTCGCTATTTTGGACGAAGTGCCCGTCGCGACGCCAGCCGGTGCCCGATGACCCCCTCCGTCGACGCCCCGAGCCTTCCGGATGCGGACCGGGCGGTCTCCTACCTGGAGGAGATCTCGAACGAGCTCAGGGGTTGCGCGATCCTCTCGGAGGAGGGGGCCGTCCTCGCCGCGAGCGGCGACCCGGACGCCTGGGGTGAGGCCGGTCGGGAGCTGATCGCCGCGGCCGACGCCGCCGGTGGCGAGCCCGTCGCCCATGCCCATGTCGCAACCGGCGAGGGGGAGGCGTTCTGCGTCCGCGAGGGCGGCTACGTCGCCGTTGCCGTGACCGAGCGATTCACCCTGGCCTCGTTGATGATCTTCGACATCCGGATCGCGCTGCAGCGCCTGGGCAGGGCGGACTGATGCCGACCAAACCACATCGCGTCCTCATCGAGCGGGTCTCCGGCTACGCCGACGAGGCCGCGGCCTACCTGCGCCGGCGGCGGCACCTGCGCAAGCCCTTCGCCCGGACGTACTACCCCGCCGGTCGCAGCATGGACTTCTCCGAGGACACCGAGGCCGGCCAGGCCCTGTTCGAGGCGGCCTCACGGCTGGTCGACGTCGCAAGCCCGAAGAGGGCGCGGAGCGGGAAGTGAGCGACGGCGTGAAGTCCCTGGTCGACCCGGACGTTGCGCACCGCGTGCTGGAGCGGGCGCTCGCCCACGGCGGCGACTTCGCCGAGCTCTTCTGCGAGGACCGCCGCGGGTTCAGCCTCTCGATCGACGAGTCGCGGGTCGAGCGCCCGCAATCGGGCAGCGAGCGCGGGGCGGGAATCAGGGTGGTGGACGGCGAGGTGGCCCGGTTCGCCCACGTGGACGGGCTTGCCGAGGAGGACCTGATTCGCGCTGCGACGGGACTGGCGAGCGCGCTTCACGGCAACCCCACCGATGCGCTCGCCCTGCGGGCCGCCGCCCCTCCGGAGCTCCAGGAGGTCGAGGTCGACCCGTCGTCGGTCCCGGCGGAGCGGAAGGCGGAGGTGCTGCGCGAGCTCGACGAGCGCGCCCGTTCGGCCGGGTCCGAGGTGGCGCAGGCGTCGGCGAGCTACAGCGAGGGCCGCCGCCGGGTGGCGATCTTCAACTCCGAGGGCCTGCAGACGAGCGATGACCGGACGCGTGTCCGCCTGGGCGTCCAGGTCGTGGCGCGGAAGAACGGGACCGTCGAGACCGGCTTCGAGACGCTTGGCGAGCACCGCGGCTTCGAGCTCCTCGATGGCGACCCGGCGAGGATCGCCGACCAGGCCGCCCGGAAGGCGATCACGCTGCTCGGCGCCGACCCGGCCCCGGCCGGAGAGATGACCGTGGTCGTGGGAAAGGGCTTCGGCGGGGTCCTCTTCCACGAGATGACGGGGCACGGGCTGGAGGCGGATGCGGTGCAGAAGGGCGCGAGCGTCTATGCGGGCCGGATGGGCGAGCGGGTGGCCGAACCGCTCCTGAACGCCTTCGACGACGGCACCATGCCGCACGAGTGGGGCACGGAGGGGACCGACGACGAGGGCACGCCGAGCCAGAAGACCGCGGTGATCACGGAGGGACGCCTGAACTCCTACCTCTACGACCGGCTCCGTGCCCGCCGGGACAAGACCGAGTCCACCGGCAACGGCCGGCGGGCGAGCTTCCGGGACCTGCCGATCCCGCGCATGACGAACACCTACATCGAGCCCGGAGACGTCGATCCCGAGGCGATCATCTCCGAGGTCGACAAGGGCTTCTACGCGGTCTCGTTCGGGGGCGGCCAGGTCGAGCCGGCGACGGGCGACTTCGTCTTCGGCGTCTCGGAGGGCTACCTGATCGAGGGCGGCAGGGTCACCAAGCCGTGCCGCGGCGCCACCCTGATCGGCAATTGCCTGCAGGCACTGACGCGGATCGATGCGGTGGGATCGGACTTCGAGATGAAGACGGGCTTCTGCGGCAAGTCCGGCCAGACGGCGCCGGTCGGCACCGGCCAGGGACACGTCCGGATCCGGGGGATGACCGTCGGCGGGACGGCGGTATGAGCCGGTCCGCCGAGCTCGAGGATCTGGCGAAGCGCGCCGCCGAGGCCGCGACCGCCGCCGGCGCCAGCGATGCGGAGGGGTGGGCGGAGGGAGGATGCAGCCGGGAGGTCCGCGTCCACGCGGGCGAGGTCGAGAGCCTCACCGAGGCGTCCGGGCGGGGCGTCGGCGTCCGGGCCTGGATCGGGTCGAGGACCGGATATGCCTACGGCACGGACCTCTCGGACGCCGGGCTCGGGGAGCTCGCCGAAGCCGCGGTGGGCGCGGCCCGAGTCGCTGACGAGGACGAGAACTCGGCCGCGCCGGAGCCCTCCGGGGAGCCATCCGAGATCCCGGGCCTGCGGGACGAGGGAGTCGCCTCCACCGAGACCGCCGAGGTGATCGAGCTCGCCAAGCGGGTCGAGCGCGCGTCCCTCGATCGGGACGAGCGCGTCACCGCCGTCGAGGAGGTCGTCTACGTCGATGAGGACTCGAGCGCGGCGATCGCCACCTCACGAGGGGTCTCGGGCGCCTTCGCGGTCTCGGTCGCCTACTCGTTCCTGCAGGCGATGGCGACGGAGGACTCCGAGGTCCAGACGGGACTCGGCTTCGGCGTCGCCCGGGGGCCCGGCGATCTAGACGCCGCCGAGATCGGCGCCGAGGCGGGTGAGGAGGCGAGCTCGATGCTCGGAGCGACCAAGCCCGAGTCCAGGACGTGTCCGGTGGTGCTCTCCGACCGGGTGGCGGCCAGCTTCGCCGGCTTCGTCGGCGGCGCGGTCTCCGCCGACGAGGTCCAG
>DATIDP010000063.1:0-29212 GCA_035456265.1 Solirubrobacterales bacterium | reverse complement strand
GGGGGAAACGCCGAGGCCGCGCGCCGCGCCGGGATCCGGATCACCCGGATTCGCATCACCGTCTTCGCCATCGCATCGACGATGGCGGCGGCCGGCGGGATCATGGCTGCGTCGCGCCTGCTCGCCGTCAACCAGTCATCTGGATCCGGCGACGTGCTGCTCAATGCGATCGCCGGCCCCGTGATCGCGGGCACCAGCCTCTTCGGCGGGCGGGGCACGGTCTGGTCGGCTCTCCTGGGCGCCCTCGTGATCGGATCGATCTCGAACGGCATGGACCTGCTCGGGCTTCAGTCGTCGGTGAAGTTCATGATCACCGGCGGCGTCCTGCTGGCCGCGGTGACGCTCGACGCGGTGACGCGCCGACAGCGTGCCCAGGTCTCGGTCTAGGTCCACTCCGAACAGCGGTTAGACGCGGAAGTCGAGGATCAGCTCGACCGGAAGCGGCGGCTGCGAGACGTCCCGTCCATGTACTTCCTGCATCTGCTGCACGAACCACCGACTGATGTCCGAATCGGAGGAGACAAAGCGCTGGTGGGCATCGGGATCGGTTGCCTCGACGTAAACGATGGCGAGGGTGCCGCCCCCTGGCATCTGCTGATGCCAGACGGCTTGGCGCCTGATGCCGGCGTCCCTCAGCGCGGCCTCATATTCATCCCGGCGAGCGCCCGCCATCTCGTTCCTCGTTTGGCGATCAACCTCCTCCTTCCCATGCTCGACTGGAGTGGCGAACACGATCTCGGTCATAAACGCTTTCCTTCCGTCAAGACGACCTGGTCGACTGAACCTACTTGGAACCGAACCCAGTGGCACCAAGACAAAGGAAGGCAGATCATGAAGATCGTGGAGCGCCGTCCCGCCTTCGCGCGGAAGCGGACCCTGGTCTTCTCGGTCTTGGCGATTCGGTGATAAGACCCGCCGTTGGCCGCTGTGAAGACGGCGACGGACCTGACGCCGGAGACGGGGATCTCCCGCATGCAGGGCGTCTCGCTTTATCGCTTCTTCTCCGTCGCCGTGGACGGTCCGGCAACCGCGAGGCGCCGCCGGTCGGACCGGATGCGAAGCTCACTTTGCGGCGGCCGCTGATCGACCTTAGCCGGGCAGGTCGGCCCCGGCGGCCATGCTCTGCTGCGTCGCCTGGATCGCCTCGGCCGCGGCGAGCAGGTCGGCGAGCGATTCGGAGATGCCGCTGGCGATCGTCTCGATGTCGTCCATCGCGTCGTAGTCGCCGAGCAGCCCGACGTCGATGCCGCCGTTGTAGCTCATGATCGCGATCGCCAGGGCGTGGTTCTCGGGCAGGAAGGCGACCGGGAAGACGTCCTGGAGCTCGCGGCCGAGCACGTAGAGCGGAATCTGCGGCCCGGGGACGTTGGTGACGATCAGGTTGAAGAGGCGGGTCGAGAAGTTGAGCCGCGAGGCCTGGGCGAGCAGGGTCGGTGGCGCGAAGTCATTGAAGCGCGAGATCACCTCGGCGCCGAGCGCCTGCTTGGACTCCTTGAGCCCGTCCATCGACCGGCGGACCACCTCGAGCCTCTTCACCGGGTCCTCGATGTAGACGGGCAGCGGGCCGCGCATCGCCGCGATCCGGTTGCCGAGTTGGCCGTGCTCGTCCTCGGTCCTGATCGATACGGGCACGAGCGCCCGCAGCTCCAGACCCGCGAGCTTGACCCCGCGGCTCCGCAGCCAGCTGCGCATCGCGCCGCTGACCACGGTGAGCACGACGTCGTTGACGGTGCCGCCGAGGATGTTCTTGATCTTCTTGAAGTCCTCCAGCTCCGCCCGCGTCCAGGCGAAGCGGCGGTGGGAGCCGATCTCCGTGTTGAGCGGCACCTCGGGGGCGGGATTCGTGAGGTTCCAGGCGACCTCGGCGAGCGCCTCGCCGGCTTCGATCACCCGCTCCGCCGTTCGTTCCGGGTGGCTTGCGGCGCGCAGTGCCCGACGGACGAGCTTGAATGGCGTCTCAGCGGCCGCCACCACTCCGCGGGCGGCCAGCTCGGCGGTCGACGGGGTCGGTTGTGGCACCCAGTCGCGATCCGGCTCGATCGGCTCGGGCACCGGCTTGACGTCGAAGAGGACGGTGGCGATATCGACGCCGGAGATCCCGTCCACCAGAGCGTGGTGGGTCTTCGTGATCAGCGCGAAGCGGTTTCGCTCGAGGCCCTGGACCAACCAGATCTCCCAGAGGGGCTTCGAGCGATCGAGGGCCTGCGAGAAAAGACGGCCGGCGATGTTGCGGAGCTGCTCCTCCGATCCCGGCGCCGGCAGCGCCGAGTGGCGGACGTGGTAGGCGAGGTTGAACTCGGGATCGTCGACCCAGAAGGGCCGGCCCGTCTCGACCGGCGGGAAGGCGAGTTTCTGGCGGAATCTCGGGACCAGATGCAGGCGGCTCTCGACGTGCGCGAGGAAGTCCTCGTAGCCGGGCGGCGGGCCCTCGAAGATCAGGATCGCGCCCACATGCATATGCGCGCTCGATGTCTCGTTCGTCAGAAACGAGGCGTCGATCGAGCTCAGCCTGTCCATGTGTCCCTGTGGCACCGCCGCAAGCGTAACCCCTCGGCCTGGAGGCACGGACGCTACCCTTGGCGCGGGCGTGGAGTCCACCTCTGAACAGATCGTTTCGGGTCCCTCGCGGGTCCTGCTGGCCGCCCCGCGCGGCTACTGCGCCGGCGTGGACCGCGCCGTGGAGACCGTCGAGCACGCGCTCGACCTCTACGGAGATCCGATCTATGTGCGCAAGGAGATCGTGCACAACAAGCACGTCGTCCACGAGCTCGAGAAGCGGGGAGCGATCTTCGTCGATCAGGAGACCGAGGTCCCCGAGGGCGAGATGATCGTCTTCTCCGCCCACGGCGTCGCCCCGAGCGTTCACGCCAACGCGGCCGAGCGGAAGCTGCGCACGATCGACGCGACCTGCCCGCTCGTGACGAAGGTCCACGTCGAGGCGCGCAAGTTCGCCGCCGACGGCTACACGATCGTCCTCATCGGGCACGAGGGACACGAGGAGGTCGAGGGGACGACCGGGGAGGCCCCCGAGCAGACGATGCTGGTCCAGACCGAGGCCGACGTCGAGGAGCTCGAGGTCGAGGATCCCGACCGGATCGCCTACATCACGCAGACCACCCTCTCCGTCGACGAGACCAGCTCGATCATCGCCCGGCTCAAGGAGAGGTTCCCGAACGCCACCGGGCCGAAGACGGACGACATCTGTTACGCGACGACGAACCGTCAGGCTGCGGTCAAGGAGCTCGCCAAGCAGTGCGATCTCGTCCTGGTGATCGGCTCGACGAATTCGTCCAACTCCAACCGCCTTGTCGAGGTGGCCCGCGAGCATGGGGCCGACTCCCACCTGATCGACAACCACCTGCAGGTCGAGGAGGCCTGGCTCGAGGGCGTGAGGACGGTCGGCATCACCTCAGGCGCGAGCGCTCCGGAGGAGCTGGTCGAGAAGCTCGTCGCCTTCTTCCAGGACCGGGGCGCGGGCGAGGTCTCCGAGCTCCGCACCGTCAACGAGGACGTGCGCTTCATGCTCCCCCGCGAGATCCGCAAGGAGCTCGCCGCGTCCGGCACGTAAAGCCGTTTAACCATGGAGCCTGATCAGAAGCCGGTCCTGTTCGCGTACGACGGATCCGAACAGGCGAAGAATGCGATCAGGCAGGCCGGCGCGGAGCTGCGCACGCCGAGGAAGGCCGTGGTTCTCGCGGCCTACGAGCCCCTCGGGGCTATCCCCTTCTGGGGCGTGCCCGCCGCGACCGTCCCGCCGGAGTGGCTCGAGCAGGTCCGAGAGCAGGCCGCCAGGACCGCTGCTGAGGGCGCCGAGCTGGCGAACTCGGTTGGGTTCGAGGCCAGCTCGTCGGTCAACGACGGCGTGCGGACGTGGCAGGCGATCCTCGACGCCGCGGAGGAGATCGACGCCGGGATGATCGTGCTTGGATCACACGGCCGTGGAAGCGTTGGATCCGCCGTGATGGGCAGCGTCGCGACGGCCGTCGCCCACCACGCGCGTCGGCCCGTGCTGATCTGCCGGCCGGAGAGCTCGGGATAACCAGCCGCAGGCCACCTCGGGCGCGGCCGATCGCCCAACCTTGCTAGATCGCGACGGCTTTGGCAAAATCGCCGCTGTTGCTCATGGATGAGCAAGACGGGTCCCCGGTCCGTTGAGGGGAACGGGGTGAACGGCTTGCGTTTCTTTGAAGAAAGGAGACGCGAATGCGACCTGTTGACGATTTGAACCTTGGCTCGCGGGATCTAACCGGCAAACCCGCCGAGATCCGGACTCAGCGAGACGGCGACTCGCTCACGATCACCGTCTGCGGCGAGATCGACCTATCGACGGCGGACGATCTCGATGGCGCGATCCGCGACGCCGAGGACGACAGGGAGATCGGACGAATCGTCGTGGACTTGTCCGATCTCGCCTTCCTGGACTCCAGCGGCCTGAGCGTCCTCTTGAAGGCAAGCCTGCGGAGCAGAGAGGACGGCAACCGGCTCAGCTTCGTCCCGTCGAAGCACGAGATCGTGACGAGCCTGATCGCCTTGACCGGAACAGGCGAAATGTTCGACTGAGGCTGTCCGCCGCCCTCCCAGGCGGTTTGCACGACGGAGAAGCCCCCGACGCTCCAGGTCCGGGGCTTCTTCCGGTTCACTGCCGCGTTGGACGGTGTGTGAATTGCGAAAACCGGCGCTACCGAAACAGCCAACGACTAGTTGGCTCCGTCGTCACGTACTTCGTCGACTGAACCAGCCCTACTGGTGCATAGAAAGCGACCCATTACGAAATAGGTAGCCAGCACGGGTTCACACCGCCCGCCGTGGCTGAGAATATGGGGCCATGGAGGGTCACGAGATGCACCCTCAGGATGCCGCGAGCATGCGCGAACCGATGGCGAACGGGCAGGGAACGCTGCGTGCGGACATCTCGACCGCGATCGTCGGCCTCTACAAGAAGCACTACGGCAGGGGCCCGACCCGCTGCCAGACCTATCTCGCCCCCAACCTGGTGACCGTCATCCTGGGCGAGGGCTACACCCCGAGCGAGCAGACCCTCTTCGAGGCCGGCAAGTGGTACGAGGTTCGCGCCGCCCGGCAGGTCTGGCAGGACAGCATGCATGAGCGCTTCGTCACGACGATCGAGGAGCTCACACGGCGCAAGGTCAAGGCCTTCATGAGCGCCAATCGCCAGGACCCGGATTTTGCCGTCGAGCTCTTCGTCCTCGAGGATGAGGAAGCCGAGACGTCCCAGCCCTGAACAGCCGCTTTGGGCGAGAAGCGGCGCTTTCATCACCGCGCTTGACTAGGGAACCCCTGCCGCGAACTGGATCGAGTAGATCAGCACGCCCGGGGAGGGCTCGAGGCGCAGAGCGTGGCGCTCGGTGCGGTCGTGAGCCGTCAGCTCCTGCAGGCCCGGAACGGACACCTCGACCGGGTCGCGCGGCTCGCCGTCCACCCGGATCGTGATCTCGCCCTCGCCGTCGGTGGCGGCGTAGGCGCCGCCCGCCTCGTACTCGAGCTCGAGCTCGCGATCGGCGTCCGCCGTCGGCCAGGGCGTCTCGGTCGAGCCGCCGGGGAAGAGCTCGGGCGTCGGCGGGATCACCCTGGCGTCCGGCGCGTCGGAGGGCCGCAGGGGCTCGAGCAGCGGCGGCCACTCGTGGTCCCCGCCGTTTCCCGCCGCCAGCGTCTCACGGATCGCCTCCTCGGTGCCGTTGTAGTCACCCTCGCCGAGTTGGTACCAGCGCAGGGCTCCGCCCCTGCCCCAGAGGAAGAGCGCCGGCCAGCCGTGGGGCTCGTACATCCGCCAGACGCCGAACTCCCGATCGACGATCACCGGCCAGCCGACCTCGAGCCGCTCCGCGGCATCGGCCACGATGTCGTAGTCCTGCGTGAAGGGAAACCGGGGCGAGTGGACGCCGACGAAGGCCAGGCCGTCGCCCGAATAGCGGTCGTGCCATGCCCTCAGGTAGGGGATCGTGCGAACCGAATTGAGCTGAGCGAAGTCGAAGAAGTGGACCAGCACCGGCCTGGTCGCGACGAGCCGGTCGATCGAGTCGATCGGCTCGCCGATCCACTCGGCGCCGGCGGGCAGTGGGGGAATGGCGATGTCGGGGCGGGGAGGGCGCAGGCCCGGAGGGTATGCTGCGCCGGTCCACGAGAGAAGGAGAGGTCTCAAGTGAGTCGATCGGTCTGGGAGCGCATCGAGGAGAGTCGAGCCCACCACAACGTGCTCGAGCACCCCTTCTACGTGCGGTGGTCCGCTGGAGAGCTCTCGCGCGAGGAGCTCGCCCGCTACTCCGGCCAGTACCGTCACGCGACCGAGGCCCTTGCCCGCCTCTGCCGGGAGACCGCCGATGTGGCGCCCGAGCGGCGCAAGGACGAGATCGACGCGCACGCCGTCGAGGAGGAAGCCCACGTTGGCCTCTGGGATGGGTTCGTCGAGGCGGCGGGCGGTGAGATCGGCGCCGAGCCGACTCCGGAGACGGCCGAGTGCGTCGCCGAGTGGACGGCGCCGGATGGCTACCTCGGCAGGCTCGCGCGGATGTACGCGATCGAGAGCAGCCAACCGGAGATCGCGCGTGTGAAGCGGGAGGGTCTGGCGCGCTTCTACGGGATTGATGGCGGCGCGGGCAGCGAGTACTTCCGCGTCCACGAGGAGGCCGATCACGCCCACGCCGAGGAGTCACGCCGCCTGATCGAGGAGACCATGAGCCCGGAGGACGAGGACGCGCTGGTGATGGCCGCCGAGTCCGCGTTCCGCGCCAACTGGCGGCTGCTCGACGGGGTCAGCTGACCCGCAAGGGCGAATGCGCGGCCGCTTCCCGAGGGTCGGCGACCGCGCGATCGGAGTCGTGCTCGGCATCGTGCTGGGTCTCGGGGTGATCCTGCTGTTTCTGTTTCTGGGATCCCGCAACACGATTGACGAGCCCTCGATCTCGGGCGGAGTGACCCGGACGGCGACCCAGCCTGCGACCATCCCGGAGCAGCCCCAGCGAAAGCCTCAACCCTAGGATTCCCGACCGATGAGACCAACAATGCGGGTCGCCCACAGCGTCCGCCTCGCGTCGATCCTGGCCGTGGGGGCCTTCGCGCTCCACCAGCTCCGCTACCTGATCGGCCCCGGGGTCTCCTCCTCGGCCGAGCACGCTGCTCACGGTTACATGACCGATCTCATTGCCCCGATCGCCGTGCTGGTGCTCGCGGCTGTCCTGGCCACCCTGATCCGCGGCACTGAGGGCGCCGCGCCCGAGCGGGCGCCGCTCGCGGGGCGGATCGCTCTCTTCGCCGGAGCCCTGTTCGCGATCCACCTGGGCCAGGAGACGCTCGAGGCGGTTCTCACCGCCGGCGCCCCGGCGATCGTCGAGCCGATCCTTGAGGGCGGCGCCTGGCTGGCGCTCCCGCTGGCGGCCGGAATCGGCGCGCTCTCGGCGCTGCTCGCCAGCGCGCTCGAGCGGGTCGAGCACGCGATCGCGATCGTGCACGCGAGGCGCGTGCGCTCGCGCCCGCCCTCCGTGCGCGGCAGGGCCCTTCCCGCTCGCGGCCTCAGCCTGACCTTCGCGCCTCTCGCCTTCGGGCTGGCGCGACGGCCGCCTCCGCCGGCACCTGCCTAGTCAGGTGCCAACAGGCACGCCTTGCGATCGCCTTTAGGCAGCGACGCAAGCGTGCGCGTTCCAAGGAGGGCCTAAAGATGCAATCCAGAGCTGCGCGTCTCGGCCTGCTCGCGGCGGTGATCGTCGCTGCGGTCGTGCTTTTCATAGTGCTGCGGAACGACAACGGTGGGGACGGTGGCGGCGGCGTCACGACCACCACCAGCGCTGGAGGGGTCACAACCGTCGTGGACCCGGTTCAGGTTGTGAACGTCGATGCGAGCGGGAATCCCGTCGGCGGCGAGAGGACGTTGACCTACAACAAGGGTGAGCAGGTCCGCCTGCGGGTTAACCTGGCGAAGCCGGAGGATGCGGTCCACGTCCACGGCTACGAGCTCGAGAAGCCCGCCGAGCAGAGCCCCGTGACCTTTTCGTTCCCGGCGCGGTTGGATGGGATCTTCGAAATCGAGGTCCACCGGCTCGACCACACCGGGGGGCCGATCGCCACTCTGCGTGTCAACCCCTGATGGCGCCCGGACGAGCTTCCGGAGCCAGGCAGGCCGCCGGCCTCGCCGCCCTGGTGGCGGCGGGATCGGCAGGCGCGCTCCTCTTTCCCGACGCCGCCTCGGCCCACGCCCTCGTCGGCCGCAAGGACCTGCCCGTGCCCGCCTGGCTGTTCGCCTGGGGCGCCTCGCTGGTCCTGATCGTCTCGTTCGCCCTGCTCTCGGTCGCCTGGACCAGGGCGCGCCTGCAGCGCGAGGACTGGAGGCCGCTGCCGCGCTGGATCTCACGAGCGCTGCTCAACCCGGTGACCGAGGTGCTCTGCGGCCTGATCGGCGTGGGCCTGTTCGTGGCGGTGCTCTACGCCGGCTTCCGCGGCATCTCCGACCCGACCCAGAACTTCTCGATCGTCTTCGTCTTCTACACGTTCTGGTTGGGACTGGTGCTGCTCAGCGTCCTGTTCGGTGACATCTTCAGGGCATTCAACCCGTGGCGGGCCCTGGGGCGGCTCGTCTCCGGCGGCTTCCGCCTGGTCGCCGGCCAGTCGGCTCCCGTGCCGCTCAGATACCCGGACTGGCTCGGCCGCTGGCCGGCCGTGCTCGGCGTCCTGCTCTTCGTCTGGCTCGAGCTGATCGCGGGCGGCGGAGCCTCGCCCTCGCCGCACGACGTCGCGCTCGGCACCGTCATCTACAGCCTGATCACGTTCGCGTGCATGGCGCTGTTCGGCGTCGAGGAGTGGATCGCCAGGGGAGAGACCTTCGGCTCCTACTTCGGGATGTTTGCGCGGCTCGCTCCGTTCGAGGCGAAGCGTGGTGAGCTCGGGGTGAGGAAGTTCCTGACCGGCGCGCCGCAGTGGGCCGCCGTGCCGGGCGCTGCGGCGTTGGTGCTGGTCTCGATTGCGGTCACCAGCTTCGATGGCGCCCAGGAGGGGGCGCTCTCTGGGGCGATCAGGTGGACCTTCGAGCGCTGCAACGACATCGGCTTCAGCCTGCCGAACTCATTCCGGATCGCAAACTCGATCTGGCTGCTGGTCGTCTTCGCCGGGGTATCGCTCCTCTATTGGCTCGGCATCAAGGGCATGCACACGGTTCGGGGCTCACCCCCGGCGAAGGAGCTGGCGCGTTCCTTCGCGCACACGCTGATCCCGATCGCGCTCGCGTACCTGGTGGCGCATTACTTCAGCGCCTTCCTTTACCAGGAGCAGGCGCAGTTCACCTACATCCTCTCCGACCCCCTCGGCCACGGCTCCGATCTGTTCGGCACCGCCGGCGGCGGGATCAACTACGGGATCGTGGGCTCGAACACCGTCTGGTACGTGCAGGTCGCCGCCCTGGTGATCGGCCACGTCGTCGCGCTCACCCTCGCCCACGACCGGGCGCTCGGCGTGTACGACAGCGTCCGCAATGCCTCCCGGTCGCAGTACTTCATGCTCGCGGTGATGGTGGCGTTCACCTGCTTCGGGCTCTTCCTGCTCTCCCAGGCGAACGCGTAGCGGCGACCCGACCGGTGATCCGCTCAACGTCCGTCGACGCATTGGCACACTGAGTCCACAATGAGCGCGGCCCCACTGCTCGCACACGTCGGCCACTGGTACCTCTGGGTTCCCTACGTGATCCCCGTGGCGATCGTGCTCGGCGCCTCGCTGCGGGCCTTCAGGCAGCAGCGTCGCGAGGACCGCCTGGAGCGAGGGGCCGGGACGCCGGATCGCTGAATGGGCGGCGGCGAGCCCACATGTCGAGCGCGGCGAGCGTGACCGCGATCGGCACCGTGGCGGGCAGTATCGAGACCAGGAAGAAGAGAAGGTCGAAGGCCAGCGCAAAGCAGGCGGCGAGCCCGCTGGCGCGAACCTGAAGCACCCGATCCCCCGCGAGTATCGCTCCCAGGACCGCCGCGACGAACAGATCGCCGAAGCCGAGCACGGCGGAGCCGAGGTGCGCAAATTGCAGTTGCGGCAGCCCGGCCGCCGGAGCGGCGGCGTTGAGCACGGCATTCGGGCTCTGCAGCAGATCGGCGGTGACGAGGCACGTGTCCACGATCGCCATCGCATAGATCGCCAGCCTGAGCCAGCCGGCCGGTACGGAGGCGGCGAGCAGCGTGCCCAGCGCGACACAGGCGAGGGCCGAGAGAGCGAGAGCCGCGGCCTGTCCCGTGAGGGCTCCCGGGGCGGCCCAGGCGGTCGCGAACAGCGGGACGGGGAGAAGCGCAAGCCCGGGGCGCGCGCCCCGGATGGCCCAGGCGAGCGCGAGGGCGGCCAGGATCGGGACCCCGACGAGAGCGAGATAGGTGAGCGCGTCGGCGAGGTCGGGGAAGATCGCGATCCCGGCGATGACCACGATGATGGAACCCGGGAGGATCAGCGCCCACCATCGGCTCGAGAGCCGGAGCGCTGATGGTAGGTCCGGCCGCGAGGGCAGCGCGATCAGGCTCGCCTGGACGAGGCTCAGAATCGCGATGGAGGGTGCGAAGGCGATGGCGCTCAACAGTCTGCGGGACGGGCGCCACCGATGCTGAACGAGCTACCTAAACCGCAGCTCGCCCGTGGAGTTGGTTGGAGTTGGTTACTCCACGGGCGCGTCGAGCGCGTCCCAGTCCTCCTTGCTGGCGAACTTCGTCAGCTTGGTCCCCTCGTTGACTGCCTTGAACGCGTAGCGGACCTGCGTCTTGCCGTCCTTGCCCTGGCGCTCATAGGTCGTCTTGGTGACCTCGGATTCGGGGATCTGGACCTTCTCGCGCTTCTTCACGTCATAGAACTCGATCGGCATTCGGGAATCTCCTCTCGTGGCGCCTGCCCCGGCGACCGGGGCGTGACTTGACCTTACCTTGCGGCCTGGGTACTCGGCCGCAGGCAGAAGCATTCCTACCCCTTCGGACGTTCTCGCCTGAGCGGCTCGTCCCCACACATCAGACGCCGATCAGCGAGATTCCGAAAATCGCCGCGAATCCCAGCAGCGTCAGCCCGACGCGACCCCACGAAGCGTGCTCGTGGGCCTCCGGAAGCAGGTCGGTCGCGCCCATGTAGAGGAAGAACCCTGCGTAGAACGACAACAGGTGTCCGAGCGTGGCGTCGGAGACGTTGATGAGTGCGCCGACGGTCGCGCCGATCAGGGGAGCGACCGCATCGGTGATCAGCCAGCGGATCGCCTGGGGGCGATTCTGCGACTGGTTGAGAACGAAGCTCACCGTGTTGAGCCCGTCGGCGAAGTCGTGTGCAAGGACCGCGACCAGGACGAAGACGCCGGTCGAGGTGTTGGCCCCGAAGGCAAGCCCCACCGCGAGGCCGTCGATGAGGCTGTGCGCCGAGAGCCCGAGCGCACCGAAGGCTCCGACCTGGCCATGCGCCCGGGCGTCCGCGGGCTCGTCGCGGTGATGCAGGACGAGCACCCTCTCGAAGAGGAAGAAGGTCAGGAAGCCCGCTCCCATGAGCCCGCCGATGGCGGTCGAGTCATCGGGGAGGAGGTCGATCGCCTCGGGCAGGACGTCGAAGAGCGCCACCGCCACCACGATGCCTCCGCTGAGCGCGATCACCGTGGGCAGGGAATGCGCCATGCGCAGCGCCACGACCCCTCCGGTCATGGTGGTGAGCACGGCGAATGCGGTGAGCGGGATCGCGATCAGCTGGCTGTCCATCCGGCTCAGCTCCCGGCACAGCGCCGGCACTCTCCGTGAATCACAAGGTCGTGACCGCTCATCGAGTGCTTGAGATTCCCCGCGAGCTGCTCGAGCTGCTTCTCGAGTCGGGCGTCCTCGAAAGGCGTCACCCGCCCACAGCGGTCGCAGACGGCGTGGTGGTGGTGTTCCCCGCCGGGGACGACCGGCTCGAAGCGTGCCCCGCGGTCCCCGAACTCCACCCGCTGCACCAGGCCCATGTCGTGCAGGAGGTAGAGGGCGCGGTAGACGCTGGCGATGCCGGCATCGCCGCCTGCCCGGCGCAGACGCTGATGGATCTCCTGCGCGGAGAGGCAGCAATCCTGGCGCGCGAGCAGTCCGACCACCGCGTCGCGTGCACCGCCGGAGCGATGCCCGGCTTCGGTCAGCGCCGCGCGCGCATGCCGTTCCCAATCAGCCGCCGGCCCGCGAGCCACGGCGGCAGGCTAGCAGCTAACTGAGATTGATTCTCATTATCGTCAGACCGGGGCGACCTGACGCTCGCCCAGGATCTCGCCCAGCCGGCGCTCCAGCGCGACGGAGACCGCCGCCCTGACGGGCCCCTCCTCGAGCCGCTCGACCAGCGCCTCGAGGAAGCCCTCGATGATCAGCCGCTTGGCCTGGTCGTCGGGCAGGCCGTGGGAGCGCAGGTAGTGGAGTTGCTCGGCATCGATCTGGGCGACCGCCGCGGCGTGCGTGCAGCGCACGTCGTTGGCCTCGATCTCGAGGCCCGGAATCGCGTCCGCATGCGCGGACTTGGAGAGCAGGAGGTTGCGGCTCTCCTGGAAGGCATCGGTCTGTTGGGCGCCCGGGTCCACGCGGATCATCCCGCGCCAGACCGCGGTGGCGGACTCCTCGAGGACGCCCCGGAAGGCGAGGTCCGAGGTGGTGTGCGGGGCGGCGTGCTCCTGGGTGGTGTCGAAGTCGAGGTGCTGCGTGCCGTTGCCGGCGTAGGCGCCGGTCACCCGAGCGCCCGA
This sequence comes from Solirubrobacterales bacterium, assembly GCA_035456265.1. Taxonomy (GTDB): domain Bacteria; phylum Actinomycetota; class Thermoleophilia; order Solirubrobacterales; family 70-9; genus DASUPK01. Next base: position 16,518 of record DATIDP010000063.1, on the reverse strand, counting down.
GCCCTCGCCCGCGAGGCGCGTCTCCATTCGCACCTTGCCGCGCGAGGAGCCGAAGCCGAGCGCGACCCAGTCCAGGTTCGCGTCCCGCTCGACCTCCGCACGCTGCGTCGCGAAGACCCAGCTGTTCTCGCCCAGGCCCTGGGCGCTGACGTAGCGGAGGTTCGCGCCGGGGCCGACCCAGATCTCGGTGACGGTGTTGAACAGGCCGGCGCGCTCGTGGTCGGTGGCGAGCCACTGCTCCCAGATCTCGGCCTCGGCGCCCTCCTCGATCACGATCAGGGTGCGGAAACCGAGCGCCGCGTGATCGGCGTCATGGACCGCCGCGATCTGCGCCGGCGTCTCGAGGCGCTGGCCGGCGGGCACGTAGATGAAGGCGCCGCCGCGCCACGCGGCGTCGTTGCGGGCGACGAAGGGGTCGTCGGAGGCGACCAGCGACCCGAGCCGCTTCCTGACCAGGTCCGGGTAGAGCTCGGCGGCGGCGGCGAGGGAGCTGACCACGGGCTCGGTCGGCACCGGCCCGGATGCGACAGGGGCCGCGCCGTCGAGCATGGTCGCGTCGATCTGGACGACCCACGGGGCGTCCTCGGGCGGGTTCAGGACCGCGTCGGCGTGCTCGCGGACCGCCGGGTCGGCCTCGACCGGCACGGTGAAGTCCGCCTCGACCAGCTCGGTGAGGTCGGTGAACTCCCAGCCCTTGGTCTTCTGGCTCGGGAGGCCGAGCTCGGTCGCAAGAGCGGCGCCGTCGCGGCGCCGCTCGGTCAACCAGTCCGGCTCCTCGGTCGCCGCCGCAGAGGCGGACTCAGCCAATCGAGCCCTCCATCTGGAGCTCGATCAGGCGGTTCATCTCGACCGCGTACTCCATCGGAAGCTCCTTGGTGATCGGCTCGATGAAGCCGTTCACGATCATCTTGGAGGCTTCCTCCTCGTCCAGGCCATGCGACTGGAGATAGAAGATCTGCTCATCGCCGATCTTCGAGACGGTCGCCTCGTGGCCGACGTCGACGTCGTCCTCGCCGATCCGGATCGTGGGATAGGTGTCGGAGCGCGAGTGCTCGTCGAGCAGGAGCGCGTCGCAGACCACCTTCGACTTCGCCTCGACCGCGCCCTTCGCGACCTCGAGCAGGCCTCGGTAGCTGGTCCGGCCAGCGTCCTTGGAGATCGACTTGGAGAAGATCGAGGAGGTCGTCTTCGGCGCGGCGTGGATGATCTTGCCGCCGGCGTCCTGGTGCTGGCCCTGGCCGGCGAAGGCGATCGAGAGGATCTCGCCGTGGGCCCGCTCGCCGAGCAGGTAGATCGACGGGTACTTCATGGTCAGCTTCGACCCGAGGTTGCAGTCGACCCACTCCATCGTCGCGTCCTCGTGGGCGACCGCCCGCTTGGTGACGAGGTTGTAGACGTTCTGCGACCAGTTCTGGACGGTCGTGTAGCGGACCCGGGCCTTCGGCTTGGCGATGATCTCGACGACCGCCGAGTGCAGCGAGTCGGTCGAGTAGACCGGCGCCGTGCAGCCCTCGATGTAGTGGACGTCCGAGCCCTCCTCCGCGATGATCAGCGTCCGCTCGAACTGGCCCATGTTCTCGGTGTTGATCCGGAAGTAGGCCTGGAGGGGCATCGCGACCGAGACGCCGGCGGGGACGTAGACGAAGGAGCCTCCTGACCAGACGGCCGAGTTGAGGGCGGCGAGCTTGTTGTCGTTCGGCGGGATCACGGTCGCCCAGTACTCGCGAACCAGGTCCTCGTGCTCGCGGAGGGCGGTGTCCATGTCGGTGAAGATCACGCCCTGCTCCTCGAGCTTCTCGTTCACCTGGTGGTAGACGACCTCGGACTCGTACTGCGCGCCGACGCCGGCCAGGAACTTGCGCTCCGCCTCGGGGATGCCGAGGCGATCGAAGGTGTTCTTGATGTCCTCGGGAACCTCGGACCAGTCGCGGCTGTTCTTCTCCGAAGCGCGGACGAAGTAGTGGATGTCGTCCCAGTCGATCTGGTTCAGGTTGCCGCCCCACTGCGGGGTCGGACGGCTCTCGAAGTGCTCGAGGGCCTTGAGCCGGAAGTCGCGCATCCACCCCGGCTCGTCCTTGTACTCGGAGATGTTCTCGACAACCTCGCGCGAGAGCCCCTTGGGTGCCTTGTAGGCGTAGCCCGACTCCGGGTCGTGGAAGCCGAACTTCTCCTTGTAGTCGGCGTTGATGCCGGCGAGCTCGCGCTCCTCGGCGGGGCGCTCTGCTGCGGCGGTCTCGGGCGTGGCCATTTAGGCAACCTCCAGCTTGACTGTGTCGTCCTCGATCGTGACCGGGTAGGTGGTGACCGGTTGGTATGCGGGGAGGGTCTTCGGTCGACCCGAGGTGAGGTCGAACAACGACCCGTGACGTGGGCACTCCACGGTACAGGCGTCGGCATCGAATGGGCCCTCCGCGAGGGGGCCGTCGTCGTGCGAGCAGCGATCCTCGATCGCGTAGAGCGTGCCGGCGCAGTTGAAGACACCGATCTTCTCCCCGTCGGGACCGTCGATCAGCTTCATCTCGCCGCTCGGCAGCTCGCTGGCCGCGCAGACATCGATCTGTTGCTTAGTGCCTTCAGTCACGTTATTCCTACTTCGTCGGTCGGATTTTAGCGGTCAGGCTGACGCGATAGCGTTGCCTCGCCTTGGCTCTCGTCCTGACCCTGCTTGGGGTCGTTGTCCTGGTGGCGGTCGCCCTCTGGTTGATCTACAACCGGATGGTCTCGCGACGCCAGGCCGTCGACAACAGCTGGGCGCAGATCGAGACGGCCCTCCAGCGCCGCCACGACCTGATCCCGAACCTCGTCGAGGCCGTCAAGGGCTACGCGCAGCACGAACGCGACACCTTCGAGCAGGTGACCAGGGCCCGCACCGGCGCCCTCGCGGCCCAGGCTCCCCCCAGCCAGGCGGCGGCCGAGGACGGGCTGACCGCGGCGCTCGGGCGGCTGATGGTCGTGGCGGAGCAGTACCCGCAGCTGCGCGCCACCGAGAACTTCCAGAAGCTCCAGGATTCTCTGTCCGAGGCAGAGGACCAGATCGCGATCACGCGCCGGGTCTACAACGACACCGTCCAGACCTACAACACGCTGATCCAGCAGTTCCCCGCGGTGCTGGTCGCGAACTCCCTCCACTTCGAGTCCAGGGAGTACTTCGACGCACCGAGGGAGGCCGAGGCCGTGCCCGAGGTCACCCTGCCCCGGTGAGACGCGCCCTGCCGGCACTGATCATCGCGATCGTCGCGGCCCTGGCGGTCGCGACCCCGGCGAGCGCGAAGAGCGCGGACGTCACCGACGCCGCGGTGAGCCTGCGGCTGGCGAAGGACTCGAGCCTGCTGGTCAGCGAGCGGCTCACGTTCGACTACGAGGGCGACTACCACGCCTCCTATCGCGACATTCCACTGAGCGGCGGCGAGGCGATCGACGCGAACAGCGTCAGGGTCCGGGAGGGAGACCGGCTCTACCAGCCGGGCGGCTGCACCACCTTCGGCTGCACCGATCAGACCGGCCGGTTCGGCGTCACGAGCACGCCCGACGGAGTCCGCATCGTCTGGCACCACAACGCGAGCAACCAGGTGCGCACCTTCACGATCTCCCACCGGGTCGGCGCCCCCGACCACGTTCGCGCCTTCGACGACGTGATCGACGTCTACTGGCAGGTGTGGGGAGGCCAGTGGGACTTCAGCCTCGATCAGCTCACCGCCGATCTGAAGGACCCGGCGCTCGATCCCGCCAACCCGCTCTACCGGGTCTGGGGTCACCCCCGCGACGTTGAGGGAGAGACCGTCCGCGGCCAGGGCCAGGCAACCCTCGAGGCATCCGACGTGCCCGCACATCAGTTCGTCGAGCTGCGGGTGACGGTCCCGCGGCAACCGGACCAGGGCGTGGGCGCAGCCGGGGTCCAGAGCGGCAACGGGCTGCCGGCGATCCTCGCCGAGGAGCAGCAGCTCACGGACGACTTCAACTCGCCCTGGAACAAGACGAAGCGCTTCGTCGCCCATCACGCTGAGCTGCTCGCCGGAATCGTCACGGCGCTCCTGCTGCTGGCCCTCGCGCTGATCTTGTGGCTGACGCGGGAGCACCCCACCTCGGCGCCGGAGCACGTGCCCGAGCCGCCCGACGACGCGAGTCCGGCGCTCGCCTACGGCCTCGCCCACGAGGGCGAGGATTCGGACAACACGGTTCTCGCCACACTGCTCGATCTGATCGAGCGCGGTTACTACGACACCAAGCAGGCGACCACCGAGGACGAGAAACTGGATTTGGCGATCACCGTGGGGAGCAAGCGTCCGGCGGCGAAGCTCCAGCCATACGAGAAGGAGACGCTCGACTTCTTCGACGAGCTGATCGAGGGCGACACGGTCGCCCTCAGCGAGATGAAGGAGCGGATCCCCGAGCACAGCGCCTCGTGGCGCGCTCGCTGGGAGGAGATGACGGGCGCGCTCGACGCTGCGGACGAGGGACAGCTCGAGTGGGACCGCAACCTCAACCCGCTGAGCCTGCTGGTCGCGCTGGTGGGCGGGATCCTCGTCGGCGCGATCTGCCTCATCCAGAACAACGTCGACGGGCAGTGGTTCGTCGCCGCCGCGATCGGCGCTGTGGGCGTCGCGGTCGTGGCGCTCTGGCCGGCCCGGCGACTGAAGCGCCTGACCCTGGAGTACCGCGAGCGCTCGGCGAGATGGGAGTCATTTCAGCGCTGGACCGATGATTTCCCGCGCCTCGCGGACGATCCGCCCGCGACGCTCGAGCTCTGGAAGCGGATCCTGATCTACGGCGTCGCCTTCGGCACCGCGGACCGGATGATCAAGTCGGGGCGCATCCCCGAGCCGGTGCTGCAGAGCTCCGACGGCTCCTGGTCGTCCGGGTATCTGACCGGTGCGTACCTCGGTTCCTCCTTCAACGGCAGCCAGTTCAGCTCCGGCTTCTCCTCCCAGGTCGCCCCAGAGTCCTCGAGCGGCGGTGGCGGCGGCTTCAGCGGCGGTGGAGGCGGCGGCGGTGGAGGAGGCGGCGGCGGGTCCTGGTAACCCAGGTCAGTCCAGTCCGGCGGCCCTCATCGCGGTGCCCCGGTCATGGAACTCCTGCACCCGGATGCACTTCTCGTCGTCGTTGAAGCTGAACACCTGGGCGACCTTGTCCGAGATCTGGAGGCCCGTTACCTCGTTCCGGCCCCAGCGGTGCGCGATCACGACGACGTGCTCCCCGGCGTCGATCACCTCCTCGGGGCGAACCTGAGCTGGCCGACCGCGTTCCGCCAGCGGGCCCAAAACTCCTGCACTCCCTCATAACCCGTGTAGGTGCCCGGGAACGGATCGCGCTCCGGCGCGACCCACTCCACGTCGGGCGTCATGTGGTCGAGGACCCACTGGGGGATCCTCGGAATTCCAAGCCTCGAAGCCCTCCCTGACGAGGGTGACCCGATCGACGCCCATCCGAACCCACCGGGAAACTGGTCCATTTGGCGCATTCCCGGGGGCACCAGCTCACCAGCTCCGCCGACATGAGCCCCTGCGGCCGGTATCTCCCCTCCGGGGATTACGCTAGGGCGCAGGTCGATTCGGGAAGAGGTGGTGCATGAAGGGCATCTGGAGGCTCTCCCTCGCGCTGGCGACGTTGGCCGCCGCCGCGTTCGTCGCGCCGGCAGGCGCAGGTCCTGAAGCCGTCAGCGCCGTCAGCCTGAAGGTCGCTGGCGGGCCGCCGTTTCACGGCCGGGTGACGAGCGAGTCCCCGGCCTGCATCGCGAACCGGAAGGTCGTCCTCCTCGAGGTGGCCCCGGAGAAGGGGCCGATCGACTTCGCCGACAACCGCACGAACGGCAAGGGCAAGTGGGTGTTCAGTTCCCAGCTGCAGGGAGCGACGATCGTTCGCGCGAAGGTGGCGCGCTCCAAATCGAGCGGAGTGATCTGCCGCTCGGCGGTCTCGCCGGCGAAGCGACTTTAACGCGGGGGTGCGCCGCAGGGAAGCGAGGCGCAACCCGTTATATGCCGGAGGCGGCCTCTGCCGGGTCGCCCCGCTCGCCCTCGTCCTCCCAGTCGGCCGGCTGGCCGAGGCTCGCGCCCTTGACCACCTTGAGGCCGAGCATCGCGCATTTCATCCGGGTGGCGGAGATGTCGATGCCGAGCAGGTCGAGAACGAACTCCTTGGGCAGGGCCAGGATCTCCTCCCGCGTCATCCCCTCGAGCTCGTCGGTGAGCAGCGAGGTGGCCGCGGTCGAGATCGCGCAGCCCTGGCCCTCGAATGAGACCTCCGTGACCTTCCCGTCGTCATCGAGCTTCAGGAAGACGTGCTGCTCGTCGCCGCAGAACGGGTTCGAGTCCTCGAAGTCGAGGTCGTACGCGTCGAGCCGTCCGAAGTGGTGCGGCCGCTTGTAGTGCTCGAGGATCTGGTCGCGGTAGAGCTCGTCCATCACAGCTCGAAGATGCGCCGGACGTCGATCAACGCGCCGATCAGGCGGTCGACCTCCTCGCGGGTGTTGTAGACGGCAAGGCTCGCCCGGGTCGTCGCCGGCACGCCGAGCCGTTGCATCAAGACCTGTGCGCAGTGGTGCCCGGCCCGGACCGCGACGCCGTGGCGGTCGAGGATCTCCGAGACGTCGTGCGCGTGGACGCCGTCCATCGCGAACGAGACGATCCCGCCCCGGTCGTCGCCGGCCGGCGGGCCGAAGATCGTCAGGCCGGGTACCTCGGTGATCCGCTCGAGCGCGTAGGAGGTCAGCTCCGTCTCGGCGGCATGAATCGCCGGCAGCCCGAGCTCGTCGACCCACCTCACCGCGGCGCCGAACCCGATCGCCTCGGCGATCGCGGGAGTCCCACCCTCGAACTTGGCGGGCAGGTCGGCCCAGGTGATCAGCTCCTTGGAGACCTTGCGGATCATCGAGCCGCCGCCGATGAACGGCGGCATCTCCTCGAGCAGCTCCCGGCGGCCGAAGAGGGCCCCGACGCCGGTGGGGCCGTAGAGCTTGTGTGAGGTGATCGCGTAGAAGTCCGCACCCAGCTCGGCCATGTCCAGCTCGAGCTTCGGGCCGGCCTGTGCGCCGTCGACGACGAGCAGCGCGCCGGCGTCGTGCGCCATCCGGGCGATCTCACCGATCGGGTTGATCGTGCCGAGCACGTTCGAGACGTGGGCGACGCAGACGAGCTTCGGGCCCCGCTCGAGCAGCGCGGCGAGCGCCTCCACGTCGAGCCGGCCTTCATCGTCGATCGGCGCCCAGTCGAGGTCGGCGTCCCTCTCCTTGGCCACCTGGTACCAGGGGACGACGTTGGAGTGGTGCTCCATCTCGGTGACCACGATCCGGTCTCGCGACTTGAGGTTCGTCCTGCCCCACGAGTAGGCGACCAGGTTGAGGGCCTCAGTCGCATTGCGGACGAAGACGACCTCGCGTGAATCGGCGCCGAGGTGCGAGGCGACCGTCCGCCGAGCCTCCTCGTAGAGCGAGGTCGCCTCCTCGGAGAGCGTGTGAACCCCGCGGTGGACGTTCGCGTTGTGCTCTCGCCAGTAGCGGTCGAGGGTGTCGATCACGGCCAGCGGCTTCTGCGCCGTCGCGCCGTTGTCGAGGTAGGCCAGCGGCTTGCCGTGGACCTCCCGGGCGAGGATCGGGAACTCGACGCGGATCTCCTCGATGGACCGCGGCAGGGAGGGGGCTGTGGTAGCCGTCGGCTCCATCGCGTCTCGCTAGGCGGTGGTCCCCGCCTCGACCTCCTCGCGGATCCAGCCGTAGCCCTTCTCCTCGAGCTGCTCCACCAGCTCGGGGCCGCCCTCCTTGACGATGCGGCCGTCGAAGAGGACGTGGACCGCGTCCGGCTTGATCAGGTGCAGGATGCGCTGGTAGTGGGTGATGATCAGGACGCCCATACCGGGACCGGCGAACTTGTTGACGCCCTCGGCGACGACGCGCAGCGCGTCGATGTCGAGCCCGGAATCGGTCTCGTCGAGGACCGCGAGCTCCGGCCGCAGCATCGCGAGCTGGAGGATCTCCATCCGCTTCTTCTCACCGCCGGAGAAGCCGTCGTTCACGTAGCGGGACGAGAAGTCCTTGGGGATGTTCGTGAGGGCCATCGCCTCCTCGGTCTCCTTGCGAAAGTCCTTCAGCTTCACGGCCTCCTCGCCGGCCGCCTCGCGGTGGGCGTTGACGATCATGCGGAGGTACTTGGCCACGGTGACGCCGGGAATGGCGATCGGGTACTGGAACGCCATGAAGAGGCCCATCCTCGAGCGCTCGTCGGGATCGGCCTCGGTGATGTCTTCACCCTTGAAGGTGATCGTGCCCTCGGTGACCTCGAGGCCGGGATGCCCCAAGATCGCGTTGGCGAGGGTGGACTTGCCGGAGCCGTTCGGGCCCATCAGGGCGTGGATCGATCCCTTCTCGACGTCCAAGCTGACGCCCTTGAGGATCTCCTTGCCCTCGGCGGTCACATGCAGGTTGCGGATCTCAAGCTCTGCCAATTCGACTCCTGTTGGTTCGTTTGAAGTTGTCGCTACGCGGCGCTGACCGCGGTGGCCCTCGGTGGGGCGGTGGTTGGCGCGTTCTGGTCCGAGAACTCCACGAGCTCCGCGAGCGTCGTGCCCGCGAGCGCCTTGGTCACTCCGCCCTGCACCCGGGTCCAGAGAAGCTTCGTCGCGCAGGCGTGGTCGCCATCCGTTTCGTGGGAGCAGGAGACCTTGCCCTCCGGGTCCGGCTGGAAGCACTCCATCGGGGCGATCGCGCCCTCGAGCGCCTGGACCACCTCGAGCATCTCGATCTCGTCGGCGGGACGGCCCAGGCGGTAGCCGCCGTGCGCCCCACGCTGGCTCTCGACCAGGCCGGCCTTGCGCAGCTTGGCGACGAGGTGCTCGAGGTAGGAGAGCGGCAGCCGCTCTGACTCGGCCACGGCGCTCAGGGCCACCGGGGCGCCATCCTCCTGGCGGCCGAGCTCGACCATCAGGCGCACCCCGTACTCCGCTCTGGTGGAAAACAGCATCGACAGGAAATCCTAGCGGAATGGTCGGTTATGGCTGGGTCGACTCGACCGGCGCGGCGCCGGTCACGTCCTTGAACTGAGTCCGTCGCGCGACCACGCCGCGAAGCACGTCCCGGAACTGCCCGTAGGTCCTCGCGCCGACCTCCCTCGAGTGGCGCGCCTCGATGTCGGCGATGATCTCGTCGCCGAGCCGGACCTGGGCGAGGCCGCGCTCGGTGGGAAAGATCAGTTTGGCGCGACGGTCCCTCGGGTCGGGGCGCCGCTCGACGTAGTCGAGCTCCTCGAGCTCGTCGACGATCCGCCCGACGATCTGCTTCTGGCGGCCCGAGAGGCGGGCCAGCTCGGTGGCGCGGACGCCGTCCTCGTCGAGATAGGCCAGGACCGCGCTGTGCCGCGGCTGGAGGTCGTCGTAGCCGCCCTCGGCAAGTCGCTCGAAGAGCTCGTCCTGCAGCGAGAACAGGAACCGGATGGCGAGCACGCCGAGGTCCGGGTTCCATTCCTGCCGCTCCTTGCGCCTTCTCGTCGTAGTCACGAAATCAGACAGTAGCGTTTCCTGACGGTATTAGATACTGATCAAGCTCGATTCCGCGGTGAGCCGGAGGGTATACTCGCTCGAGACTTTTCGAGTCACCAAAAAGGAGACGCATTCCCGATGACCACCACCAGACGTTCCAACTTCAGCGCGGCGCTCAGGACCACGATCCTGCTCGCAGGTCTCGGCGGCCTGCTCGTCGTCATCGGCGCGCTGATCGGCGGCGTCCAGGGGGCGACCGGCTTCCTGGTGATCGCCCTGCTCTTCAACCTCGTCATGTACTTCTTCAGCGACAAGATCGCCCTGCGGGCGGCGCGCGCCCAGCCCGTCTCCGAGCAGGAGGATCCGCGCCTTTACCAAATGGTCCGTGAGCTGACGACGCGCGCCGGCCTTCCGATGCCGAAGCTCTACGTGATCCCGCAGGAGCAGCCCAACGCGTTCGCCACCGGACGCAATCCGAAGCATTCCGCCGTCGCGGTCACTGCCGGGATCCGCAAGCTCCTCTCCGAGGACGAGCTGCGCGGGGTCCTCTCCCACGAGCTGGGACATGTGCGCAACCGCGACATCCTGATCCAGACCGTCGCCTCGTCGGTCGGCACGGCGATCACCTGGATCGCCTACACCCTGCTCTGGTTCGGCGGCGACAACGACTCGCCGCTCGGAGCGATCGGCGCGATCGCCCTGGTCCTGCTGGCGCCGCTGGCCGCGAGCATCATCCAGCTGGCCATCTCCCGGCAACGCGAGTACTCGGCGGATGCGACCGGCGCGGAGATCTCCGGCAATCCCGAGTCGCTCGCCTCGGCGCTGTTGCGTCTGGAGGCCGGCGCGCAGGCGATCCCGATGCAGACGGCGCAGACCACCGAGCCGCTCTACATCGTCAAGCCGTTCAGTGGCGGCGGCCTGGCGTCGCTCTTCTCGACGCATCCCCCGATCGAGGAGCGCGTCCGCCGGCTGCGCCAGATGCGGCCCACGATCGGCTAGGCACCAGATGGCATATCTGGTTCTGCATGCGAGGGACGCCTTCTGGCGTCCCTCGAACCAGATGCGGGTCGAGAACACTGATCTCGCCAAGCAGCTTGAGGCCGAGACGCTCGGCGCCCGGTTCTGGCGGCTGCGCCCCGGCCAGGCCTCGACGAAGCACCGGCACTTCGAGACGCATGAGCTCTACGTCCTGATCGAGGGACCCGGCCGCATGCGCGTGGACGAGGAGCTGCTCACCCTCGAGCCGCATTCGGCGGTGCTGGTCGAGCCGGGGCACACGCGCCAGCTCTTCAACGACGGCGATCATGACGCGCTCTGGCTGGTCGCCGGAGCCCCCCGGGAGGCGGTCACGAGCACCCTGGAGATGAGCACCGAGCAGCTCGAGTTCATGTATCCCGACGGGCCGAAGGCGCTCCCCCCGGAGCTGGGCGGGGAGCGGCTCGAGGGCTGATCCACCGCTATACTTTTTGAAGCCTTGAAACCCGATCAGGATTTGGGATATTTGAGACCATGACGTCCGTGGAGATGCCCAGAACGCAGGTGCCGCCCCCCTTGGAGCTGGTCAAGAGCCGGATCGAGGAGCTCCTGCCGCCCGCGGCCCGGGAGGAGATCCAGGGCGGCGAGGCGATCGTAATCGACGTGCGCGACCCGGAGCGCTACGAGGCCGGCCACGTGGCGGGCGCGGCCAATGTGCCCTCGGGCGAGAGCGCCCGGGACGCTCACGACGCTGACTACGTGGAGGCGCTCGAGAGCGCCGGCGCAGGCGCCGAGGACCGGGTCATCCTGGTCTGCGGCGAGGGCAACCGCTCGGCGCGCACGGCGGACGCGCTCAAGCACGAGCACGGCTTCACCAACGTTGCGTCGATCATCGGCGGCTCGAAGCTTTGGAGCGATCTGGGGTATCCGATTGAAGGAGAGATCGCGATCGGCGACGAGGAGGCCGAGACACAGTTGGAAGGCGAGGAGGACACGACCTGATGGCCAGCACCGAGACGATCGAGCAGGTCAAGGAGCGGATCCAAGAGGTGGATCCGACCGAGGCCCACGGGGAGCTCAGCAACGGCGGCGTCGCGCTGATCGACACCCGCGAGCCGAACGAGTACATGGAGGCGCACATAGACGGCGCCGAGTTGATCCGTCCCGTCGACGTCCCCGAGCGCATCGAGGAGGTCGTGCCCGACCATTCCCAGCGGGTGCTGCTCTACTGCGCCTCGGGGAACCGCTCCGCGCGAGCGGCCGACCAACTGCGTGAGCTCGGCTACGAGAACGCGGCCTCGGTCGCCGGCGGCATCAAGGCCTGGGAGGCGGATGGCCTTCCCGTGGTCATGCCGAAGGGAATGAGCCCCGAGCAGCGGATGCGCTACTCACGGCACACGCTCCTCCCGGAGGTGGGCGTCGAGGGCCAGCTCAAGCTGCTCAACGCGAAGGTCCTGCTCGTCGGCGCCGGCGGCCTGGGCGCGCCAGCCGCTCTCTACCTGGCGGCGGCGGGCATCGGCACGCTCGGCCTTATCGACGACGACGAGGTCGACGAGTCGAACCTGCAGCGCCAGGTGATCCACAACACGACACGTGTGGGCCAGCCCAAGACCGAGTCTGCGCGGAGGACGATCGAGGAGCTCAACCCCGACGTCAAGGTTGTCGAGCACCGCACCAGGCTCGACGCGAGCAACATCATCGACATCATCAAGGACTACGACGTGATCGTCGACGGGGCGGACAACTTCCCGACTCGCTACCTATTGAACGACGCCTCGGTCAGGCTCCGCAAGCCGGTCGTCTCGGCCTCGATCCTCGCCTTCGACGGCCAGATCTCGACCTTCGTGCCCTTCGAGGGGCCCTGCTACCGATGCCTCTATCCGACGCCGCCGCCCGCCGAGCTCGCTCCGAGCTGCGGTGCCGCTGGCGTGCTCGGGGTGATGGCCGGAGTGATGGGACTGTTGCAGGCGAACGAGGTGATCAAGCTCGTCGTCGGGATCGGTGAGCCGCTGATCGGGCGGCTGCTGCTCTACGACTCGCTCGGCACGCGGTTCACCGAGCTCAAGGTTCGGCGCGACCCCGAGTGCCCGATCTGCGGGCCCAACGCCGAGGAGATCCCAGAGTCCGAGTTGGGCAAGTTTCCGGACTACGAGCTCTTCTGCGCCGGCTAGGCGCTTCCGCAGGCCGCCCGCTAGGTTTCCCGCCGATGCCGACGATCAAGGTTCCTCCCGTCCTGCGCCCGCAAACCGATGGGGAGGCCGAGGTCACCGTCGCCGCCAGCACCGTGGGCGACGCACTCCGCGCGCTCGCGGACCGCTACCCGTCGACCAGAGAACAGCTCTTCTCCCCCGAAGGGGAACTCAACCGCTACGTGAACGTCTATCTGAACGACGAGGATGTTCGGGTGCTAGACGGCCTCGACACCGGGGCATCGGAGTCGGACACGGTGGTCATCCTGCCCGCCATGGCGGGCGGTCGCCCGCCGCTTAACACAGTCAGGTCAGAGCCTCCGGCGACCGCCTAGTCCCTGGTCGGGACGGTGCCCGCGCGAGGGCGAGGGTGAGCCGTGGGTTGGAGCGCTTCGATTCCGCTGCGGATGTGTCTGTTACGTTGCCTTCACCCAGGGAGCAGCTTCCGACGGGATGCGGAATCCATGAGGTCTCATTCGTTTCAGCAGACGGGCGTCGGCCGCCCGGAGAAGGCGCTCGACGAGGTCATCGAAGCTGCTCCGTCGCAGGCGGCGGTCACGCCGATTCGAGGTGGCCGGGAGGCGCGCATCCACGGCGCAATCCTGCGCCGGCTGCTGGCGCTTTCCGACTGGATGGCCCTCATCATCGGAACGGGGATCAGCTCATTGCTCGTCGCCGGCACGCCGGCTGAAGCGATCCTCTGGTCGCTCGCCTTCGGGCCAGCCTGGATCCTGATCATCAAGATCCACGGGCTCTACGACCTCGATCACCGTCGGATCCGGCACAGCACTCTCGACGAGCTACCCGCTCTCTTCTCCTCGGTGGTGATCGGGACTGTGGGGGTGGGTCTCCTCTCCTGGATCACACCGGCGCCGAACCTCTCGAACGGGGCGATGTTCGTGCTCGCGGGAACCGCGTTCCTCGCGGAGGCCTCGCTGCGAGCCGTGATCCGGCACCTGTGGCACACGAGGCGGCCGCCGGAGAAGTCGGCGATGGTGGGCTCTGGGATGGCGATGCGGCGACTCGGTCGGCGGCTGGAGACCCACCCGGAGGTCCACCTCTCCGTGATCGGCTATTTCGGTGAGCCCCCCGTGGATGGCCACGGCGCTCAGGAGTCGAACGGCAACGGCTCTTTCGCCTATCTGGGCGATCCCTCCAAGATCATCTCCGTGGCCCAGGAGCGAGGGCTCGAGCACATCCTCGTGGCCGAGGAATCGCTCACCATCGATCAGCTGCGGCGGCTGATCGGGGAGTGCAAGGGCTTCGGGCTGTCCCTCACCGTCGTTCCTCCGCATGCGGAGCTTCTGGGTCCCGGGATCAAGCTCAACCGGCTCGGCGAGCTCCCGCTGCTCGATTTCGGCTTCTCGGACCCGCCGCGTTCGACCGAGATGCTGAAGCGGACGATGGACATCGCGGTCTCCGCGGGAATGCTCACGCTCCTATCGCCTCTGCTGTTCGTCATCGCACTGGCGATCAAGCTGGACTCGCGAGGGCCGATCCTATTCAGGCAGGTCCGGATCGGAAAGGGGGGGCGGCCATTTACCATGGTGAAGTTCCGCACGATGGTCACCGGTGCCGATTCGAGACTGGGCGAGGTGGTCGACACCAGCACCCTCCCGGAGCCCTCCTTCAAGGTGCCGAACGATCCGCGCAGCACTCGGATCGGCCGTCGGCTTCGCCGTCTCAGCCTCGACGAGCTACCTCAGCTGATCAACGTCGTGAGAGGGGAGATGTCGCTAGTCGGTCCGCGCCCCGAGGAGGAGGCGCTCGTCACTCTCTACGACGAGCGTCAACGTGTCCGGCTCTCCGTGAAGCCAGGGCTCACCGGGCCGATGCAGGTATATGGACGAGGTGACCTGAGCTTCGAGGAGAGATTGGCGCTGGAGCGCGCCTACATCGACAGCCTCTCCATCGCCCAAGACGTCGCGATCCTGCTCCGCACGCCCCGGGCAGTAGTTGGCGGCAACGGCGCCTACTGATCGGGCGGGCCGCTATGCCGTGGCGATCGTCAGCCACGGTGCCCAGGACCTGCTGCGTCGCTGTCTCCGCTCGCTCGAAGGACCCCAGGAGCAGCCTCCGCGCAGCGTCACAGTAATCGACAGCGGTAGCCGGGACTCCACGCCGGAGATGGTCAGGCGGGAGTTCCCGTGGGTCGAGCTGATCCGCAGGGAGAACATCGGCTTCGCCGCTGCGAACAACCTCGTCGTCTCGCGTAGGGACTCCGAGTTCGTACTGCTGCTCAATCCTGACACTGAGGTGAGGCCCGACACCGTCTCGATCTGCCTGGAGCGGATGGACGCTGATCCGAGCATCGGGATGATTGGCTGCAAGCTGGTGCTGCCGTCGGGAGAGATCGATCATGCCTGCAAGCGCTCCTTTCCGACCCCGGCCTCAGCCCTCGGGCACTTCACCGGTCTCGGCCGCCGAGAGTCCGCCCCGCACTGGCTCGCCCAGTACCGGGCACCGCACCTGGCAGAGGGTGACTCTGGGCCGGTCGACGCGGTCAATGGCGCCTTCATGTTGGTTCGTTCCGAGGCGGTTCGCGACGTCGGCCTCCTCGACGAGGGGTACTGGCTCTACATGGAGGATCTGGATTGGTGCTTTCGCTTCTGGACCGCCGGCTGGAAGGTCTTCTACGAGCCCAGGGCGGTCGCGCAGCACGTCAAGGGCGGCTCCAGCGACGCCCGCCGCGCTCCGCGGCTCCAGATCGCGTTCCATCGCGGCATGGGCCGTTTCTACCGCAAGCACGAGGCCCCGCGAACCTCGCCGGTTCTCTCGCTTCTGGTCTACGCCGGAATCGGCGCAAAGCTGATGGCCAGCTTACTGGCGGGCCTAGGGCAGCGTTATCGGGAGAGTCGGGGGGCCTGAGCTCCCGGCCGCCGTCGCCGATCCTCCAGTCAGCGAGGTGAAGGCGTCCCAGGACGGCTTGGGATCGAAGGTTTGCGTGAAAAGACCCGTGTGGTTGAACCAGATGCCGCCCGGGACGTCACGCCACGAGTACCAGACCACGCCCCTGACCTTGAGGCGCTTGCGGTTCTTCGCCATCAGGTTGAAGGACTTGCGCAGGTAGGCGGCCTGGCGCTGGCGGGGGACGGTAAGCGGCGTGGGGTTGCCGCCGCTCGCCCAGCCGATCTCGGTGATCCAGGTCTCGGCGCCGCGGTCTTTGAACCGGACCATGATCTTGCGGAGATCGCGAACCGCCTGCAACGCCTGCGCGGGCGTCGTCGCATAGGGGTGAATCGCGGTGGCGTCGAAGAGCGGCTTGGCATGGCGACGGTAGATGGCCGGCAGGTACTTATCGAGATCGATGCCGTGCTTCACCTGTGGCGTCCGGAAGAGCCCTGCCAACACGATTCTCGCCGACGGATCGCCGCTCTTGATGCCGTCGTGGAACGTGCGAAGTAGGCCGACGTACTGCTTGGGACTTGGCCTGGAGTACCAGAAGCTAGGCGAATTGACCTCGTTCCAGAGCTGCCACCAGACGACCGGGAGCTTCGGCACCGTCGGGTGAGTCGACCAGAAGGTGCCGTTGGCCCCGTAGCGAGTAGCGGCCGCGCTAACGAAGGTCCTGAAGTCGGCCCTGTGAGCCGGATCGGGCGGATAGTTGTCCCGCTTGGCCGCCCATGAGGGGCTGCTGTAGACGGTGGGGAGGACGCGGATGCCCTGCTGGGCTGCGTTGCCGATGATCGCGTCGTAGTGGCTCCAGTCGTAGGCGGCACCTTTGGTGGGTTGGACAGCCGCCCAGACAAAGTTGATCCTCAGGGTCCCGACCTTGCCGGCGCCCATCCGAGCGATCTCGCTCGCGTCCGGATCGTTTGCGGCCATCACCCCGTAGAAAGCGCGGGGTGCGGCGGCACCGGCGTGGGCCGCCGATGCAAGCGCTGCGACCAGC
>DATIDP010000062.1:0-4870 GCA_035456265.1 Solirubrobacterales bacterium | reverse complement strand
CGCCCGCCCGGGCTGCGAGAGGCGATCTACGACGGCGACACACCGCGCGAGGACCGCCCCTTCATCCGCCGCCGCGCCAACCTCGTGCTGACCAACCCCGACATGCTCAACGTCGGGGTGCTTCCCCACCACAAGCGCTGGGGGGACTTCATCGCGAATCTGGGTTGGGTGGTGGTCGACGAGGCGCACACCTACCGGGGCGTCTTCGGCTCCCATGTCGCGAATGTCCTGCGCCGGCTGCGCCGCGTGGCGCGGATCTATGGCGCGGAGCCGCGCTTCGTGCTGGCCTCGGCGACGATCGCCAACCCGGGCGAGCTCGCCGAGCGCCTCACCGGCCTGCCCTTCGAGCTGCTGGACGACGACGGCGCGCCCCGGGCCGGGCGCGAGATCGCGATCTGGAACCCGCCGGTGATCGAGCAGCGAACCATGACCCGTCGCTCGCCGGTCTCCGAGGCGGCCGACCTGCTGGTGGCGCTGGTCTCGCGCGGGGTGCGGACGATCTGCTTCATGCGCAGCCGCCGCGGGATCGAGCTGATCAACCGCTTCGCCTCGATGAAGCTGGGAGAGGAAGGCAAGGCTGGGCTGGCCGACCGCATCGCCCCCTACCGGGCCGGCTACACGCCCCAGCAGCGCCGGGAGATCGAGTCCCAGCTCGCCTCGGGCGAGTTGCTCGCGGTCGCCGCGACGGACGCACTCGAGCTGGGGATCGACGTCGGAGAGCTTGACGCCGCGATCTGCGTGAACTTCCCCGGCACCGTCGCCAGCCTCCGCCAGATGTGGGGCCGGGCCGGGCGCCGGCGGCGCGGCCTCGCCGTCTACGTCGCCGGCGAGGACGCCCTCGACCAGTTCTTCTGCCGGCATCCCGACGAGTTCCTGGGGCGGCCGGTCGAGGCGGCGATCCTGGACCACCGCTCGGAGCAGATCCAGATGCAGCACCTGGTCGCGGCCGCCTACGAGGCCCCACTGGGGCCGGAGGACGACGAGATCCTCGGGGAGGGCTGGCAGCAGAGCGCCGAGCGGCTGGTGACCATGGGCGAGCTGCGGCGCGGGCGCGGCGAGCGTTACCTGACCCGAAGCGGCGACTTCGTCGCCGGCCGGATCGCGCTCCGCTCCGCCTCGGCCGACAGCGTCGCGGTCGTGGACGCCTCCTCCGGAGAGATGCTCGGGAACGTCGAGGCCGAGCGCGCCTTCTCGACCGTTCATCCCGGCGCCATCTACCTGCACCTCGGGCGCTCCTACGAGGTCGCCGAGCTCGACATCGCCTCGCGGCGCGCGATCGTCAAGCCCTTCGAGGGCGACTACTACACCCAGGTGAAGAAGGAGACCGAGGTCTACATCGAGGGGGTCCAGACCCAGCGGCGGACCCTCGGCGTCGAGCTCAACTTCGGCGCGGTCTCGGTCTCCGAGCAGGTGATCGCCTACCAGCGCAAGCGACTCGGCGACAACAAGGTGATCGACATCGTCTCCCTCGATCTGCCCGAGCAGGACTTCGTCACGCAGGCGCTCTGGTACTTGATCGGCGATCGGATGGCCGCGGCCCTGCCGAGCGAGGTGCTGCTCGGCGCCCTGCACGCCTCCGAACACGGCCAGATCGCTGTGCTGCCCCTGATCGCGATGTGCGACCGCTGGGACATCGGCGGGCTCTCCACCAACATCCACTTCCAGACGGGACAGCCGACGATCTTCGTCTACGACGGGCATCCCGGCGGCGTCGGGATCACGCGCCGCGGCTACGAGGAGTTCGAGCGACTGGTCGGGGACGCGGACCGCCTGATCCGCGAGTGCCCCTGCGACGACGGCTGCCCGTCCTGCGTGCAGAGCCCGAAGTGCGGCAACCTCAACGAGCACCTTCACAAGGGCGGCGCGCTCGAGCTGATGGGGATGATGCTCCGCGAGCCGGCCCGGAGCGGTCGCCCCAAGAGCTCAGCGGGCTGAGTCTCCGGCCGCCTCCAGGGCCTCGGCCTTGGTTGCGAACCCCTGCACCTTCACGAGCCGCCCGTCTCGGAACCAGAAGACGTCGGTCTCATCGGCCTCCACTCGCAGGTCGCTCCCGCGGCCGGTCGCCACGATCCTCGTCTCGACCACCACGGCATCGCCGAGGTCGGTGAACTCCAAGGGCTCCCAGCGCAGCTCGGTCCAGACCTCCTGGAGCATCCGCCAGAAGTCCTTGCTGGCTTCGCGTCCCCGATAGGTCTCCTGATCGGGGACGTCCGGACGGCCGTGCAGCTCGAAGTCCGGGGACAGGCTCTCCCAGAGGTCCGGCGCAACCACCTCGGGATCGACGAACTCCTCGCCTGAGCGGTCGATCGAGTTGATCACCTCGTAGTTGCGCCGCACGAGCGCGACGTTCTCCTCAGACACCGCCGGCAGTATCGCGTGGCAGACTCGGGCCGTGGCCCGCGGGGTCCAGATCTCGGTGATCGGCGCCGGTCAGGGCGAGCAGGAGATCCTGCGCGACGCCGAGGAGGTCGGGCGGCGGCTGGCGGAGGCCGGCGCGGTGCTCGTCTGCGGAGGGCGCACCGGTGTGATGGAGGCGGCGTCGAGGGGCGCCGCCGAGGCGGGCGGGACGGTTGTGGGGATCCTCCCGACCCTGTCCGCGAGCGATGCGAACCCCTACGTGACCGTCGCGGTGGCGACCGGCATCGGCGAGGCCCGAAATCTGGCCGTGGTCGCCTCCGGAGCGGCCGTGATCGCGGTCGGTGGCGAGTGGGGAACCCTCTCCGAGATCGCCTACGCGCGCAAGCTCGGCCGCCCCGTTGTCGCGATCCAGAGCTGGGCGCTTCGGAACCGCTCCGGCACCGACCTGGGGATCCTGGAAGCGGGGAGTGCCGAGGAAGCCGTCTCGGCGGCGCTCGGGGCGGCCCGCTCTCAGCCGTAGCGCGCGCGAAGGGCCAGGATCGCGAACGCATGCGACCACCCCAGCGGCGTGGTCGATGCCGGCGCGCCGGTGCTCGCATCGACGCGTTCCGGGAGGGTGCCGTGGACCGTCTCCGCATTGTGCAGCTCGGCGAGCAGGCGGTCCGCCGCTCGGATCTCGCCCAGCTCGCTCAGCGCCCATGCCGACCAGGCGGTCGGGGCGGTCCAGACCTCGCCCGGGGTCCAGCCCTCGATCGGTGGGATGCCGAAGGGGGTGGACTCGTGGGTGAAGCGAAGGAGGGTGCTCCTCACCGCGCCACGCAGATCCCGGCTGGGGAAAAGGGTGGCTGCCCAGGCGGCTGCGGAATCCAGCTCGCTGTGCCCCTCCTCCCTGACCAGGCCTCGCGAGGTGATGAACCGGCTCCTGATCTCAGCCGCCGGCACACCGGCCGTGATCGCGTTGCCGAGCAGATCGCCGGTGACGTTCTCGCCGTAGTCCTGCTGGTCCCGCCAGCCGTCTGCACCGTCCTGACTTGGGGTCGCCACACGACCATTGGGCAGGACAATCCGGCCCCGCCCGTGGACGGCCTGCTCGGCGAGCGCGACCCAGCCCGCCGCGTCCCCGGCGCTCGGTCGGCCTGGGACCGGCGAGCCATCGGGGTAGAAGCGCGCGGCTCTCTCGGTGTCGACGTTCGAGAGAAACGACGCCACCCGCCGCGCCTCCGGCCGCAGTCCGGCCGCCGCGAGGGCGATCGCACCGGCCGCCGCGTCGCGCGGCCAGACGTAATCCCAGCCGTCCCGCTCGCCCGCGATCATCGCCCCGCTGCGCGGATCGGTGAGGGCGACCAGGATCCGTACCGAGCGCGAGTAGAGCCGACGCGCCCAGTGCGGCGCTGATGCCCCAAGCGGGATTCTGCGCTTCCTGACCCCCGCCGCGGAGAACGCACCGGACTCGACGGCGCCGAAACGGGGCGCCGGCATCGCGGTCTCGATCGGCTCCGGCGGCACCTCGGTGGCGCCGGAGATGGAGGCGACGACGAGGACCGCGGCGGCGACCGCGACGATGCTCCTGATCACGGTGCGAACGCTAGCCTTCGCCCCCCGGCGAGGTAGCTCAGTTGGTAGAGCACACGACTGAAAATCGTGGTGTCGGCGGTTCGACTCCGCCCCTCGCCATAAATATCTGCAAAGGGGGAGTTCTGACCTCCCTGATCCGCCCGGAACACCACGAGTGGGAACCGGTCCGTCGAGTTCGAGCGGTTGCCATCGGCTGTCCAGTCTGAGTCCGCTGCTCCTGCGGGCGATTAGGGGCACTGACGGCGCTCGGTGCTGGGTTTCGCGCAAGGGAGGCACGCTGCATCGGGCCGGTCGCGCTTCTCTTCCTCGTCCCAGGGAGGAGTCAGCCGGTCTGGAGTGGGACGCTCGCCCCGGAGCGAAGGAGGAGGCCCGCCTTGCAGAGGTTGCGCCGCGCAATCTCGATCGGGTCCCGGTTTCTCAACCCTGGCCTTAGCGTCGAATGTCACTGGGCGTTCCGGACTGCGCCGCCCTCGCTCAGGCTCGAGGGAGGATGCGCCGGGAGCGGGTTTTCGACCCTCACCCTCTCGGGGCCCGCGAGTCGCGACGCCGCCCGACGGCGCTCGTCGGCCTGGCGGCTGGCCGGGGCGAACGCGCTCCACGCGAACCAGCGCCCGAAGCCCTGCTGGAGCGCCCTCGGGCCGCTCATCGTCAGCTTGCGTGCCCGCATCGCGCCGCCCAGCTCGGCCCGCCCCAGGTAGACGCGGTAGAGGGTAGCGGTGTCGACCCTGACCTCGAGGTCGACGTCGAAGCCGGGATGCTGGAGGCACACCGAGACCTCGGAGGGCTCCAGCACCATCCAGTAGCGCTTCGCCGGGCCGCGGAAGTCGAACTGGACCACGGTGCGGTCCGCCGGAAGCTCGTCGTGATCGACGTGGCGAGCCATCCAGACGATCAGGAGGTCGGGATCGAGCTCCTCGGGACGCGGATCGGTGAACGA
>DATIDP010000061.1:0-18414 GCA_035456265.1 Solirubrobacterales bacterium | reverse complement strand
AATCCCGAGGCGCCGATCGCCACGCTCGAGAAGAAGACCAAGCTCGAGATGTATCTGACGATCGGTCGGGGCCGCGGCTACTCGCCGGCGGACGAGAACAAGTCCGACGACAAGCCGATCGGGGTGATCCCGATCGACTCGATCTTCTCGCCGATCCGGCGTGCCGCCTACTCGGTCGACTCGGCCCGGGTCGGGCAGCGGACCGACTTCGACAAGCTCACGCTCGAGGTCGAGACCGACGGCTCGATCGAGCCGGGGGCCGCCCTGCGCGAGGCCGCCGAGATCCTGATCAAGAGCCTGGCGATCTTCACGAGTGCCGACCGCGTGGATGAGCTGCGCGGCGAGGGCGCAGTGGCGGTGACCAATGGCGTCGGCGGCGGCGAGGCCGCCGCGGTTCCGGGCGCCGACGGGCTCGACGAGATCCTGATCGAGGAGCTCGAGCTGGGTGTCCGCTCCTACAACTGCCTGAAGCGCGCCGGCATCCAGACCGTCGGCGAGCTCGTGCGGAAGTCGGAGTCCGAGCTCAACGCGATCCCGAACTTCGGTCGCAAGTCGATCGAGGAGGTCCAGGAGACCCTCCGCGCACGCGGCCTCTCGCTGCGCGCTGACTGAGGCGACTAGAGTCCCGGCTTGGAGCGACCGCGATGAGGCACCAGCGCAAGAGGGCCAAGCTGAGCCGGGACTCGGCTCACCGCAAGTCCCTGCTTCGCACGATGTCGAAGCAGCTGATCGAGCACGAGCGGATCCGGACCACGCAGCCGAAGGCGAAGGCGCTCAAGCCCGAGTTCGAGAAGCTGATCACGCTCGCCAAGCGCGGCGACCTCCACGCGCGCCGGCAGGCTCTGTCGACGCTTCACAACGACAAGTTCGCCGTCCACAAGCTCTTCGAGGAGATCGCGCCGCGCTACGCGGAGCGGCCGGGCGGCTACACCCGGATCGTCAAGCTCGGCCCGCGCCGGTCGGACTCGGCCGAGATGGTCTTCCTCGAGCTGGTCTAGCGCGCCAGGGCCACCGCCGCCGGTCTCTAGCATCGGCCGATGGATCACCTGCGGGTCCTCCGGGCCGCGGACGGCGTCTATGCCTTCTATGCCGGCCGGGTACCCGGGTACCGCTTTGCGGAGGGCCCGAACTGGGTCGATGACGGGGCGATCTCGCTCGGGGTCGCCAGCTACGCCGTGGTGGCGGGTCCCGAGGCGATCGTCTACGACACCCATGTCTCGCTCGAGTACGGCCGTCAGGTGAGAAGGGTGCTCGAGTCGATGGGCGTTCGCGAGATCACCGTCGTCCTCAGCCACTGGCATCTGGATCACGTCGCCGGGACCGAGGTGTTCTCAGACTGTGAGGTGATCGCGTCGACCCGGACCGCCGAGCACCTTTCCACCTTCAAGCCGGCCATCGAACGGGGCGAGCTGGAGGGCCCACCCGGAATCGATCCGTTGATCCTCCCGACCCGCACGGCGGAGGAGCAATTGGAGCTGGAGGTCGGCGGCACCGAGGTGCGGCTGATCACGACCGAGATCCACAGCGATGACGCGACGCTGCTTTGGCTTCCCGATGAGCGATTGCTGCTCTGCGGCGACACGATGGAGGACACGGTCACGTACGTGGATGAGCCGGATCGCTTCGACGTTCATCTGGCGAACCTCTCAAAGCTGCGGCAGCTCGACCCCGGGCGGATCCTGCCGAATCATGGTGCGCCCGATCTGATCGCCGCCGGTGGCTATGCGCCGGACCTGATCGAGGCCACGTCCGAGTACATCAGGCGACTGCGTCGCTGTCGCGATGAGCCCAAGTTGCGGAACCTTCCCCTCAGTGAGTTGATCAGCGATCTGATCGAGCGCGGCCCGCTCGAGTACTTCGAGCCGTATGAGGACGTTCACCGAGAGAACGTCGAGAAGGTGCTGGGCACCGCCTGACCCATCAATGCCTGGACTCCAACGGATCGCCTGCAGGGGCGTTGCGGTCGAGGAACGCCGCCCAGATCTCCGTCAGGGTCTGGATCGCAACCTCAGCTGAGACGCGCGGCTCCCGGCCGAACGCGTCGCGCAGATAGGCCTCGTTGAGCAGATTGAGAGCCCTCCCGGTCTCCGCCAGGTCGGCGGGTGGGTTCTCCCGCAGCCCCGGCAGCCTGACGAGCGATTCCGTGACCAGCTCGTTGAAGCGCCGCCGGAGCTCGGCGCCGCGCGCTGCGATCGCCGGGTTCGAGGCGCCCGCCTCGGTGACCGCCCGCAGGACCGGGCCGTGGCGCTCATAGACGCGCACGGCCGGCTCGATCGCGGCTCGCACCGTCTCGAGGTCGCCCTCCCGCCGCTCCGTGTCGAGCTCGACCTGTGCGGCGTAGAGGCTCTCGATCGCCTCGGTGGCTGCACGCAGCAGCAGGTCGGCGAGATCGTCGAAGTGGCGATAGAAGATCGTCCGCTCGATCCCCGCCCGCTCGGTCACCTCCGCCACGCTGAGCTCGTAGTACGAGCGCTCGCGAACGAGGTCGGTCGCCGCGGCGATCAGTCGATCACGGACCTCGTCGCGGCTCAGGCGGGGGCGGGGGGCTTTCGCGGCTCTGGCGGGCACGGCGGGCCAAGTTGACAGCGTGTGACACGCACCGTAGCATCGGCCCCGGATGCGGGGAGGAGGGAACCTCACGACGCTGCTGCTCGGGCTCTTCGCCGCGCTGGCGCTGGCCGTGCCGAGCGCGTCTCAGGCGCGACCGGCGGACGTCGGCAGGGACGGCCGTCCCAACATCCTGGT
Source organism: Solirubrobacterales bacterium (assembly GCA_035456265.1). Taxonomy (GTDB): domain Bacteria; phylum Actinomycetota; class Thermoleophilia; order Solirubrobacterales; family 70-9; genus DASUPK01. The sequence goes on along the minus strand of DATIDP010000061.1, from coordinate 15,669 downwards.
CGTGATGACCGACGACATGACCCAATCCGATCTGCCCTTCATGCCGAAGACGAGGAAGCTGCTCGCCAAGCAGGGGACCAGCTTCACCAATACGATCACCTCGTTCCCGCTCTGCTGCCCGTCGCGATCGACCTTCCTCACCGGGCAGTACGCCCACAACCACGGCGTCACCGGCAACTTCTACCCGGAGGGCTGGTACGGCATGCAGGGGCGGAAAAACACGCTCGCCACCTGGCTCGATCGCGCCGGATACCGGACTGGGCTGATCGGCAAATGGCTGAACGGCTACGGGGCGCTGGACGGCCACGGCGAGATCCCCCCGGGCTTCGACGACTGGCACGGCCTCCTCGACGTCTCCGCCTACGACTACTACAACTTCGAGATGAACAGCAACGAGCGGCTGCTTGCCTGGGGGGACCCCGGCTTCGCCCGCAAGCTGGTCGGGTTCGCGAACGTCGAGGTGACCCCACCCGACAGCAAGAGCGCCGCCGACGTCCTCGCCCAGTTGCGGAAGGTGATGGGCCCGCCTCCATACACCTACTGGGGGGCCCAGAACCCCGACCAGTATTCCCCCGACGTGACGGGGCGGTTCACGCAGCGTTTGATCGGCAAGGGGAAGCATTCCAGGAAGCCGTTCTTCATCTGGTGGGCGCCGGCCTCCCCGCACCGCGAGGACGTCTCCACCACCTTGATGGGGCGGCCCGGCCCCGATCCCCGTCCCCCGGAGCGATACGAGCAGCTCTCACAGAGCTTCCAGCTGCCGCGGCCGCCGAGCTTCAACGAGGCCGACGTCAGCGACAAGCCGACCGTGGTCACCAGCAAGACGCCGCCTCTGACCGACGAGGAGATCGCCCAGCTTCAGCTCGACTACGAGGGACGCGGCGGGTCCATGCGTGCCGTCGACGATTGGGTCGGACGCATCGTGAAGACCCTGCGCCGCACCCGCCAGCTGGGCAACACGGTGATCCTCTTCACCTCGGACAACGGCTGGCTCAACGGCCAGCACCGCATCCCCGGCGACAAGTTCCTCCCGTACGAGGAATCGCTCCGGGTGCCGCTGATCATTCGCGGCCCCGGTTTCGGCCGCGGGAAGAAGATCAAGCAGCAGGTGGCGAACATCGACATGGCTCCGACCCTTGCCGCCGTCGCACGAGCGAAGCCGCGCCGCAGGATGGACGGCATCTCACTCCCCCCGGCGCTCCGAGGACACCAGCGGGTCCCCAAGCGCGCGCTCGAGATCGAGGCGCCACGCCCGCTGTTCACCGGCGCCATCCCCAACAACGCCTGGGATCGGCCATACGTCGGAGTCCGAACGCAGAGGTACACGTTCGTCCTCTGGACGGAGACCGGCGAGGAGGAGCTGTACGACCGCCGGACCGATCCGTTCCAGCTCCAGAACGTCGCGCATGATCCGGCCTACGCCGGAATCCGGGCCCGGCTGATCGCGCGGATGCAGCGACTGGCGACGTGCCGCGGCCGTTCCTGCGACGTGAAGCCGTAGGGGGCGGGGTGACTCCGCCCAACTTCCTGGTCCTGATCACGGACCAGCAGCGGGCGCCCCGTCACTGGCCCGACGAGCCCGGTTGGCTCAGCGAGCTGATGCCGAACGACGCCGAGCTGCGGCGGACCGGGCTCAGCTTCCGCAACGCCTTCTGCAATACGGCGATGTGCTCACCGAGCCGCTCGACTCTGTTCACGGGGCTGTATCCGGCGGAGCACGGGGTGAGCCTGACGCTGACGGCGGCAGACCTTCGGCCAAACCCGCGCTTCGCGCCGGCGGTGACGGCCACGATGGCGGACATCATCCGCCGCCGTCAGGCGCCCGCGGGCCGAGTCCTCAAGGGGTTCGCGCGCGGGCTGTTCCGCATCGGCGAGAGCCGTGGCCACGAGCCGGAGCTGCCCCCCGGACTGCCCAACCTGGCGAGCCTCCTGCGCGCCGGCGGCTACCACGTCGCCTACAAGGGCAAGTGGCATCTGACGCATCCCTCCCAGGGGGAGGGCGGCCTGCTGGGAGGCTGGGGCGAGGCCGACGAGCGGAGAATCGAGAGCGAGTACGGGTTCGCCGATTGGGAGCCGCCCGACGCGGGGGAGAACGCCAAGGCCGAGCACTTCGGAGGCGGCAACGCCGGCGAGGGCCAGGGCTGGGACGAGGTCTACACGCGCCAGGCCGAGCGCTGGCTCTCACGCGATCAGCTGCCGGAGCCGTTCTGCCTGGTCGTCTCGCTGGTCAATCCCCACGACGTGCTCGGCTACCCGGCCGCGTATGAGCGCGGGGGATACTCGACGGCCGAATTCCGGGACCTCGGCGTCGAGCTGCCGCCGACCGTCGACGAGGACCTGGCCGGAAAGCCGGCGGTCCATGCCCTGATGCAGATGGGCATGACCGCCTACATGGGCCCGCTCCGCAACCGCCGCGACCAGCTCGACTACGTCAACTTCTACGCCCATCTGCACCGGGTCGTCGACGCGAAGATCGGTCGTCTGCTGGCCGTGCTGGGAGATGACTCCGATCCGGGATCCCTGCGCTCCCGGACCGTTGTGGTTCGCAGCGCGGATCACGGCGAGATGGGTCTGTCCCATGGCGGACTCCGGCAGAAGGCCTTCAACGCGTATGAGGAGACGATCAACGTCCCGCTCGTCGTCTCCAACCCGGTTCTGTTCCCGACCGGTCGGGAGGCCGATGCCCTGGCGTCGCTGGTCGACGTGCTGCCGACGATCCTTCGGCTGGCGGGGGTCGACCCCCCCACGCGCCTTCGCGGTCGCGATCTGACTCCCGTCGTGGCCCGGGCCGCCGAGCCGGAGCGCGAGGCGCTCGCCGCGTCCCCCGTGGACCTCTCGCCGGTGACGGACCATCCCGCACCGGCTCCAGCCGTTCGTGACGCCATTCACTTCACCTACGACGACCACCAGGCGGCCACCGCCCTCACGGAGGCGCCGGGTCAGCCCAACCGAATCCGGGCGGTTCGCACTAACGACGCGAAGTACGCGTTCTACTTCGATCCCGAGGGGCGGAAGCCGACCGAGTACGAGCTCTACGACCTCGCTCGTGATGCTCTCGAGAAGGAGAACCTCGTGGACGTCCGGTCCGGATGGCCCCGCGATGCAGCCGCCGCCGCGCTGCAACGCGAGCTGGCCGAGAGGCTCGACGTGGCTATGGAGGAGTGCGCAACGACGCCGGAGGTGGCGCGGCCTCGTGGCCGCTAGCGTCCGACCTTGAACCGGGAGCCGGAGCCCTTCCGGTTCGGGCCGATGGCGACCGCCACGGCGATCGTGAACACGACGATGACGGCGAGCACCAGCCACTGAGCCCAGTTGTCGATCGTCTGCAGCGCTCCGTAGGCGAGCACCGCGCCGATGATTATCGCGATCACGCTGTAGACCGCCGCGCCCCTCTCGGAGCCCCGGCGAATCCCCTCACCGCCAGCGAGCAGGTCGCTGCGCTCGTACTGCGCCCGCTGGGTGATGTCGGTATTGGCCATCTGTCCTTCTCCTCCTCCGTAGTTCCGACGAACCCTACGCCCCCGGTCCGAGCCCATGCGTGAACCTGGTCACACCCATGGTCTCACTCGCGGCGGCTCGGGTTGAGGGCGATGCTCAGGCCGATGACCGTGGCGGCTGGGTTAGTGTCGCGCACCGGCGATGGAGCGCGCAGAGGATTCCTCCCGAATGACCACGGTCCGGCTGGATCTCGGCTATCACGGCGCCCGCTTCGCGGGCTGGGCTGTCCAGCCTGGCGTGCGCACGGTGCAGGGGGAGCTCGAGGGTGCGCTGGAGCGAATCCTCGGCGCGCCGACCCCGCTGACCGTCGCCGGACGGACGGACGCCGGGGTCCACGCCTGGGGCCAGGTGGCGAGCTTCGCCACCGAGCGCGAGCCGGCCGCCGAACTGGCCCGGGCGCTCAATTCCAACACCGGCCCGGATGTCGCAGTGTTCGGCGCCCAGGTCGTCGCCGAGGGCTTCGACGCCCGGCGCGACGCTCGCTCGCGGACGTACTGCTACCGCGTCCTCGCGGAGCCGGCGCCGAATCCCTTCGAGGCAGGGGTCGCTCTGCACTGGCCGCATCGCATCGACGACGGCGTGCTCGCCGCCTGCGCCGACGCCCTGGTCGGGACGCACGACTTCACCGCCTTCACACCGACCCAGACGGAGCACGTTCGCTTCCAGCGGGACGTCCTGCGGGCCGAGTGGCAGGAGAAGCCGGCCGTCCTCGGTCCGGGCCGGGTCCTCGAGCTCTGGATCGAGGCGGACGCCTTCATGCGGAACATGGTCCGGGTGCTCGTGGGGACGATGCTCGAAGTGGGTGGCGGACGCCGCTCCCTGGAGGACTTCGGCACGCTGCTCCGGGGAGCGTCCCGGGAGCGGGCCGGGGACACGGCGCAGGCGCACGGTCTTCATCTCGCCTCGGTCCGCTATTAGCGGGGCCCGTCGGGGCCGGAACGTCGGTTAGGGCGCCCTAATTCTTCTGATAGGGTGCCGCTCGTGTCATTCGGGGAAACTGTCCTGCTCGGTGCCCTTGCCGGTTTCACGATCTATCTCGGCCTGCCGTTCGGGCGGATCGAGTTCGTCTCGAAGCGCGCCAAGGTCGCCCTGGCGATGTTCTCGGTCGGCGTCCTCGCCTTCCTCTTCGCGGAGGTGCTCGTTCACGGAGTCGAGATCGTGGAGGCGCACTTCGAGCAGCTCGGGGACGGTGAGGGATCGCTCCTGGCGGGACTTGGCCTGGCCCTCATGCTCGGGATCGGCTTCACTGCGGGAAGCGCTGGGCTGGCCCTGGTCGAGAGCCGGATGCGCTCGTCGAAGCAGCGGCCCATCTCCGGCGGCGCCACCGACGCGATGACCGTCGAGCAGGTGGAGATGGCCGCCGCCAGTGACGAGTTCAGCGCGCGGGCCGCCGCCTTGCGCACCGGGATGACGATCGCGGCCGCGATCGGCCTCCACAACTTCGCCGAGGGGCTTGCCATCGGCGTGTCGGCGAGCACCGGGGAGATCGGGCTCGCGACCGTCCTGATCGTCGGCTTCGCCGTCCACAACGCGACCGAGGGCTTCGGCATCGTCGGACCGCTCGGCGACGTGAGGCCGAGCTGGAGTTGGCTCGCCCTGGCCGGCCTGGTCGGCGGAGGCCCCGTCTTCCTGGGCGCAATCGTCGGTTACAACGTGACCTCCGCGCCGCTCGAGCTGCTCTTCTACTCGGTCTCCGCCGGCGCGATCCTCTACGTGATAGGCGAGATCTGGGGCGCGATGAGGAAGCTCGGTCACCGCGAGCTCGGTCTGCTGATGGTCGGCGCCGGCGTCTTCCTGGGTGTCGCGACCGAGATGGTCATCGCGTACGGGGGCGGTTAGCCCGCGTACTCGGAGCGATGGCGAATGCCATCGCGACTGACGAAGCCGGGGTGACCGCCCCCGGCCTGATGGCGAAGCCGGCAACCTGCCCGCGGAACTGACGGGGAAAGCCGGCAACCTGCCCGCGGAACTGACGGTGAAGTCGTCAATTTAAACTCAACGTCGTGCGCGTCCTGATCACCAACGACGACGGGATCCAGGCGACGGGGCTGAACGCCCTGCGCCGAGAGCTGATCGGCATCGATGGCCTCGACGTCCACGTCATCGCGCCGGACTCGAACCGCAGCGCCACCGCTCGCAGCATCACGACCCGCTCGCCGCTCTGGGTGGAGGAGATCGCCTTCGCTGACGGCACCTCTGGCTTCGCCACGGACGGCACGCCGGTCGACTGCGTCCGGTTCGCCGAGCTCGGCCTGGTCGGTGAGCGCCCGGAACTGATCGTCTCGGGCATCAACCACGGCTCGAATCTGGGTGACGACATCACCTATTCGGGCACGGTCGCGGCCGCGCTCGAGGGGATCGTGCTCGGCATCCCGGCGATCGCGATCTCCCAGTCCGCCGGCGGTGAGTCCAGCGGCCTGCCGTGGGGGCGTGACTTCGACTTCTCCTCCTCGGCGGCGTTCGCGGCGGAGCTCGTGCGCCGGGTCGCTCACGACCCCCTCCCCGCGGACACCTTGCTGAACGTCAACTGCCCCTCCGCGGCGCCCAAGGGGGTGGAGGTCACGCACCTCGGCAAGCGCCTCTACAACGACGAGCTCAAGCTCGTCGACGAGGACTCGGACGGTCGTCGGCGCTACCAGATCTACGGCTACGAGCCGTCCTTCGAGGACGAGCGCGGCTCGGACCTCTCCGCGATCGCGCACGAGCGCATCGCGGTGACGCCCGTCCACTTCGACCTCACCGATCGGCCCAGCCTCGACCGGCTGCGGGAGTGGGACTTCGAGGGCATGCTCGGCACTGCCGAGGAGAAGGTCGCGGCGGCGGAGGCCTCCTCGCAGAGGTGAGCGCCGCCAAGTCCGTAAAGAAGCGGGCCGAGGAGCTCCGCCGCCAGATCGCGCACCACGACCACCGGTACTACGTCCTCGACGACCCGGTGATCTCGGATCCGGAGTACGACGACCTGCTGCGTGAGCTGCGGGAGATCGAGGAAGCGAGCCCGGAGTTGCTCACCGCGGACTCCCCGACCCAGCGGGTCGGCGGGAAGCCGCTGGACAAGTTCAAGCAGGTCACCCACCACGAGCCGATGCTCTCGCTTGCCAACGCCCGCGACGAGGACGAGTTGCGGGCCTGGGCGAAGCGGGTCGAGCGCCGGCTCGAGCGCCTCGACATCTCGGGGCGGGAGATCCGCTACGTGACGGAGCCGAAGGTCGACGGCCTCGCGATCTCCCTCACCTACGAGAACGGGGTCTTCACCCGCGGCGCGACACGCGGCGATGGCCAGATCGGCGAGGACGTCACGCAGAATCTGAAGACGATCAAGGCGATCCCGCTCGCGATCGAGGACGCGCCCGAGCTGGTCGAGGTTCGCGGGGAGGTCTACCTGCCCATCGCCGGATTCACGAAGGTGAACGAGCAGCGCGCCCAGGACGGGCTCTCCACGTTCGCCAACCCGCGGAACGCCGCGGCCGGGTCGCTGAGGCAGCTCGACTCATCGATCACGGCCACCCGACCGCTGTCGATCTGGTGCTACGGGGTCGCCGCGCTGAGGGGCTGGGAGCCCGAGAGCCACTCCGAGTCGCTGGAGTGGCTGCGCGAGCGAGGCTTCAAGGTCAACGAGGACATCTCGGTCCTGCACGGGGTCGACGAGGTCGCCAAGCGCTGCCGCTGGTGGGAGGATCGCCGGGAGGCCCTTGACTTCGAGATCGACGGCGTCGTGGTCAAGGTCGACGACCGCGGGCTGCAGCGGGAGCTGGGGGTCGCCGGAAGGGAGCCGCGCTGGGCCGTCGCCTGGAAGTTCGCGCCGACGACCGCCACCACGAAGCTCAACAAGATCGTCTGGAACGTCGGCCGCACCGGCCACTTGCTGCCGTTCGCCATGCTCGAGCCGGTCCACGTCAGCGGCGTGACGGTGAGCACGGCGACCCTGCACAACGAGGAGGACCTGGAGCGCAAGGACGTCCGTGAGGGCGACGAGGTGGTCGTGATGCGGGCCGGTGACGTCATCCCGCAGGTGGTCTCGCCGATCATCCAGCGTCGGAAGAAGGGGGCCCGCCGGGCGCGGCCGCCGAAGAAGTGCCCGCTGTGCGGTACGCCCACGGTGAAGCCCGAGGGCGGCGTCTTCACGATCTGTCCGAACCGCACGGGCTGCCCGGGTCAGCAGTTCCAGCACATCAAGCACTTCCGCGGCGCCCTGGAGATCGAGGGACTGGGCGAGAAGAACGCCTACCGCTTCCTGCAGGAGGGCCTGATCTCGGATGCCGCCGACATCTTCGACCTCACCACCGAGCGGATCGCCGAGCTCGAGGGGTTCGGGGAGATCTCGGCGCGGAACCTGATGGAGGAGATCGAGGAGGCGAAGAGGATGCCATTCTCGCGCGTCCTCTACGCGCTCGGGATACCGGGGATCGGATTCGTCAACGCCGAGTCGCTCGCCGAGCACTTCGGGACGATGGACGCCCTGCTGGAGGCCCAACCGGAGGAGATCGTGAGGGCGGAGGGGATCGGCCCGATCCTCGCCGAGCAGATCTACGAGGAGCTCTGCGAGGAGCGCACCCGCAAGCTGATCGACCGTCTCCGGAAGGCGGACCTGAGGATGGAGCTCGACCCCTCGGAGCGCCGCCAGGAGGGCGGACCGCTCGACGGCAAGACCCTGGTGCTGACCGGGACCCTCCCGAACCTGAGCCGCGAGCAGGCGACCAGGCTCATCCGGCTGGCCGGCGGGAAGGTCGTCAACTCGGTCTCGAAGAAGACCGACTACGTGATCGCCGGAGACAGCCCCGGGTCCAAGCTCGCCAAGGCGGAGGAGCTCGGCACCGAGGTGATCAACGAGGACGCGCTTCAGAAGCTGATCGGCGCGAACGGAACGCTCAGGAAGAGCACTCCGCCTCGCGGGCGAATCTAGCTAACGCCTGTAGCGGGCGATCAAGGCCGCCATCCGGTCCTGAACCAGCCGGGCGCGGTTGACGTCCACTCGGTTCATCAGGAGCGAGAACGCCACCGCGTGGTCGGCGTCCTCGATGCCCTGGAAGCAGTACCCGGAGAGAGCGCTGACGCCGTTCAGCGTGCCGGTCTTGACGTGGCAGCGGCTCCTGGCCGCGGTGCCGCGCATCCGGTGAGCCACGGTCCCGCTGCGTCCCGCGACGGCGAGGGAGTTGATCCACGCGTCGCGCTGCCGGCTCTGATCAGCCTGGGCAGCGGGTGGGGTGTCCTCGTCGACCTCGATCATCGAGTCGAGCAGCTTGACGACGGACTTGGGCGATGCCTTGTTGCGCCGGGTCAGCCCCGAGCCGTTCTCGCCGGCAAACCGCGCGCCCTGCTGAGCCGCGAACCGCTTCACCACCGCGATCCCGGACGCCGTGGAGCCCGAGGCGCCGAACTCGCCGCCGACGTCCTTGAGCAGCATCTCGGCGAAGAAGTTGTTCGAGGGGACGTTCGTGTCCTGGATCAGGTCGGCCATCGTCGGCGAGCCGAGGTCCCCGACCTGAACCGCCGTCTGCGGGACGACGCCGGAGGTGACGCTGTTGCCGATCGAGATGCCGTCCTTGCGCAGCGCTTCCTGGAAGCGCTGGGCGGAATTCCGGGCCGGGTCGCCGGGCGAGCCGCCGTCGATGGTCAGGGCGGAGAGCGTTCCGATCCGCTCGGAGGTGATGCCGTGTTGCGGGATCCCGGTGACGCGATCGAGGAAGGAATCGTCGTAGGACAGCGGGCCCTGCACCGTCCTCACGCCCGCGGCCCGAACCCGATCGGCGAGCTTCGCCAGGCCGCTGCCGCTCAGGGCCGGGTCGCCCTGACCGCGGAGGTAGAGGCCCTGGCTGACGCCGTCCGAGACGTCGTCGATCGACCAGGCCGTCGTGTGCAGCCTGTCCTCCGGCTCGAAGCGGGCGAGGGCGGTCGCCGTGGTGAAGAGCTTGGAGTTCGACGCCAGGATCCGCGACCGCCCCGCCTTCCGCGAGAAGAGCACCCTGTTGTCGCTCGCGTCGACCACGAACGCGCCGCTCCTGCCGACCCGGCGGAAGACCTTCGCCAGGCCGGCCGAGAGCTTCGGGGCCGAGATGGCCTTGCGGGCCTTGGCCGACGCGTGGGCGACCGGCGTCACGGCCGCCGCGTCCGGCGCGATCCCGCGCGCCTGGGCTCCCGCGGGCAGGGCAAAGCCCGCCGCGCCCAGCAGCGCGAGCGTGACCGCCCCTCTGCGCACCGCGATCGCCATGCGTTGTGGGTGAAACAGGTTGAACCGCCCGAGGTTGCGGCGGAGTACTGACTGGCTGACCAGCCGGTACTGCGATAATCCGAGCCCCATGGGGAAAGTCGTCCAGCTCGACGGCCCGGATGGCGAGCCGCGCGGATCGAAAGGGAGAAAGCGTCGCGGACGGGCCGACAAGACAGCCTTGGTCCTCGGCGGCGGTGGCTTCACCGGCGGCGTCTACGAGATGGGCGCCCTGCGTGCCTTCGACCTGCTCGCCGTGAACCGCACGGTCAACGACTTCGACATCTACGTCGGCACGAGCGCGGGCGCGTTCGTGGCGAGCATGGTCGCCAACGGCGTCACTCCGGAGGAGATGTTCCGGGTTCTCGACACGGCCCTGCCCTCCCCGATCGAGAACGCCTCCCTGCGCACCCTGCTCCGGCCGAACTACCGGGGCTTCGCCGGCCGGCTGGCGCTCTTCCCGCTGCGAGCGGCGGCGGTGGTCCGGCGCCTGGCGGGGAACATCGGCGAGATCTCCATGGTCGATGTCGTAATGAGTCTCGCCGAGGGACTGCCGACCGGCATCTACCACAATCGAGGGATCGAGCAGTACGTGCGGAACGTGCTCTCCGATCCCGACCGCAGCAACGACTTCCGGAAGCTCGCCAACGACCTCAGGATCGTCGCAACCGACCTCGACACCTGCGAGCGCGTCGTCTTCGGCGACGGGGAGTGGGACGACGTCCCGATCTCTCGCGCCGTGGCTGCCTCCGGCGCGCTGCCGGTCGTCTACGAGCCCTATGAGCTGCGCGGCAGGCAGCTGATCGACGGGGGGATCATCTCCACGACCAACGTGGATGTCGCCGTGGAGGCCGGCGCGAAGTTCATCGTCGTCGTCAACCCGCTGGTGCCGTTCGTCAACGACTTCGAGACCCGCATCCCGACGGTCTTCGGCTCCCGGGTGCGGCGCGTTTCGGATCTGGGGATGCCCGCGATCGGCAATCAGGCGTTCCGACTGCTCGCTCACGCCCGACTGCACCTCGCGATCGAGTCCTGGAAGGAGCGCTTTCCGGACGTCGACATCATCCTGATCGAGCCGGAGTTCGACGACGAGCTGATGTTCGGCACCTCGATCCTCGACTACTCCGCTCGCCTGCAGATCGCCAAGCACGGTTTCGAGTCCGTCACGGTCAAGCTCGCCCGCGACTACCGGCGCTATAAGGAGATCGCCGCCCGCCACGGCATCGAGATCTCCGCTCGCAGGGTTCGGCGCGTGCTCGACACGGTCGAGGAGGAGGAGAAGGGAATCTCGGCCTGGCGCCGCGTCCTCGAGCAGACGACCGGCGCGCTGCTGCGGCAGTCGAGCGAGCGCGAAGCGGCGGAATCTGCGAAGTAGGCGGAGCTAGCGGCGGTGCACGTCCCGCGCCGTCGCCTGATCGGTCGGCCTGATCGAGACGTAGTCGATGTCGACGTGCGGCGGGCGGGTGACGACGTACGCGATTGCGTCGGCGACCTCCTCCCCCGTGAGCGGGGTCGTTCCCTCATAGACCGCGTCCGCCCTGCCCCGGTCGCCTTCGAACCGGACCAGCGAGAACTCCGTCTCCACCATTCCCGGCGCCACCTCGGTCACCCGGATGGGCTTGCCGAGCAGCTCGAGGCGAAGGGTCTTGGTGACCGCGTGGGCCGCGTGCTTCGCCGCCGTGTAGCCGCCCCCTCCCGGATAGACCTCGACCCCGGCGACCGAGCCGATCACGACGATGTGGGCGCTGCCGCTGCGCTCGAGGGCGGGCAGCAGCGCCTTGGTCACGCGCATCACGCCCATCACGTTCGCCTCGTACATCTCACGCCACCTCTCCTCGTCGGCCTCGGCGATCGGCTCCAGACCGAGCGCGCCGCCCGCGTTGTTCACCAGGACCGAGAGATCGGGCAGGGCCTCCGCGAGCTCGGCGACCGATGCAGGGTCGGTCACGTCCAGTTGGAGCGCGCGGCCTCCGACCTCGCGGGCGACCCGCTCGACCCGCTCGAGGCGCCTGGCGGCGCCCACCACCTCGAAGCCCGCAGCCGCGAGGGCACGGACCGTCTCGGCTCCGATGCCGCTGCTGGCGCCCGTGACCAGCGCCACCCGTCCGTCACTCATCGTCCTGACGCTACAGCGAGACGGCCAACGCACGTCTCCCACTGATAGGTTCCCAGAAGGACCAGGGAGGTCCTGAGGGAATGAAGAGAGGAACGGCGTTCGGAGGCCGACGGATTGGCCGGTGCGAGTCCCAGATCGGGCTCGTCGTGCTCGCGGCGTGTCTGGGCGCCTGCCTGCTCGCGGCCACCCCGGCCGTGGCCAAGCACCACGGTCCGAGGCGGCTGTCGCTCTCCTTCAAGTCGAAGACCCAGAGCGATCAGGGGCTGCTCTCGGCGGGCAGGGTCGACGTCGTCGTGCGCTCCCCACGCAAGCGCAAGCTGGTCCTTGCGGTTCGCGGATTCGGCGGCGGTCCGGCGCTGACCGACCCGGCCCGGGTCTCCGCGAAGGCCGGCAAGAAAAAGAAGGTCTCCCTTCCGCTCAGCACGGCAGGGCGGGAGGTGCTGCAGGGTTGCGGCGCCGACGGCCTGCTCCTGACCGCCAAGTCGGCCCACAAGCCTGCGAAGAAGCGGAAGAAGGGCAAGAGCCCCAAGGGGCGCGCGACGCTCACCAAGTCGGTGCCGCAGTGTGCATCCCTCGCTCGCGCGGATCGCTGCGAGATCATCGCGAGTCCCGGGACCAACTGCCTGTTCCCCTTCCCGAGCGACCACTACACCGTGCCCGACTCGAGCACCCCTACCGGGCTGCGCGTGAACATCAACGCCGCCTCCACGCCGGCCAACAAGGGCGGCGTCCACATCAATCCGGAAGGCATCAACGCGAGCGACGGGTTCAGCCCGGGGGAGAGCATCGTGACCAGGGTCCCGGGCCTCGACAATCCCCAGGCGTTCCAGAACACCGGTGCCGTGCCGCTCACCGACATGGACCGGGCGTTCGATGCCGGTCAGCCGATCGTTCTGATCGATGCCTCGACCGGCCAGCGCCAGCTGGTCTTCTCCGAGCTCGACTCGACCGCCACCTCGCCCGAGAACACGGACCTGATCATCCGGCCGGGCCGCAACCTGATCGAGGGGCACCGCTACATCGTGGCCCTGCGCAACCTGAAGGACGCCTCCGGCGCGATCATCCCGGCGCCCCCGGGCTTCGCCCTCTACCGCGACGGGGTGAAGACGGACGTCGCCGGGATCGAGCAGCGACGCGCGCATTTCGAGGACATCTTCTCCAGGCTCCAGTCCGCGGGGATCAGCCGCGACGATCTATACGACGCATGGGACTTCACGGTGGCGAGCACCCAGAACGTCACCCAGCGGATGCTCTCGATCCGGGACCGCGGCCTCGCCGACCTCGGTGACACGACGCCCGGCGACGGAACCATGCAGGGCAGCGCCCCCGACTTCACGATCACCGACGTCACCGATTTCCCGACGGCCACCGGCCACGGCGTTCAGAACATCCGCGAGGTCACGGGGACCTACCAGGTGCCGTGCTTTCTCGATAGCCCGGGCTGCGTCCCCGGCGGCAGGTTCACCCTCGGCCCCGACGGCCTGCCGGTGCGAACCCCCGGCAACTTCCAGACCGCCCGGTTCACCTGCAACATCCCGCGCTCGGCCGTCACCGAGACGAGCCCCGGCGTCTTCGACGTCGACCACCAGGTCAGGCCCTCCATGTACGGCCACGGGCTCTTCGGCGACTACACCGAGGTCCACACGACCAACGTGCGCCAGCTCGGGACGGACGAGGGAGTGCTCACCTGCGCCACCGACTGGACCGGGATGATGGAGGACGACGTCCCCACCGCCATCTCGGCCCTTCAGGACCTCTCCAAGTTCCAGCCGCTGCCCGACGGACTGCAACAGGGATTCCTCAACTTCATCTACCTCGGGCGCCTGCTGATGCTGCCAGACGGGTTCTCCAGCAGCGCGGCCTTCCAGTTCAGCGGCCACTCGGTGATCGATCACTCCCAGGGCCTCTACTACTACGGCAACAGCCAGGGCGGTATTGCGGGCGGCGCGTTGACCGCGGTCGAGCCCGACATCACCCGCACCGTGCTCTACGTGCCCGGCATGAACTACTCGACGCTGCTGACCCGGAGTGTCGACTTCGAGGACTATTCCCTCGTCCTCTACCCGTCCTACCCGAACGAGTCCGAACGGCCGCTGCTGCTCGCGCTGATCCAGATGATGTGGGACCGCGGTGAGCCGAACGGCTACGCCAACCACATGACGAGCGATCCGCTGCCGGGCACGCCCGCCCACCACGTGCTGATCGAGATGGCCTACGGCGACCACCAGGTCTCGAACGTCGCGACCGAGGTCGAGGCTCGGACGATCGGGGCCCCCCTCCGCTATCCCACGCTCGACCCGGGGCGCACTCCCGGCTTCGTGAACTTCTTCCCCGACATCCCGCCGCTCGGCGACCTCTCTGGCGCGGCGGCAGATGGCAACGGGATGTTCGTCTGGGACATCGGGCCGAAGCGCGACGACGGCATGGGGGGAGTGCTGGGGACCGATCCGGCGCCGATCACCAACACCGCCCCGGACGACTCCTTCGGCGTCGACCCCCACGACACCGTGATCAACACCTCACCGCTGATCCGGCACCAGATCGCCGAGTTCCTGAAGCCGGACGGCAAGATCATCGATCCGTGTGGCACGGATCCCTGCTACGCCGCCGGCTGGAGCGGCCCGCCGTAGCCCAGGCTCCCCGACGCTCAGCGCGAGGCGGCTGCGACGATCCGCTCCGCGGCCCCGCCGATCGAGTCCGGGCTCCCCGCCGCGGCTAGCGTCGCGAAGCCGAACCAGGCCTCGTCGTCGGGGTCGAGGGCGATCTCTCCCGCGATCAGGTGGCACGGCACCCGCGATGCACGGCAGCGCCGGGCGACCTCCCCCGTGAGCTTGCCCTCCCGGCTCTGCGCGTCGAGGCGGCCCTCACCCGTGATCACGGCGTCGGCATCCTCGAGGCGCCGATCGAAGCCGACCACGCCGAGCACGAACGTCGCCCCCGGGACGAGGTGCGCGCCGAGGGCGGCCCAGAGGGCCCCGGAGAGGCCTCCGGCGGCACCGGTCATCGCCCGCCCCCGCGGATCACGGGGCAGCGCGCCCGCCTCGGCGGCCAGCCTGCCTGTGAGCCGCTCGACCTGCTCGGGGGAGGCGCCCTTCTGGGGCGCGAACACCTCAGCCGCCCGCTCGAACGGAACCGAGGTGTCGCAGAGGACCTCGAGGCGGGCGTCGTCGAGGCCCCCCGCCGCTTCGATCGCCTCGATGGCGCCGCGACCTGCGTCGGTCGTGGCGCTGCCGCCCGCGGCCACCAGGATCCTGCCGGCGCCCTCTGCGGCGGCCGCGGCGATCAGCTCGCCGGTGCCGGCGCTCGAGGCACGCTCGGCGTCTCGCTCGGCCTCATCGACCAGGCCGAGCCCCGAGGCGGCCGCCACCTCCACGACGGCTTCACTGCCGTCGCGCAGCAGCGCGTAGCTCGCCTCGATCGTCCGGCCCAGCGGGTCGTGGGCCTCCGCCGTGCGGCGCTCCCCTCCGAGCGCGTCGAGCAGCACCTCCGCGGTTCCCTCGCCGCCATCGGCGGCGGGGCAGAGGTCGGGCATCGCGCCTGCGTTCTCCACGCCGCGCCCGATTGCCTCGGCTACCTGCCGGGCGCTGAGCGTTCCCTTGTAGGAGTCCGGCGCCGCTAGGAATCGGCTTGGCTTCGCCATCAGATCGCGGCCACGAGCGGCCGCCCAGAACAACCGCTCGGGGCTGTGCCCATCGCTCCTAGTGGGGCGGACTGGTGGCCGCTATGAGTAGAGCGCGTCGACTTCGTTCTCGTACTTGTCGGCGACCACGTTGCGCTTCACCTTCAGCGTCGGTGTCAGCTCGCCGCCCTCCTGCGAGAGGTCCTGAGGCAGGATCTCGAACTTCTTCACCTG
>DATIDP010000060.1:0-8459 GCA_035456265.1 Solirubrobacterales bacterium | reverse complement strand
CGGATCACGATCGATGGGCACGACGTGCGCGAGGTGACCGGGGAGTCGCTTCGCGCGCTCATCGGGATCGTGAGCCAGGATACCTTTTTGTTCCAGAACTCAATCGGCTTCAATATCGCGTATGGGAAACCGGGGGCGACCCCGGAAGAGATCGAGGAGGCCGCGCGGATGGCCCAAGCGACCGAGTTCATCGCCGCGCTGCCGGATGGCCTGGCGACCCAGGTGGGAGAGCGAGGAGTTCGGCTGTCGGGCGGCCAGGCCCAGCGGCTCGCGATCGCGCGCGCGTTCCTCAGGAACCCGCCCATCCTGATCCTGGACGAAGCCACGTCAGATCTCGACGCCGAGAACGAGTTTCTCGTCCAGCAGGCGCTGGCCGAACTCATGCGGGGACGGACCGTACTGCTCATCGCCCATCGGCTGGCCAGCGTCAAGCACGCGGACCGGGTGGTCGTTATGCACGGGGGTCGTATCGTGGAAGTCGGCTCCCATGCCGAGCTGATGGCGCGGGCCGACGGGATCTACCGTGGGCTCGCTCAGCGCCAGATGCTCGACCTGGCGGGTGGGCTCACGTGATCCACTCGAGCGGATCCTCGTCCCGGCTGGGCACGTGCCCCTCGATGAAGATGCGGTGCCAGATCGCGAGCTGGAGGAGCCCCCAGATCGCGCGGCTCACATCGCCACCGGCCTGCTGCTCTCGCAGCAGCCGGGCAACCGCGTCGGCCCGGAACCAGCGCCGGATCGCGGGGTGACCGGGGAGGTGGACGGCCAAGCGATCGAGGAACGCCCCGTGGAGCCATCCGCGCATCGGCACGTAGAACCCACGCTTGCGTCGCCAGAGGTGCTCGCGCGGCAGGCGACGTTCGCCCCACCGCTTGAGGAACAACTTGCCCTGCCGGCCGCCGACCTTCAGCGTGTCGGGCAGGCTCAGGCCGAACTCGACCACGCGGTGGTCGAGGAAGGGGACCCGGCCTTCGAGCCCGAAGCTCATCAGCACCCGGTCGGTCTTGACCAGTAATTCGTCGGGGAGCCAGGTGACGAGGTCTGCGTGCTGGCAGCGCGCCACGTCGGTCCAGTCGGCGGGTGTTGCCCGCCAGGCGGCGATCACCGGCGCCCGGCGCGCCGCGTCCGCCGCCCTCAGCTCGGGGCCAAGCACATGACGCACCCAGCGGGAGCGCCACTGACCCCGTGTCCGGTAGCCGCCCGAGCCCGGCGCGACCACATTCTTGAGCCAGCGCTGGGGCAGAGTCCGCCGGTAGCGGCCGTAGCCGGCGAACACCTCGTCACCGCCCTCTCCGGTCAAGACCACCTTGAGGGCCCGGGCCGCCCGCTCGGCCAGGAACGATGTGGGCAGGCAGGCGTAGTCGTGCAGCAGGTCGTCGGTGGACCAGACGGTGTGCGGGAGGCGCCGAAAGACCTCGTCGCGGTCGAGCCGGATTTCGACGTGGTCGGCCCCGAAGTGCCGAGCAATCACGGCCGCGTCGGGCAATTCGTCTCCGATCGCCGGGTCCCGGTATCCCACCGAGAAGGTGTGCACCGGGCGGCCGGTCAGCTCGCTGACCATCGCGAGCAGGATGCCGGAGTCGACACCGCTGGAGAGGAACAGGCCGTGCGGCACGTCGGCACGCAGGTGCTCCAGCATGACCCGTCGGAAGAGCGGCTCGAACTCTTCGGCGGCCTCGTCGAAGTCGAGCGGGCGGGGGCGAACATCGAGAGGTGACCAGTAGCGATGCTCGCGGACCTTCAGGTCCGCATCGACGATGAGCGCGGTCCCGGGCGGCAGGCGACGGATGCCGCGCACGAGGCTCGCCTGCCCGGTGTTGAAGCGATTCTGTAGGGACTGCAGGAGGGCCCCGGGGTCGATCTCACGCTCGCGGGGCCAGACCGCCAGGAGCGCCTTCAGCTCGGACGCGAAGAGCAGCCGATCGTCGAGGTGCGCGTAGTAGAGGGGCTTGACGCCGAGACGGTCCCGCGCCAGCACGAGCTCGCGCGCGTGGGCGTCGAACAGCGCGAAGGCGAACATGCCGTTCAAGGAGCGAAGCCCGTCGCATCCGTCGAGCGCGTAGGTGTGAAGGATCGTCTCGCTATCCGAGGCTGTCGTGAAGCGGCGCCCGCGTGCTTCGAGGCTGTGGCGCAGCTCCACGAAGTTGTAGATCTCCCCGTTGGCGGTGAGTGCCAGAGGCCCGTCGACCAGCGGCTGATGGCCGTGCTCGAGATCGATGATCGAGAGCCGGGTCTGGATCAGGCCGAGCGGCCCGGCCACGTGCAGGCCCAGATCGTCCGGGCCTCGATGCGCGAGTGCGGCGGCCATCCGTTCGAGGAGACCCTGGTCGGCGCAGCTGTGCTTCATCAGGATGCCGGCGATGCCGCACATGCTCACCCTCGGCCTGCGTCGAACGCGCATCCGCGTTGACGCTCATTGGGAGAGCGAAGAGTCAGCCCTGGTCGTGTCATAGAGCGGTCCCCCCGGGGACCCGAGAGGGCACGTGTGAGGACACGGGTCCCGGTGCGGGCGTCCGAGTTGCGATCGACGGTTGTCGGAGAGCCTCGACAGGCAGAGGCTCTTGGCCAACGAACGCGGGTGGGGGCCTAGCCTACCGGCGGCGCCCGGCCCAGGAAGACGGGCCGTACGGCGATCGAGGCGAGCCGCGGCTCGCCGAGCGGGACACCGGGGACCGATGCGAACAGCGGCGTGACGACGGCCAGGGGATCAAGCTCGACGGCCCACGCCGCCCAGGAGATGGAAATGACGACGTCATCGCTGTCGGCGTCGTCGAAGATACCGTCGACCCACGTGGGGTCAGGAGGGCTCGCATAGGCGAGCGGGCTCAAGCTGAAGAGGCAGGCGAGGAGCAGGAGGGCCAGCGCGCACCTCAGGCTCATACCGGGGAGCCTAGCGCCACGCGCCCGCCCCGTCAAGCAAAGGCGGCCGCAATGACCGACATGGACCCGCGTTCGACTTGTCAGGCTCGGAGGAGCAGGAGGGCAGGCCGGCCGTCACGATGGTCATGGTGTCGGAGTCGCGCGCGAGCCCGAGGAGGTCTGATTTTCAGGGAACCGAGTCGCTTTCGGTGGTTGCGGGCCCCCGCGACCATCGATGGCGAGGGGTTAGCGGACGTTCAGGCCGCTAACCCCTTTGCGTTCGACGATTCTCTCGGGAGAACGCTGCGAGCTACTCGATCACCTGGTCCGCCCGCTGCAGCAACGCCGGCGGAATCGTCAGGCCGAGGGCCTTGGCGGTCTTGAGGTTGATCACCAGCTCGAACTTGGTGGGCTGCTCGATGGGGAGGTCAGCTGGCTTGGCGCCCTTCAGGATCTTGTCCACGTAGGCGGCGGCGCGCCGGTGCATGTCGGGATAGTTCGGCCCAAAGCACATCAGGCCCCCGGCGTCTGCCAGCTCCCTGTACGGATAGACGGTCGGCAGGCGGTGCCGCGCGGCAAAGTCAACGATGCGCTGGCGGTCGTGCAGGAAGAGGCGATCCGCCAGCACCACCATGGCGCCCGGCCGCTCTCTGGCGATGGTCTCGAATGCGTGATCGAACTCCGCCTCCGACTGCACGCCCACAAACTGCAGCTTCAGGCGCAGCACGGTGGCCGCCTCGCGCGCGTGCTTCTCCGAGACCGTGTGGAGGGCATTGGCGGGATTCACGAGGAAGGACACGCGGGAGAGCTTCGGGAGGAGCTCCCTGAGCAGCTCGAACCGCTTCCCCTCCAGGTCGGGTGAGATCGCCGCCAGTCCCGTGAGGTTCCCGCCGGGCCGGGCGAGGCTCGCGACGAGGCCGGTGCCGACGGGATCGCCCACGGCCGCCATGACCATGGGGACCGTCGTCGTGGCCTGCTTGACGGCGAGGGCGGGGGGCGTGCCGGCGCTGACGATCACGTCCACCTTGAGGGCGAGGAGCTCAGCCACGAGCTGGGGAAAGCGCTCGTACTTCCCCTCGGCCCACCGATACTCGGTGACGAGGTTGCGGCCCTCGACGTAGCCGAGGTCCCGCAAGCCCTCGCGGAACGGCCCGACGAGATTGGCCTCGAGGGCGGCGGTGGAGTTCCCGAGGAAACCGATCCGGTAGATCTCCCCCACCTGCTGCGCCTCCGCAGCGAGCGGCGCGGCGAGGAGGCCGCCTGCCAGGGTGGCGACGAAGCTCCGGCGATCCATCAGCGTGTCATCTCCCGAGTGGTGGGCGCGAGTCTAACAGACCCGGGCGGGAATAGGCAGACGGGACGGCAGAGGGCCCGTGGCCCATTCCATCAGGCGTTGCCGGCCCGCTCAGGGGCATCGTCTCCCTCACGGAGGGCTTCCGATTGCCGGGCCACCAACCGCCCGCTGCCGGAGATCGACCCAGAGCGCTTCAGGAGCCGTGTAGCAGTCTGCAAATCCAGCCCCCGCAACCATTGCCGCGAGGTTCGCGGGTCTGGCTCCAGCACGCGACGTCACGGGCTATTCGATCACCTGATCCGCCCGCTGCAGGAGCGACGGCGGGATCGTCAGGCCGAGCGCCTGGGCAGTTTTGAGGTTGATGACCAGCTCGAACGTGGTGGGTTGCTCGACGGGCAAGTCGGCGGGCTTGGTGCCGCGGAGGATCTTGTCCACGAAGGACGCGCCGTGCCGGTACATTTCTGGCAGGTTGACCCCGTAACCCATCAACCCACCGGCCTTCACGAACTCGGTAGTGCCATACATAGCGGGAAGCCGATTCATCGCAGCCCCGGCAATGATCTCCTGGCGGCGAGCCAAGAACATCCCATCCTGGAAGACTATGAGCGCCTGTACGCGTTGTCGTGCCAGCATCGAGAAGGCGCCCTCGATCTCGTCCGGCTTTCGCACCGGTACCGGGAGAAGCTTCAACGTAAGTGTCCGAGCCGCGGCCTCGATGGACTTCAATGACGGTCCATGGACGGGGTTGCCTGGGTTCCAGAAAATACCGATATGAGTCGCCTGTGGAACAGCGTCTTTCAGGAGGTCGAGGTACTTCACCCGCAACTCCAGGCCCTCGTGTGTCCACCCTGTGACGTTGCCGCCCGGGCGCGCCAGGCTAGTGACGAGTCCACTGCCCACCGGGTCGGCGCAGCGTCCGAAGACGATAGGAATCGTCTTGGTGGCGCGCTTGACTACCACTGCTGCTGGCGTGCTTGAGGCAAAGATCACGTCCACGTTGAGGTGAACCAGCTGAGCCGCGAGACTAGGGAGCCGCTCATAGTGTCCTTCCGCAGCCCGGAGTTCAATGGCGATGGTCTGGCCCTCGACCCAACCGAGATCGGTAAGGCCTTGCCGAAATGCCTCGAAGAACGGCGTACCAGGGCCTGCCACTCCAGGTTCTAGATACCCTACGCGGGACACGTTCTGCCGCCCCGCGGCGGCGAGCGGCGCGGCGAAGAGCCCCCCAGCCAAGGTGGCGAGGAAGGTCCGACGATCCATTAGCGTGCCATCTCCCGAGTGGGCGGAAGTCTAGCAGACCTAGGCCGGGACGGTTCCCGTCGCGGGACCACCAACCGCATGGCGTACGGCCGCCACGAACTGGGTGACCTCGATCGGCTTGGCCTGGTAGCCGTCGAAGAGGGCGGGGGGCGTCGCCTGGGCCAGTCGAAGCCCCTCCTCGGCGGTCTCGGCCTCCGTCGTCCGGTCGGCGCGACTCAGTTCGGTAGGCCGCGTCGATCGCGAGAGTGACTCAACTCCTGGACCGGCCGGACCTCGATCACCCCGACACGCAGCGGTGGGAATCTCGAGGCGATCGCACAGGCCTCGTCCAAGTCCTTGGCCTCGATGACGAAGAATCCGCCCACCTGCTCCTTCGTCTCCGCGAACGGGCCGTCGGTGGCGGTGACCTTGCCGGCGTGGACGCGGATGGTGCGTGCCGTCGAGGTCCGCTGCAGAGCCTGCGAGACGATGAAGTGGCCGCTCCGTCGGATCTCCTCCGCGTACTCGATCGCGGAGTCGACGAGATCCTGCCTCTGCTTCTCCGGCATCGCGTCCAGCACCTTCTCGTCGTGGTGGATGACGAACATGAACTTCATGGCAACCTCCTCAGGTGTTCTCGGCCAAATATACCGACAAATACGTCTCATTGCCTCCCCGCCGCCGGCGAATGGCTGCGGACACTAGCTTGTCGTCCAGAGGGGCCGAATTCGACAGCCGCGCCGGCGGCGCGGGTTCGAAGTCATGGGGCAAGCCGTGCCCGCTCGAGCGCCACGAGGCGCTGATAAGGGTCGGAGCCCAGCACGGCCGTCAGGGCGTCCAAGGACGCGAGCGCGCTCTCGATCGCGGGGCGGTCAGGGGCGGGCTCTGCGGCCAGGAGGCGAACCCACGCCAGCGCGACGTCGAAGGCGCCGAGCCGCCAGCCCCGTCCCCGGTCGACGAGCTCACCGGCCTCGGAGAGGAGCCCCCGGGCTGCCCTACGGTGCCCGGCGGCCAGCTTCGCCTCCGCGAGGCTCGCGAGGAGGCGCGGCTCGTACCACAGCGCGGTCCGTCGATTGCGAGCGAGCGTGAGCGCCCGCTCGAGCGCGCCGGTGGCGGCGGCAAGGTCGCCGCCCGCGAGCTCCGCGGCGCCGAGAAACGCCGCGGCCTCTACCCGAGAGAACGCGCTGCCGTGCTCTTCCGCGATCGCGACGCCGCGACGGCCGTGGGCGAGCGCGCTGGGCAGGTCACCGCGCAGGCGTAACACTTCGCACAGGAATGGTTGCGTTCCGTAGAGGGCCTGCAGGGCGGGCTGGTCTTCCTCGGCGAGGAGGGCTTGCAGGGCGGCCTCGGCCTCGGCGGTTCGCCCGAGGTGAGCGCTCGCCAGCGCCCACCACACGCGGCACAGGGCGGGGGCGGTGGAGCGCCCCAGCGCCTCCCTCAGCCCGACAACCCGCCCGACCTCGGTCAGAGCGCGCTCGGCGGTCTCCCGGGCGGGAGCAAGGCGGCCGACCGCAAGCTGGGCGTGGGCCAGCACCGAGCGCATCTCGAACTCGAACACGGCGTCGGAGCCATCGGCCAGCTCGGTCGCGCGCTCCGCGCAGGCGAGGTACTGCCCGACGTCGCCCGCGAGCCCGCAGAGGCGTCCGTAGGACGTGAGCAGGAACGCGTGGCCGGCCTTGTCCCGAAGCCGCTCGGCGACCGCGCGCGCCTCGTCGAAGAGGTCTCGGGCCTCGCGCTCCTCGATTCCGGCGAGGCGACCGATCTCGAGCAGCGCGATGCGCGAGGTCAGCTTGAGCGTCAGGGTCTCGCCGGAGTCCGGAACCGCGGTGAGGAGCGTGATGACCCGACGGCAATGTCGCGTCCCTTCCGCCGGGTCACTCCGGGCGAGGCGTCGTCCCGCGTGCTCGTGCCAGCGGGCCGCCTCGAGGCGCTCGCCGGCCTCATCGAAGTGATGGGCGAGGAGCGCGGCGTGCGTCCCGGCCGCCGGGCCGTGGATGGTGAGGAGGGCTCGCGCGATGGCGGCGTGGGTTCCGCGTCGGCGATCCAGAAGCTGGGTGCGGTAGGCGACCTCCTGGGCGAGAGGATGCCGGAAAGCGTGCTCACCGGGAGACTCGCCCGGGCCGAGGAGCTCGGCAATCGAGAGGCGCTCGAGCGACGTGTCGAGCACGGGCGCGGGCAGGTCGACGACCGCGCGCAACAGCTCGAGTGGGACGTCTCGCCCGACGACGGCCGCGGCTTGGAGCACGTCCTTGTCGCGGTCCGCGAGCCGATCGATGCGCGACGCGAGGACGGCCTGGATGGTCGCGGGCAGCGTGATCTCCTCGATCGGAGCCGCCGGCCCGTAGGCGCCGCGTTCACCACGGAGCACTCCACGCTCGACGAGCGAGCGAATCATCTCCTCGACGAAAAGCGGGTTGCCGCGAGCCCGGGCCTCGATCCGGGCGCGCAGGGGCGCGAGGACGTCGTCGGAGCCGAGCCAGTCCTCGAGCAGTGTCCGGGAGTCCTGGGGAGAGAGGGGCGCCAGCGAGAGACCCTCGACCCGTGACGACCACACCGGCCGATACTCCGGCCGCGTGGTCGCCAGCAGCAGGATCCGGCTCCCGATCGCTTCCGGGGCTTGGAGATGTGCGATGAGCATCTCCAACGCCGCCTCGCTCGCCGGGTCGAGCCAGTGCAGGTCGTCGACCCAGATCAACGTGAGCTCCCGCCGAGCGCGAGCCTGGATCAGATCGAGCAGCAACCGGAACAGACGTGCGCGCCGCGCTTCGGGATCGAGCCCCGACGGAGCCGGGACGTGATCGGACACCCCGAGGAGGTCGAGGCAGAAATCCAGGGCGACCGGGTCGGGCTGGACGTTCCCGAGGCCGCGTCTCACGATCTCCTGGACGGCCGACGGTGACGCGCCTTC
Source organism: Solirubrobacterales bacterium (assembly GCA_035456265.1). Lineage (GTDB taxonomy): Bacteria > Actinomycetota > Thermoleophilia > Solirubrobacterales > 70-9 > DASUPK01. Next base: position 159 of record DATIDP010000060.1, on the reverse strand, counting down.
GCCGACGCCGCACAGGCTTCGCGCTACCGCCGCGATCACGTGGAACGGCAGCATGCGTCCGTGGGAGAGCGCGCGGGCATAGTGGAGCGTCACGCCGTGGGCGCGCTCGACGAACTCGTGACAGAGGCGGCTCTTTCCGGCGCCCGGCTCGGCGGTGAC
>DATIDP010000059.1:0-3729 GCA_035456265.1 Solirubrobacterales bacterium | reverse complement strand
GACCTGCTGGGAGCCGGGCACGACCATCGCCCGCAGGGACTTGGCGACGGTGCGGCCGGCGACGACCTCCGCCGCCTCGCGCAGGTCCTCGACCCGCGAGTTGGTGCAGGAGCCGATGAAGATGCGATCGAGCGGGATCTCGGTCATCGGGGTCCCGGGCTCGAGGTCCATGTAGTCCAGGGCACGCCGCGCCGTCTCGGGGTCGACCGGGCCTTCGCCCAGCGAGTCGGGGTCGGGCACCGAATCGGTCACCTCGACCACCATCCCCGGAGTCGTGCCCCAGGTGACCATCGGCGAGAGCGAGGAGGCGTCCAGCTCGACCTCGGTGTCGAAGGCGGCGCCGCGCTCGGAGGGCAGCGAGCGCCACCTCTCGACCGCCCCGTCGACGTCCTCGGGAGCGCCCGGCCGCCCGCGGACCCACTCGAAGGTCGTTTCGTCCGGGGCGATCATCCCCGCCCTGCCTCCGCCCTCGATGGTCATGTTGCAGATCGTCATCCGGCCCGGCATCGACAGCGCCTCGATCGCCGGCCCCGCGTACTCGACGGCGTAGCCGCGCATCCCGGCGGTGCCGAGCCGGCCGATCGTGGCCAGGATCAGGTCCTTGGCAGTGACGCCGAAGCCGAGCTCCCCGGAGTAGTCGATCCGCATCGTCCTGGGCTTGCGCTGGACCAGGCACTGGGTGGCCAGCACGTGCTCGACCTCGGAGGTGCCGATGCCGAAGGCGAGCGCGCCGAAGGCGCCGTGCGTCGAGGTATGGGAGTCGCCGCAGACGATCGTCATGCCGGGCTGCGTGACGCCGAGCTCGGGGCCGATCACGTGGACGATGCCGCGTCGTGCCGAGCCGAGCGAGTAGAGCGGGATTCCGAACTCCTCGCAGTTGCGCTCGAGCGCCTCCACCTGCTCGCGCGACAGCTCATCCGCGATCAGCCGGGCCGCCGGTGTCCCGTCCGTGGGGACGTTGTGGTCCGCAGTGGCGAGCGTCTTGTCCGGCCGGCGGACCCTGCGGTCGCCGAGGCGCAGTCCGTCGAAGGCCTGCGGCGAGGTGACCTCGTGGACGAGGTGAAGGTCGATGTAGATCAGGTCGCGATCGACCTCGTGGGCGTCCCAGATCTTCTCGAAGAGGTTCTTCGGCACTGAGCCTCCTAGCCCCGTCTCAGCCCGGCGGCGACCACCGCGATCAGCCGGGCATCGGTCTCTCCATTGTTCTCGAAGTGGTGCGGCAGGTCCGCGTCGAAGGTGACGCTGTCCCCCTCATGGAGCTCGTGGCGCTGACCGTCGATGAAGAGCTCGGCGGTCCCCTCGACGACGACCGTCGTCTCACGACTGCCGGGCTCGTGCACGGGCGGGTCATCGGGCGCGCCGGTCGCAGAGCGGGGCGCCAGCGTGTGCACCGAGACGTCGGCGCGCTGCCCCGGCAGGGGCGGGGTCAGCTCCTCCACCCTGTGGCCGCGCCGGCGGCGCGTTCGGCCCTGGCCGCCACGGATGACGACCACATGGCGATCCTCGTCCAGGCGCAGCAGCTGGGACAGCGTCAGGTCCAGCCCCGCGGCGATCTTCTGCGCGACCGCCAGCGTCGGGCTGGTGTCGCCACGCTCCACCTGGGAGAGCATCGGCGCGCTCACGCCGCTGCGCTCGGCCAGGTCCCGGAGCGAGAGATCCATCGCCTCGCGCAGACCGCGGATGCGCGCTCCGATCGCGTCCTCCGAAGCGGCTCCTCGGCTGCCGGTGGCATTCGACGTCGTCAGGCTCGGCATTCCTGTCGTACGCTATCACATACGCTTGTATGCGCTCCCCGCGTCCAGTCCGACTTCGCGAGGCGAGCTGCGCACAGGGTGCGAGCTCGCCTGCAGTTGGCTGACGGTTGCGGTTGTAGGCCGCGCTGATCCGGTTGCCCTCAGCCCGGGCGCCATGCGCGCGGCGCGATCAGCTCGTCGGCGGCTCTCGGCCCCCAGGTCCCCGCGGCGTAGGGATGCACGGTCCCGGAAGTGCCGAGTACGGGAGCAACGATCTCCCATGACCGCTCGACCCCATCCTCGCGCAGGAAGAGGGTCTGATCGCCTGCCATCGCGTCGTACAGGAGGCGCTCGTAGGCTTCGGCCGGCTGGGTCCTGAACGAGCCCCCGTAGGAGAAGTCCATCGGCACCGCGTCAAGCGCCATCCCGGGGCCGGGCTCCTTTGCCCTGAAGACCAGCGAGATGCCCTCGTCGGGCTGGATGCGGAGCGCCAGGTGGTGTGCGGGCAGGCGCGCGATGCCCGCGGCATCGAACAGCCGGCGCCCTGACTCGCGCAGAACCATCGCGATCTCCGTTGTCCGATGGGGGAGGCACTTGCCCGTGCGCAGGAAGAAGGGAACGTCCCTCCACCGCGCATTGTCGATCCACGCGCGCAGCGCCACGAACGTCTCGACCGTCGACGCCGAGGCGACCCGCCCCTCGTCCCGGTACCCCGGCACCTCCTGTCCCTCGACCACGCCGGCTGCGTACTGACCCCTGACGAGCTCGTCTGCGGAGAATGGGCGCACAGCCTCGAGCAGTTCCGCCTTCCGGTCGCGAATGTCCTCCGCGGCCAGCGAGTCGGGCGGCTCCATCGCCACGAACGAGAGCACCTGGAGCAGGTGGTTCTGAACCATGTCGCGCAGTGCGCCGGCCTCCTCGTAATAGCGGCCGCGCCGCTCGATGCCGGCGGATTCGGCCACCGTGATCTGGACGTGGTCGACCGCCTCGCCGCACCAGGCCCGCTCGACCATCGAGTTGGCGAACCGGAAGACCAGGATGTTCTGCACGCCCTCCTTGCCGAGGTAATGGTCGATGCGAAAGACCTGCGGCTCGTCGAAAACCTCGCGTACCGTGCGGCCCAGCTCGAGGGCGCTTGCCAGGTCGTGCCCGATCGGCTTCTCGAGCACGATCCGTGCGTTCTCCGCGAGGCGCCCCTCGCCGACCCGGCGGACGATCTTCGGGAATGCGGAGGGAGGGGTGCCGCAATAGAAGAGCCGCCTACCCTCGGCGCGAAGTTCCGCGTCGAGTGTCAGGAGACGCTCGCGAAGCGGGCCGAAGGCGGCCGGGTCGTCCAGCGGCGCGGGAACGTAGGAGAGCCCTTGCGCGAACGCCTGCCAGCGTCCCTCATCGAGCCGGTGGCGGGAGAACTCCTCGACCGCTGCGCGGGCGCGCTCGCGGAAGTCCCCGTCGTCGAGGCTGCTTCCGCCCGAGCCGACGATCGCGTAGCGCTCCGGCAGGAGGCCCTCGTAGGCGAGGTCGTAGAGCGCTGGAAGCAGCTTGCGGCGGGCCAGATCGCCGGACGCGCCAAAGACGATCAACGTCTGGGGTGGCGGCGAGGCGAGCGCCATGGCACGAATTCGCCGCCGCTCACCCGAGCTGGCGGTCGAGGTTGAAGGCGGCGCTGATCAGCGCTAGGTGCGTGAAGGCCTGGGGGAAGTTGCCGAGCTGCTCGCCCGTCGGCCCGATCTCTTCCGAGTACAGCCCGACGTGGTTCGCGTAGGTGAGCATCTTCTCGAATGCCAGCCGCGCCTCGTCGAGCCGCCCCGCCCGAGCGAGCGCCTCCACCCACCAGAAGGAGCAAAGCGAGAAGGTCGCCTCCTCGCCGGCGATCCCGTCGGGCGACGCATCAACGTTGTAGCGGTAGACGAGGCTGTCGGAGACAAGCTCGGCAGTGATGGCGTCGAGCGTCGAGATCCAGCGCGGGTCGGTCGGAGCGATGAACTTGCACAACGGC
>DATIDP010000058.1:0-6599 GCA_035456265.1 Solirubrobacterales bacterium | reverse complement strand
AGGTCCGGGACGACATGCACTTCGCGGACGGCAGCACCGGGGTCTCGATGCACAACCGTTACCCCGTCCTCTTCCACCGGGTCTCGCGTCAGATCCTCGACCGCTGGGCGGCCAAGCACCCGAAGCGCGGGCCGATCTGGTTCTTCGTGCGCGCCGGCTACAGCGGCAGGCCCGGGAGCGCCGCGTATGAGATGGGGGACTTCCCGGGAGACGAGACCGTCGACTGGGGAGCGGCCTCCGGGCTCCGGTCACTGGCGCCGGACATGCTCAACCGTGCGGTCGGCGGCGCCTTCGGCTACACCACTGACATCGGGGGCTACATCGACAGCCTCGCCGGGCCGCCGAGCGAGGAGCTCTACAACCGCTGGAGCGAGTGGGCCGCACTCACTCCCTACTTCCGCGTCCACAACTCCGCCGCCAGCGGCGTGCGCATGCCGTGGTCCTACGACGACGCCACGCTCGCCCGCTGGAAGGCGATGGCGGACCTGCACCAGCGGGCGCTGCCGTTGATGCGGAGGCTGTGGCGGAAGGGCCGCCGGACGGGGATGCCGGTCACCCGGCCCCTCTGGCTGAGCGCCCCCGAGGCGCCGCCCTTCGGCCGCGACCAGGAGTGGATGCTCGGGGCGAACGTGCTGGTCGCACCGGTGGTGCACAAGGGCGAGACGTCGCGCACGGTCGCGCTGCCTCGCGGCTGCTGGATGCACGTCGCGAGCGGGCAGAGATTCAGCGGGCCGGGCAGCGCCACCGTGCCGGCCCCCCTCGGCGCGCTCCCCTATTTCTTCCGCTGCGGGACCCATCCGTTCAAGGTGCCGAAACACCGCAAGAAGGGCGGGAAGCGCAAGCGGTCCGGCAAGGGGAGTCGCTAGTCGCTCTCTAACCTATGCGGGCCATGCCGGCCCAGGCCTTCGAGGGCAAGGAGTGCATCTGCCAGTTCCGTCGCGGCATCTGCGACCAGAGCTGCGTGCGCGACATGCTCGAGACGCCCTTCTACATGGCTGCGATCAAGCTCAAGGGGAGGCGCTGCCTGGTCATCGGCGGCGGCGACGTCGGACTGGAGAAGGTCGAGGGCCTCCTGCTCTGCGACGCCGACGTCACCCTGATCGCACCTGAGGCGATCTCGGAGCTCACCCGCTACGCGGCCGAGGGATCGATCAGCTGGGAGCAGCGCGAGTTCCACGACGGCGACCTCGATGGCGCCTTCATGGCGATAGCCGCGACCAACGACACCGACGTCAACGTCTCGGTCTTCGAGGGCGCCGAGCGCCGGGCGATGCTGGTCAACGTCGTCGACGTGCCGCCGCTCTGCAACTTCATCCTGCCGGCGATCGTGCGCAGCGGCCCGCTGGCGATCGCGATCTCGACGGCCGGCGCCTCCCCCGCCCTCGCCAAGCGGATGAAGCGCGAGATCGCCGAGACCTATGGCGAGCCCTACGCGCGCCTCGCGGTGATCCTCAACGACCACCGCGGCTGGGCCAAGGGAACGCTCCCCACATATCAGGACCGCAAGGAGTTCTTCGAGGGGGTCGTCAACGGCGACCCCGATCCGGTCGCGCTGATCAAGCAGGGCCGCGAGGACGAGGTCCAGCGCCTGATCGAGCAGCACAAGGAGCGCTTCGCGAGCGCTCTCGGCGCGTCCGCCTGACCTACGCCGTCCTCCGGCCCTTGATCACCAGATAGTCGTTCTCCGAGCGGTAGCTGCCGTCCTCCGCGAGGTTGGCCTCCTTGTGCCGCTCCAGGAGCGCCTCGCGAGCTTCCTCCCACTTGCCCTCGGGCTCCAGGACCCGCTTGGCGTTGACGATCGGCGGCAGGTCGCGCTCGTCCTCGGTGAATTCCTCCTCGAGCGAGGGGGCGGTGAAGGCGACCATGGCGCGATCGACGTCCAGGTCGACCCCCGTCCCCTCGAAGAGGCCGCGCACGTGATCTTCGCTTCCCCAGAGAATCGGCGGCTGGAACCCCTCAGGTGGCGGTGGCATCCGCATCGCGATCGTCACGAACATCTTCCCGATGTTCCCCTCGGGGGTCCAGGCGCAGACAGCCATTCGCCCGCCCGGCCGAAGCACGCGTGCGATTTCGCGCGCGGTCTTCTGCTGGTCGGGGGCGAACATGCACCCGAAGACGGAAAGGACGACGTCGAAGCTCTCGTCCTCGAACGGAAGCTCCTGCGCGTCCCCCTCGATCAACTCGATCTCCACGCCGGCGTCAGCCGCCGCCCGCCCTGCGGCCTCCAACATCTTGGGGGTGATGTCCAGCCCAGTCACCGCTGCGCCGGTCAACGCCGCCGGGATGGTGGCGTTGCCCGCCCCGCAGGCGACGTCGAGCACCTCGTCGCCATTGCCGACCTCCGCGGCCTCGGCCGCGAGCCTGCCCACCTCGGCGATGTGGCGGGTTGCCACCGCCGGGTAATCGCCCAGGGCCCAGAGCTCGCGGGCCTGTTGCTGCGCCTCTGTCACCTCAGCCCTGTCTCCCCTCTCTCGATTCCCAGCCGAACCGTCTCAGATCTCGCACCGCCGTGACTTGCGATCCGTCACGCAGCGAGCTAGCCCGTCGGCAGGGCGTAGATCGCGATCGCGGCGAAGTCGCAGGCCGCGGCGGCGATCACGAGCAGGTGGAAGATCTCGTGGTAGCCGAAGACGGCGGGCCTCGGGTCGGGGCGGCGGCGGGCGTAGACCACCGCTCCCGCCGTGTAGAGGACGCCGCCGAGGATGATGAGGCCGAAGCCGACCGGGCCGAGGCCATTCCAGAGCTGTGGGACAGCGAGGACCGCGACCCAACCGGTGGAGATGTAGACCGCCGCCGTGACCGACTTCGGTGCGTTCCACCAGAGGAGGTTGAGCACCGTGCCGGCGCCGGCCATCACCCAGACGGCGATCAGGACGATGCGCGCCAGGTCACCGTGCAGGACCAGCAGTGCGAAGGGCGTGTAGGTCCCGGCGATCAGCACGAAGATCATCGTGTGGTCGAGGCGGCGCATCCAGCGCCGCGCCGTCGGCTGCCAGTTGATCCGGTGATAGAGGGCGCTGACGCCGAGTAGCGCGGAGAGGCTGAAGGCGTAGATCGCGGCCGCGATCGTCGCGGTCGATCCGTTGGCGACCAGGACGAGCGTCGCCCCGGCGGCGAGCGAGACGAAGAAGGCCCACTGGTGGAAGACACCGCGCAGGCGTGGCTTCTGATTGAGCGCGTTGGCCGCAGCCCCCGCCGCGGCCTGCGCGTGGTCGCGCGCGGCGGAGAGGCTCCTGCCGGCGGCATCACGGGCGGCGCCAAGCCGCTCGCCCGCTCCCAGGCGAGCCTGGCCGAGCCGCTCGCCGGCCTCGGCGCGGGCTTGGTCGAGACGCTCGCCCGCCGCCTCGGCGGCCTCGCGCGCCGCCTTGACGGGGTCCCTGCCCGCCTGTGCTCCGTCCGCAGTCACAGCTCGAACCATAGCCACGCCCCGCCGAGCGACGCCACCCAATCGTTGATCTCCCGTCGCCCATGGCCTTGTTCGGAAGGGGCGAGGAGAAGGTGGGCGCGGGACCAGGCGGCGGGAAACCTGCAGCAGCCGGTCCGGGAGGCCATTGAGGCGCTCGAGAACGTCGGCCTGATCGTCCAGGTCGGCAGCGGGTCGCCGGGGCCCAGCGAAAGCTGACCCGCGAGGGCGAGCAGGCCCTCGCCCACGGCTCGGCCGGGCAGCGCCTCGGCTAGGCGCCCTCGCGCGCCGGCAGCGCGCCGGCGGCGCGTTCTCCTACTGTCTGACGGGCCCTCGAGACGAGGGCCGCGGCGGCCAGCGCGAAGGCCGCCTGGTCAGCGCTCCACGAGCACTACGCATCCCGGTTCGACATCGATCCCGAGGTCGGGCGCCGGGCGATGCGCGAGTACAAGCGGAGCGCCTAACGCTCGGGAGCGCGCAGCCAGACCGACCAGGGGCGAATCGACTCGATCGTCAGCAGCTCCTCGGGCCAGGGGTCCTCAGCCAGACGGGTGCGTACTGAGTGCTCGTCACCGGCGTCGATGACCAACAGGGTGTTCTCGCCGTCGCCCTCCCCGATCGGGCCGCCGAGGACGATGAAGCCCTCCTCGACGAGCCCGTCCATGAAGGCAGCGTGCGCCTGCCAGCCCTCCTGCTCCCGACGGCCGCGAGAGTGGTCCCACAGCGGTCCCTTGCCGCGCTCGACGAGGAAGTAATCGGCCACGGACCGAGACTACGCCTCGTGAACGAGATCCGGCTCGGCACTCAACCCCTACATCTAGCGTTCGTAATCGCGACTAGAGTCCACTAAACACTACACTCCGGTAGACTCTCATGAGTGAACTGTCCCCGCTGCGACTCCCAGACCAAGACCCTCGAGACCCGCCGCGTCCCCGATCGTGCCGTCCGCCGGCGACGCGAATGCACCTCCTGCGGCCACCGCTTCACCACCTACGAGCGGGCCGTCCCCGAAACCGTCGAGGTGATCAAGCGCGATGGCCACCGCCAGCCCTTCGATCGCGCCAAGCTCCGCACCGCCCTGGTCCGGGCCTCCCACAAGCGGGACGTCGACCCCCGGCGGTTGGAGCAGATCGTCGAGCGGGTGGAGGCCGAGGCCCGCGAGGCCGGCGGGCAGATCAAGGCGGCTCGAATCGGGGAGGTCTGTCTCGACGCACTCAAGGAGCTGGACCGCGGCGCCTATCTGCAGTTTGCGGGAACTCTCCCGGACGCCGCTCGGAGCGCCTCATGAAAATCCCCGCAAATAACGAACTAGCGCAGCCCCGGTTCCGTCCGACTCGCGGAGGATGCTGCTCTGCTCACCCCGATAGACGAGCGAGAGGAGAAGACTGATGGCCAGGGCCGCTTCGAAGGCAGCAGGGACAACCGAGAAGGGCCTCGCCATCGAACGCCGGTTCACCTCTCCCGGGGTGCATCCCTACGACGAGCTCGAGTGGGAGACGCGGGACGCGATCATCGGCGATCCCGAGAGGCCCGCCTTCGAGCAGCGCGGGGTCGAGTTCCCGACCAGCTGGTCGCAGAACGCCACCAACATCGTCGCCCAGAAGTACTTCCGCGGCCAGCTCGGCTCCCCCGAGCGTGAGACTTCCGTCAAGCAGATGGTGAGCCGGGTCGCCGACCGGATCGCCGAGGTCGGGCGCGAGCAGGGCTACTTCGCGAGCGATGAGGACGCCGACGCCTTCGACGCCGAGCTCACCTCGATCCTGGTCAACCAGAAGGCCGCCTTCAACTCGCCGGTCTGGTTCAACGTCGGCTGGAAGGAGCCCGGCTCCGAGCAGGCATCGGCCTGCTTCATCCTCTCGGTCGAGGACGACATGGACTCGATCCTCTCCTGGAACACGAAGGAGGGGATCATCTTCAAGGGAGGCTCGGGCTCCGGGATCAACCTCTCGAAGATCCGCGGCTCGACGGAGCCGCTCTCCAAGGGCGGGATCGCCTCGGGCCCGGTCAGCTTCATGCGTGGCGCCGACTCCTGGGCCGGCGCGATCAAGTCCGGCGGCGGCACCCGGCGCGCGGCGAAGATGGTCGTGCTCGACGTCGACCACCCGGACATCGAGAAGTTCATCTGGTGCAAGGCGCACGAGGAGAAGAAGGCGGCCGCGCTCAAGGCCGCGGATTTCGACATGCGCCTCGACTCGGACACGTTCGCCTCGGTCCAGTTCCAGAACGCGAACAACTCGGTCCGCGTCACCGACAGGTTCATGCAGGCGGTCGAGAACGATGAGGACTGGGATCTGGTCGGCCGCGTCGACGGCAAGCCGATCAAGACCGTCAGCGCGCGCGAGCTGATGGATCAGATCGCCGACGCCGCCTGGCAGTGTGCCGATCCGGGCATCCAGTACGACACCACGATCAACCGGTGGCACACGGACCCGAACACCGGGCCGATCACCGCGTCGAATCCGTGCTCCGAGTACATGTCGATCGACGACTCGGCCTGCAACCTCGCCTCGCTCAACCTCATGAAGTTCCGCAACGCGGACGGGACCTTCAACGTCGACGACTTCACCCACGCCGTGGACATCGTCTTCCTGGCGCAGGAGATCCTGGTCGGCTTCTCCAGTTACCCGACCGAGCAGATCACCCGCAACGCCCGCGCGTTCCGGCAGCTCGGCCTCGGCTACGCGAACCTCGGCGCCCTGCTGATGGCGGGCGGCCTCCCCTACGACTCGGCCGAGGGCCGCGCTCTCGCCGGCTCGATCACCGCGCTGATGACGGGCCGTGGCTACCGGATGTCCGCGCAGGTCGCGGCGACGATGGGGCCTTACGACGGCTACGAGGTGAACCGCGAGCCGCACAACCAGGTGATGCGGATGCACCAGTCGGCCGCCTACGAGATCGAGGACGAGCTGGTCGAGGAGCCGCTGCTCCACGCCGCCCGCGAGTCATGGGACGAGGCCGTTGCGCTCGGCGAGCAGCACGGCTATCGCAACGCGCAGGCGACCGTCCTGGCCCCCACCGGGACGATCAGCTTCCTGATGGACTGCGACACCACCGGCATCGAGCCGGACTTCTCGCTGGTCAAGTTCAAGGAGCTGGTCGGCGGCGGGCAGATGAAGATCGTCAACCGCTCGGTCAACCTGGCGCTCGAGACGCTCGGCTACTCAGAGCAGGGGATCGAGCAGATCGACGCCTACAT
>DATIDP010000057.1:0-3760 GCA_035456265.1 Solirubrobacterales bacterium | reverse complement strand
ATCTTCGCCGAGGGCGCCTGCCGCGCTTCCGACTCGCCCGGCCGAGACCCCAAGGTGACGATCAAGACCAGCGGCGTCCACTTCCTCAAGCTGGCCGCCGGCAAGGCATCCGGGCCGGTTCTCTTCATGACCGGCAGGCTCAGGCTCGACGGCGACGTCATGCTAGCCAGCCGCCTGACCAGCTTCTTCAGGATCCCGACGGCTTCCGGATAGCCGCCGGTCATCCGCGATACCGAGCTCGAGGTCGCCCGCGAGGTGGACTGGTCGGTGCGTTGCTGGATGGCGAGGCGGTCCTCGCCTAGGCGCACGGGGATGTTCAGCCGCTGCTTCGTCTGCGGGCGGGCTCGTGAGGACGCCTTCGGGGTGTTCGCGGGCGAGGTCGAGGGGCGCGAGCTGGTCGCCTCGCCGTGGACGCCGCCCGCCTGGACGGCGGACGAGACCGGGCGGGTGCGGCAGGAGTTCGTCTGGGCCCCCGGCACGGATAGCGAAGCGACTGACCCGGCGGCTGACGGCCGCGCGCAATCGGCATACTCAGGCGCGATGGCCGATGCGCAGGCGATCGACCCCGGCCCCGCCCGGAGCCTCCGCCGCTGGAACCTCGGAGTCGGCCTGATCCATGCCGCGCAGGCGACGATCCTGCTGCTGGTCGCGGACGATGCCTCGCTGCCCGTCTACGGGAGCTGGATCAACGGCCCGCCGGGCGCAGCCGAGCTGGTCAGGGGGGAACCTCTCTTCGAGCTCTCGTTCGCGGCGGCGACCGCGGCGTTCCTGTACCTGGCGGCGATCGACCACCTGCTGGTCGGCGGGCCGCTGCGGGGGTGGTACGAGCGCAACCTGGGGCGCTCGATCAACTACGCGCGCTGGATCGAGTACTCGCTCAGCGCCTCGCTGATGGTGGTGCTGATCGCGATGCTCTGCGGCGTCCTGGAGCTGACCGCGTTGATCGCGCTGTTCGGCGTCAACGCGGGGATGATCCTCTTCGGCCTCGAGATGGAGCGCACCCAGAGCCCGGGGCGCGACGCCGACTGGCGGCCGTTCTGGTTCGGCTCGATCCTCGGCGCCGTCCCCTGGGTGGTGATCACCTACCAGCTGATCCGCGCCGACCAGCAGGCCGACGTGCCGGGCTTCGTCTTCGGGATCTTCTTCTCGCTCCTGGTCCTGTTCGCGCTCTTCCCGGTCAACATGGTGCTCCAGTACCGGCGGGTCGGCCCCTGGCGCGACTACCTGTACGGCGAGAAGGCCTACATCGTGCTCAGCCTGACCGCCAAGTCGGCGCTCGCCTGGCAGGTCTACGCGGGAGCGCTGGCGGGCTGAATTTCACGTGATCGTGGCGATCGCCGCTCGCGGCGCTTGCTCGCGACTCGGGTGGCGGCTCCGCGGCGGGCCTACTCGACCAGCTCGAGCGCCGTGTGCCGGGAGATCAGCTCGTAGTCACGGTCCGCGGCCAGGACCGGGATGCCCGCCCGGATCGCGATCGCCGCGATCAGGCAATCCAGCAGGCGCCGGGGCGTGGCGCCGGCGCGCCGGCAGCTGAGGTAGATCGCGGCGGCGTCCTCCCAGTCGCCGGCGTTGTGGACCGAGACCATCCGGCAGGCGGCGAGCGCGCCCTTGATCCGCCGGCGATCGCGGGCGCTTCGCGCGCCGGCGAGCAGCTCCATCGCCACCGGCTCCGTCGTCGCCATCTCCTCAGCCGAGGAGATCTGCTTCCTCAGCTGCCGGTGGGTCCGGCTGCCGGTGCCGCGGAAGAGCTCGATCCAGGCCGAGGAATCGATCAGGCTCATTAGCGGCCGGCCCAGGACTCGACCGCCGGAGCATCGGAGCGCATCGAGTCGAGGTCACCGTCCCAGCCGATCCCCTCCAGCTCGAGGATCTCCTCGCGGCTCAGGGGCTCGACGTCGAGGCTGCGCAGGGCGCGCTCCACCGCCTCGCGCTTGCTGCGGAAGCCGTAGCGCCGGATGACCCGCTCGATCAGCTCGTCGTCGATCTCGATGTTCGTGCGGCCCATCGACCGCAGCCTAGCATCTGCTTACACACGAATGTGTATCAGATGTGTGACGAGAACACATCGGTCGAGCCCGCGATCCCCTAGCGGCGGTCCGCTGGGACGCCGCCCCCCATCCACTTCGGGTCAGACCTTCCTGGGGACGTTGCCGGTGAGGGTGAAGACGGCGCGCATCGCCTTGTGCCCGAAGTCGGCGGTCGGCTCGAACATGCACGGGCAGCCGCCGTCGATCACGGCGATCCCCTGCTCGCGGCCGTAGTCGGCCGCCTCCTCCGAGACGCTCCCGGCGCCGGGGCCGCGGTGCATCCAGACGTGCTTGATCCCGAGGGCGGCGCACTCCCGCATCGTCTCCTGGGCGAGCTCGGGCCTGGTCGCGATCACGACCGCCTCGACCCCGCCCGGGATCGAGCGCAGGTCGCGGTAGCTGCGGTCGCCCTCGACCTCCTCCGCGTTCGGATTGATCGCGAAGACCTCGTAGCCCCGATCGCGAAGGCGCTGGTAGACGATGTTGCTGCCGTGGCCCTTGGGCTCCCTGGAGACCCCGGTGACCGCGACGCGCTTGCTGGCGAGAAACTCCGATGCGGCCTCTTTGATCGTCGGCATTGCAACCTCCTCCACCCTGGTTTCAACGGGCTGCTCGGACGCGTGGAATCAGCTCGAGCGTAGGCCGGCGGCTCACCGCCGAAAACGGTGGCGCGCACCGATCCGGATCTGAGGCGAACTACGTAGCCGGCTGCTCGTCGTCGCCCTCGAGCGCCTCGGCCGCGGGCCAGGCCCCGTCCGGCGGCATGTCCAGCTCGTCCGCCAGCGACTCCCTCCAGGCGGGCGGCTCGAAGGGCTCACCCCAGTAGTCCGTGACCCTGACCGCCTCCCCATCTCGCAGATCGGCGACGCTGACGTTCCGGTAGACGCGACCGTCGCCGTAGTCGGTGCTCCATTCGACCACCAGGGTGTCGCCGCATTGATGACGTCGCCCGACACCCAGCCTGAGCCCCTCGAAGTGGGACTCCACCTCGCCGATCCGCTCTCTGCCGTTGATCACCTCGCCGCTCTGCGGCCACTGGCGCTTTGCGTCCTCGGCCAGGGGAACGCCGAGGATTCGCTCGAGTCGGGTCTCGTGGGCGGGTCGATCCGTCATCTGAGGCAGTCCGCCGAGCGGTGCCGGTCGTTACACCCCGTGCTACCCGCCGCCCTTGCTCTAGCTCTTCTCGCTCGAGCGCTCGCGACCGATCGCCCCCGCCGCGGGGGTGTAGATGCTCTCGTGCCCGTCGTCCCATCGGACCCGGTAGCGGGGGGAGGGCTCCTCGCTCACCACCTCCTCGATCACTCCGCTGCGGGTCGGCCGTTCCGTCGACTCCGCCTCGACCTTGATGCGCTCACCGGCCTTCAGCTTCATCCGATCACCTCCTTCGCCTAGGACAGTTGATAGCACCGACACCCGCAGGGTCAAGTCACTGCGACTCGCCGCTGCCCAACATGCCGTCGTCGCTCAGCCCTATCAGGCGGGTTGACCAGCTCTTCAGGATTCCGAGGGCCGCTTGAAGCCGTCCGGCAGCTCCGGGAACCACTGGTAGGTGGAGCCGTCGGGGAGGGTGAGCACGGTGATCTTGATCGTCCTCACCTCGCCGTCGAACGTCCCGATGTAGTCATCCCCGCAATCCGGTTGGAGTAAAAACTTCGCCTTCCGTTTAGGGGTTTTCCCGGATGCGGGGGATTCGGCACGGTCCTAGCGTGCAGCCAATGGGGAGGTTCGGAGTC
>DATIDP010000056.1:0-3787 GCA_035456265.1 Solirubrobacterales bacterium | reverse complement strand
GGAGGCCAGCCGGCCCGGGGCGCCCGTGTAGAGCCATGCCCCGAGGCGATCGCGGCGGCTGATGGCGAGCCGCCGCCGCCGGTCGGGCTCTAAGGTGGACTCCTCCATGGAGACGACGGTAAAGGAGCTTCCCGACTCGCGGGTCCGCGTCGACGTCGACGTCGACCCGAAGGACGTCGAGGTCAGCATCGCGCGCACCGCCCAGCAGCTCGGCAAGGACATGAAGCTGCCCGGCTTCCGCAAGGGCAAGGTGCCACCGGAGATGGTCGTGCAGCGGCTCGGGCGCCAGACCGTGCTCACCCAGGCGCTCGAGTCATCGCTCGGGGACTGGTACGAGCGGGCGATGCTCGACTCGGGCGTGAATCCCGTGGGCGATCCGAAGCTCGACCTCTCGGACCTGCCGGAGGAGGGCAAGCCACTGCGCTTCTCGATCGAGGTAGCGGTCCGTCCCGGGGCCGAGGTCGGCGATTACAAGGGCATCGAGGTCGGCCGTGAGGTGCCGGAGGTCCCCGAGGAGGCGGTCGAGACCGAGATCAACCGGCTCCGCGAGGGGTTCGCCCGGCTCAACCCGGTCGAGCGGGCGGCCGAGTCCGGCGACGTGGTGCTGATCGACTACGAGGGCAAGATCGGCGGGGAGCCCTTCGAGGGCGGCACCGCCCGCGACTACCTCCTGGAGCTCGGCGAGGGGCGCGTCCTCGCGGAGCTCGAGCAGGGGCTCGAGGGCACCGAGCCGGGCGATCAGCGCACGATCGACGTCACCTTCCCCGAGGAGTACCCCGCCGAGGAGGTGGCCGGGAAGACCGCGCAGTTCGACGTCACCGTCAAGGAGGTCCGGGAGAAGGAGCTCCCGGAGCTCGACGACGACTTCGCCTCGGAGGCCTCGGAGTTCGAGACCGTCGACGAGCTCCGCGAGGACATCTCGGACAAGATCAGGCAGGTCCTCGACCGCCAGGTCGCCGAGCGCTTCCAGCAGGATGCCCTCGACGCGGTCGTCGCCAAGTCGAAGGTGAATCTCCCCGACCCGGTGATCGAGGCGCGGGCCGAGGAGATGTGGAGGCGGGTCGAGCGCCAGCTGCGCCAGCAGGGGATGGACCCCGACAGCTACCTCCAGATCCAGGACAAGACGCGCGATCAGATGATCGAGCAGGCGCGCCCCGACGCCGAGCAGGCGCTGAAGCGCGAGGCGGTGCTGGAGGCGGTGGCCGACGCCGAGGGCATCGAGATCAGCGAGGAGGATGAGCTCGAGGCCCTGCAGATCCCGCCGGGCCACGAGGACCACGGCCACCCCGAACCGGAGGATGCGCTCCGCGAGATCCGGGAGTCGGGCCGCGAGGAGCTCTTCAAGCAGGACCTGCGGATGCGCAGGGCGCTCGAGTTGATCGGCGAGGGGGCCAAGCCGATCCCGATGGAGCAGGCGCAGGCCCGCGAGGAGATCTGGACACCGGAGAAGGAACGCGAGGAGAAGGGCGGCCTCTGGACGCCCGGCTCGGACTGATGCTCGCCAGCGCCCTGCCCAAGACGATCGAGGAACTCGGCGCCATCGCCGGCATCGTCTCCTTCCTGCTGATGCTCGCCCTGCTCGTCCTCTATGTGATTCGGGCGCTTGAGATCCGCAGGCTTCGGAAGAGCATGCCGTTCCTGGTCAACCCGACGAACGGCCGGCCTCCCGATCGCGGCTCGCCGCCCGCGCCCCCCGAGGGCTAGATCTCGAGGCTGGTCTGCGGCTCCGGATAGGTGACGGAGCCGTTCTCGACGACGGCGAACTCGGGCAGCTCGTGCAGGGTGAGCGCCCCGGTGGGCTCCAGGTGCAGCACACGCCATCCGCGGGCGGTGAGCGCGTCCGCGAGCAGGCGGCGGTGGCAGCGCTGCCAGTCGGCCTCGGCGCACATCACCGCGGTCCGGCGCTCCCTCGCCAGGCTCTCCAGCATCTCCAGGCCGGCCGCGAACCGATCACCGCGCATGTGGTCGGCGTAGCCCCGGAAGGGGCCCGGCTCGAGCGCGGTGTTGACTGAGTCGGATTGCGGCTCCCTCCGGCCGCCGAGGTCGCCGCCGAGCGGCGCGTAGCCGATTCCCGCCGCCTTCATCGTCCCCGCCAGCGCCGAGCGGTTGAACTGCGGATAGCGGGAGCGGGGGTTGGCCCGGACGTCGGCGATCAGCTCGACTCCGGCGCCGCGGACCAGCTCGAGGAATTCCCGCTCCTCATGATTCGAGTGGCCGACAGTGAGGATCTCGTTTGGGTGATCCGGCTTCGCCATCAGATCGCGAGCACAAGCGGGCGCCCAGCATAAGTCGCGTCGGGCTTCGCCCTCGCTCCAGAATGCCGCGCCCTGGTGCTCGCTATGCTCACGCCCGCATGAGTCCCCTTGTCCCCATGGTCGTGGAGCAGACGTCGCGCGGCGAGCGCGCCTTCGACATCTACTCGAGGCTGCTCAACGAGCGGATCATCTTCCTCGGCACTCCCGTGACCGAGGACATCGCGAACCTGATCGTCGCCCAGCTGATCCACCTCGAGTCCGAGGATCCGGACAAGGACGTCTCCATCTACATCAACTCGCCGGGCGGCTCGGTCTACGCCGGTCTCGCGATCTACGACGCGATGCAGTTCATCAAGCCGGACGTGCAGACGATCTGCGTCGGCGTCGCGATGTCGATGGGGGCCCTGCTGCTCGCCGGCGGGGCCGACGGCAAGCGCATGGCGCTGCCGAACTCGAAGATCCTGATCCACCAGGTCTCGGGCGGCTTCTCCGGTCAGGCGACCGACATCGAGATTCACGCCAAGGAGATCATCGACGTCCGCCGCCGCCTTGACGAGATCATCGCCAAGCACACCGGGCAGCCCCTGGACAAGGTCGCGAAGGACACCGAGCGCGACTACTTCATGAGCGCGGAGGAGGCGATGCAGTACAAGATCGTCGACCGCGTCATCGAGCACCGCTAGCGTCCGTCAGGCCGCCTAACTTGGAGCGGAGGGCGAAGCCCGGAGCGACTTATGCGGGGCGGCCGCTACGGACGCGCCTGGTGGCGAAGCCGGCCCTGCTGGCGCTCGCACTCCTGCTGACCGCTGCTCCGTCGGCCGCCGCCGACGCCATGGTCCGCAGCGCCTCCGTTTCACCGCAGCGAGGCTTCACCGACTCCGTTGGCGGGGTGCGGGTCTCCTACCGGCTGAGCGGATCCGCTCCCGCGGACGTCGCGATCCGGATCTCCGGTTCGAATGGCGAGGTCAGGGCGATCGACGTCCCGCACGCGCCGCCCGGCAAGGATCTGGTTGAGCGCTGGGACGGCCTGAACAACGGCGGCACGCCGGTGGCCGACGGCACCTACCGGGTGATCGTCGCGATCGTCGGCGGCAACCGGAAGGAGGCCGGGCGGGTCGAGCTTCACCGCCACTACTTCCCGGTGCGAGGCCCGCATGGCACGCGTGGGCCGGTCGGCGACTTCGGCGCTCTTCGCAACGGCGGCCGACGACACAGGGGCTTCGACGTCGTCGCCCGCTGCGGCACGCCCCTCGCCGCCGCGGCCACGGGGACGGTGGTCAAGCGCGCCTACGATGCTCGCCTCGACGGCAACTACGTCGTGATTCGCGGGCTTGGGGAGAGGCGCAAGTACTGGTACGCGCACATGGTCCACCCCTCGACGTTCCGGAAGGGCGACCTCGTCCACGTCGGGCAGATCGTCGGCCATGTCGGCCGCACCGGCAACGCTCGGACCGTCGGCTGCCACCTCCACTTCGAGATCCACGTCAACGGCCGGCCGGTCAACCCCGAGCCGTACCTGCGAGCCTGGGATC
>DATIDP010000055.1:0-7790 GCA_035456265.1 Solirubrobacterales bacterium | reverse complement strand
CGAAGCCGCTCAGCAGCAGGTTGCGCGATTCGATCCCGAGATCCAGTGCGAACGTCCTGAGGCTGAGCCGTCGGTGGTAGGGAAGCTTGCAGGCGAGCACGAACTGGTGTGCGTCCCGCAGCGGCGCCGGCAGGTGCGCATAGGCGCGGATCGCTCCCTGGAGGTTCTTCCGGTAGTCGACGCCGCCGACGTAGAGCAGGAACCCGGCCCTGACCTTGGGCAGGGCCGAGCGAAGTATGGCGTCAGCCTCCTCGCGGGTCCCGACGAGGGAGGAGAAGCGGTCGGAGACCCCGGAGCCGATCACGGTGATTCGGTCTTCGGCCACATGTAGATGCTCGACGGCGTCGTCGGCGGTTCGCCGGGAGTTGGTCAGCACCTGCTGGGCGGCACCCAGCAGCCCGAGCCTCGCGATCCAGGCAGTCGACCAATGTCCCCAGTCCGCGTGGTATTGGTCACGCATGAGCAGCGGGATCAAGTCGTGTAGCGTCACCACCAAGCGAGACGAGCGGCTCCACGCCGGCCAGATCTCATCAAGCATGAGGTCGGCCTCGCCGGGCGACATCACGTGGTAGATGGATGGCCGCCCCTCGGACGGGCCCGCTCCGGTCGTTTGGGGAGCGATCTTCCCCGACCCTTCGAGGAATCGGGCCGACTCGGGCAGCGGGACGTCCGGGTTCAGCCCGACCCAGCCGATCAACTCGGGGGCGACCTCGAGCAATGCCCGCGCGAGCTCCGTGACATACCGCGCGACACCCCGCTCGGCGTGACCCACGCTCTGGGTCCCGCGGGCGTCGAGCCAGACGGACCCCGGGGCGACCTCCATCCTCAGCCGGCCGAGGGACCGGCCGGGACCTCGTCGGGATCCTCGGCGGAATTCGATGAGCGCTCGCGGCTTTCGAGCAGCTCTCTCAGCGCGGCCAGCTCCGCCTCGATCCTGGCGAGCCGCTGGTCCAGCGCGCGCACCTCGCCGCCGAGATAGGTGACCGACTCGACCGAGGCTGAGCCGAGGCGATCGGTCTTCTGGCTGATGTCCCGGAGGCGATCGTTGAAGACGATCTGGAAGACGCTCGCGAGAACCCGCCGCACCGCGCCGAGGATCGCGGCGAGGCCGCGCCGGAGCGCCGGGATGACGCGCTTGTCTTGGGAGGAGTTGTCCACGGCTCGCAAAACGCCTGCAAGCTACGCAGGCGGAGGACTGGCGAGAAGGATACGGTCTTCCTCCGTCAGCGACCGGTGGCCGACTTGCCGGTAATGCGCACGAAACAGCCGCGCCGTGTGGTCGAAGGAGAACACGGCGGCTCGCTTCGCTCCACGATCGCGCAGGTCCGCCTGGAGCTCCGCGTCCGTCCAGAGCCGATGGAGTTGGCGCGCGATCTCTTCCACGTCGTCCGGATCGAACAGCAGGCCGGCGTCCCCGACGACGTCGGGGAGCCCGGTCGCCGTCGACGAGGCGACGGGTAGACGGGCATCGAAGGCCTCGCAGACCGGGAGCCCCCAGCCCTCGAATCTGCTGGGAAAGACCAGCGCGGTCGCGAGCTCGTAGAGGCCGCGGAGCTCGAGCGAGCTGACGAAGCCGGGGAACGAGGTCGTCTGGGCGAGATCCAGCTCGTCGACCAGTTCGCGGATGCGGCGATAGTGACCCGTCTGCTTGCCGGGGCAGACGAGCGGGATCGCGATGCCGCTCTGATCCCTGATCCGGGCGAGCCCCTCGAGCAGTCGCTCGTGGTTCTTGTGCGGCCAGGTCTGCGCCGGGTAGAGCAGGAAGGACTCGGCGAGGGCCAGCCGGGCCCGCAGCCGATCGAGGTCGGCCTGGGTCGGGGCGGGGTACTCGCGGAGAACGGATCCGCCCGGCACAACGGCCACCTTCGTGGGAGGCAGTCCATAGCTCTCGATGAAGTCGCGGCCTCCCCAGGAGGTCATCGCCACGACCAGTGCGGCCCGGTCGCAATGGGTTCGGTAGACGGCCTCGCGTCGGGCGCGCTCCCAGCTGCTGAACAGGTCGGGCAGGTGAACGTGCTGCAGATCGTGCGGCTGATAGACGCTCGGGACCTCCGTGATGAAGGCATCCTGGATCGGGAAGTGCATGACGTCGGCCCCGGCCCGCTCGACGGTGCCATCGCTCGGACGCAGCGCGAAGTTAACCCCGACTCCCGGCAGGCGCTCGAGCAGCGCCCGGACCACCGCGCGCGACCGCCTGTTCACGTAGCTGCGGCGCGAATGCAGCAGCCGGCAGGGGCCGCCGATGTACTCCCGAATCCACTCGTCATGCTCCGGGAGGGCGAGGAAGAGGTATTCCTCGTCGCCGTCCTCGAGCCTGGAGAGGGCCGCGGCGAGCCCGATCACGACCTGCTCGACGCCCCCGAACCGCCCCGCGCCCAACCGGGCATCGATGCAGACGCGCAGCGGCGTCATCCTCTTCTGCGCTTGCGGGGCGATGGCCCGGTCATGAGCCGGGCGAGTCTAAGGGCACCTCAGAGGGGCGCCACTAGTGTTCGCCGCATGAGAGCCAGGGAGCGCTTTGCGCCACGGCGGCTCGTCCTCGTTGCAAGGGACATCGGGCGCCGCACGGCGAACCGCCTTGGAATTCGAAGGCCACCCGCCCCGGGACCGGCGTTCCGGCGCTCGATGAGCCGCGCCACGGAGCCACGCGGCCCTTTGCATCGCCGGCTGCAGGAGCGCTATCGCGCCCATCGGATCAGGCGCTTCCTCGCTCCGGTCGCGGGGCGGGGCGAGCTCGCCTTCGACGTGGGGGCGAACGTCGGGGAGTGGTCGGCGGTGCTGCGCTCGCTCGGCTGCCGGGTGGTGGCGGTGGAGCCGCAGGCCGAGTGCGTCGCGGAGATACAGCGCCGGTTCGGGGGCGACCGCGCGGTTACGACCGTCCAAGCGGCCGTGGCGGACTGGATCGGCAGCGGCCAACTGCGGCCGTCGACCACGAGCAGCACCCACGCCTCGATGTCGGCGGACTGGCGGCGAACGGCGACGAAGAAGGGATACATGCCGCCCGAGGCCTGGCTCGAGCCGATCGAGGTCGGGGTCGTCACGCTCGATTCCCTGATCGAGCGTCACGGAAGGCCGTCCTACTGCAAGATCGACGTCGAGGGCTTCGAGCCGCAGGCGCTGCGAGGCCTGTCCGATCCCCTCGCCGGCATCGACTTCGAGTTTCACCGCGAGCTGGCGGAGGCCGTCGAGGAGTGCGTAGCGCGACTCGGCGACCTGGGCGACTATCGCTACCGCGTCTTCGTCGGGGAGTGGGCGGACGAATGCGGCGGTGAGCTCGCGGCGGGGGCGGTACCGGGCGCGGTCGCCACGCTCGGGCCTGGGATCTGGGGAATGATCCGGGCGCGTCGCCTCTAGAAGCCCTCCGCGCGATTCCTGAGGTCTTGTGTCACGGCCGTTAGCCTTCCCTCAGTGAGCGCAGGCGCTCCAGACCCCGGTTTCTGGTCGGGCAAGCGGGTGGTCGTCACCGGTGGCGCCGGGTTCCTCGGCAAGCCCACCACCGCCCGCCTGCGCGAACTGGGCGCCGAGGTGAGCGTGGTCCGGTCGGCGCAGTACGACCTCCGTGAGCGCGGGGCGGCCAGAAGTGCGCTCGAGGGCGCCGAGGTGGTCCTCCACCTGGCGGCGAACGTCGGCGGAATCGGCTTCAACCGGCGCAATCCGGCGCCGCTCGCCAGGGACAACCTCGAGATGAGCCTGAACGTCTTCGAGGCCGCCAGGGAACTCGGGATCGGCAAGCTGGTCGCGGCCGGATCGGTCTGCGCCTACCCGAAGTTCACGCCGGTGCCCTTCTCGGAGGACGAGATCTGGAACGGCTATCCGGAGGAGTCGAACGCGCCCTATGGGCTGGCCAAGAAGATGAACTTCGTGCTCTCCGACGCCTACCGGCGGCAATACGGGCTCGACTCCTGCGTCCCGGTGATGGCCAACCTCTACGGCCCCGGCGACAACTTCGACCTCGAGGACTCCCACGTGATCGCGGCGATGGTGCACAAGTACGCCGTCGCCGGCGAGCGGGGCGAGCCGGAGGTGGTCCTCTGGGGCACCGGGGAGCCGACCCGCGAGTTCCTCTATGTCGACGACGCCGCTCGCGCGCTCCTCCTCTGCGCTGAGAAGCTCGAGGTCTCGGACCCGGTCAACATCGGCACCGGAACCGAGACGCGGATCCGGGATCTCGCCGAGATGATCTCCGAGCTGACCGGCTACGAGGGCCGGACCATCTGGGATGAGTCGCGGCCAGACGGCCAGCCCAAGCGCTACCTGGACGTCAGCCGCGCCAGGGAGTTGATCGGCTTCGAGGCCGGGATGCCGCTCAGGGAGGGATTGCGGCGAACGATTGACTCCTTCCGCGCTATGGATATGGCGACCGTCGGCTCGTCGGTCTAGCCGGGCCCGGATGGAATCGGCCGCGACGGTCGGGCGTGCGGTCGTAAGCGGCCGGGAGCGGCTCGCCGGGATCGCGGCGTCTCCGTGGTTCGCCTACGGCTCGGTCGTACTGATCCAGTCGAAGGTGCTATGGGGCATATGGCAGTACCGCGACCTCTCCGCAGGAGACACCTCCAACTACTTCGTCAACGCCAACGCGTGGGCCGAGCATCTCGAGGTCGATCCGCTCTTCTCGCCGCTCTATACGGCGTTCTGGGGCTCCCTCAAGTGGATCTTCAACGACGTCTATGCGGTCACCATCGCCCACCGTGTCGTGATCGCGGCGGCGGTGAGCATTCTGGTTCTGGCCGTGTTGCGCCGACTCCTTTCTCCGTCGGTCGCCTGGGCGATGGCGGTCTGGTGGGCGCTTCTCCCCGTCAACTACGACACGCTCAACGAGGTTCACCTCTTCTCGCTGCTCCCCATTCTGGTGGCGATCCTGGTCGCCCTTCGTTACAGCGGCACACGGATGCGGGCGGCGGTGTTCGGAATCTTGCTCGGGGCAGCGGTGGTGCAGCGCAACGAGACCCTGGTGGCGGCCTTGGCGTGGCTGGTCATATGCCTCGCCTACGAGTGGTATCGCCGCCGGCGGGCCTTGCAAGAGGGCAAGCAACCCACACCCCCGCGTCGCGTGCTGACACCGATCGGTGTCGCGACGCTCGCGGTGATCCTGCTCGCCGCGCTCACCCTCTGGCGGTCGGCTGACGACCTGAGCGCGAGCGGCTGGATTCATCGCGCCCAGTGGAAGCAGGACTTTGCCCTCTGCCAACACTATGCGGTCGGATACCAGCAGCGCCACCATGCGGACCCGACGAGAGGCTGGCTCGACTGCGAGAGCTTCATGCAGCGCGACTTCGGATCGCCACAGCCCTCCTTCTTCGAGGCTCTGGCGTCCAACCCATCCGCGATGGGCGGACACTTCGGGTGGAACGCGACCCTCTTCCCCTACGCAGTGCAACTGGCACTTTTCGACCGGACGTCCGGCTCGGACTTCCACGACCCCGATTACGTCCCGGTCGACACGGGTTCCCTGCTTGTCCTCACAGGCTCCTTGGCGGTGCTGGCATTCGTCGCACTCGGGTTCCGGCTGCTCTGGATTCGACGGCAGTGGTGGTGGAGTTCAAGGCTGCGAGCCCGTGCCTGGGGTTGGGCGGCTATCGGCTGTTCGGCGTTGCTCGGGATCTGGGTGGCGATCACCACTCACCCGCGTCCCGCCTACATCTTCCCGTTCAACTTCGCCCTGTTCGCACTGATCGGGATGTGCGCGATGGCCGTCGCAGAGCGCTGGCCGGCTCTGGGACGGCTGAGGGCCGCCGTTCCGGTGGCGGCCCTTCTGCTCGTTGTCCTGGTCCCGAGCCACTATCAGCCCGGCTACGCGAATCCCCTATCAGGGCCAGGTAGAGGGGCCGCGGCGATGGTCTCGAGACTCGAGCCATATCGGGACGAGCTACGCGGGGAGAACACGACGCTGCTGGGACCGCACAGCTTTGAGGTCTGCAACTACCTGCTTCCCGAGGATCCCTGCGAAGGCTCGCATCTCGGGTTGCTCGACCCACGGGGAGGCGACGCGAACGAATGGCTAGCAAGGAACGGCGTCGATTTCGTCTACGCGGACGAGACCGTGCTTGCTGATCCATCGTCGCGGCTCGCGCTCGCACGTCTGCAGCGGCAGGGCTGGCGACGGCTCGGCCCTGCCAACCCGCGATCAGCCGGCTGGCTTCTGCTGGGGTGATGCCAGCGCTATGGGTGGGCTCAATCGCGGCCTGGGACAGCAGTCCGAATCGCGGCCGGCTTGCGGTTCGGCCATTCGGGCACAAGCTCAGGGCCCGGATCGTTCACCACCGGCTCCAGTCCGATTGGCGAGAGAAATGGGCTGCGCCGAGCATTCGGCTGCTCGTTCATCGGCTGCCGCTTGGCGAGCCGATCGCGGGTTCGGATCGGCGGCCGCCAGCGCTCGGGGACGCGCCCGAGCTGGTCGCCGGCCCAGGTCAGCGCCGGGGTGATCAGCCGTCTCTTCAGCGGCCCCAGCACATAGTGGATCAGCGGCTGCATCAGCCGCCACCTCACCCAGGCAACCGGGGTAGCGCCGCGGAGGACCCGCGAGGTGCGCAGCAGCCTCAGCTCGCGCGGGGTCAGGCGGGTCGCATAGATGTCCCGGAACCGATGGATCTCGGGCCAGGAGTTGGTCATCTCGAAGGTCTTCTGCTCCGGATGAACCGACCGCACGGCGAGGAACTCGTCCGGTAGAAGCTCCGGCAACTCATTTCCGAAGGCGAGCCGCAACATGAACTCGGCATCGAAGGCGTAGTGCATGTCGGTGCGAAAGGGGCCGAAGTTATCGAAGAGCTCGCGGCGCCAGAAGCTGGAGGGCTGCGGCACGTGCCAGGGGACGAGCATCCACCAATGACGTCCGGCGGGCCGTCCCTCGCAGTAGGCCGGTGGCTTCGGCCGCCAGACGCGCAGCCGCTTCGGCGGATCTCCCTCCTCGACGTCGAGCGCGCCGCCCGCGATCCAGTTGCGGCCGCAACCCTGCAGGCGCTCGACCACGGTCTCGAACGCACCCGGGAGGAAGTAATCGTCGCTGTTCAAGTAGGCGACGATCTCGCCGGACGTTCCCCGGAGGCCCTTGTTGATCGCGTCGGACTGCCCCTCGTCGGGCTCCGACACCCACCAGGCCAGCCGGTCCTCGTAGCGGCGGATGATCTCGACGGTGTCGTCGGTCGAGCCACCGTCGACGATCACGTATTCCAGGTTCGGATAGCCCTGGTCGAGCACCGATCGAATGGTGCGCTCGATGAACCCGCCCTGGTTGAAGGATGGGGTGATGACCGTGAGCTTCGGCAGCACCGCGGGGCGAGTATATGCCGGGTCCGGCGACCCCAGAAGCGGTATCGACGGTTGTCCCAGACGCGATCCGATCTCTCGTGCCGCTGGTCGGCAGGTGTGCCCCTGGAAATCTGCGGGTGCGAGAGGCTTCAGATGATGCTGCGCCCCGGACCACCCGCCTGATGGCCGATTCTCTCGCCGCCGTCGCCAGGGAGATCACCCGATGTACCCGTTGCCCCCGGCTGGTCGACTGGCGTGAGCGGAGCGCGGCAGAACCGCCGCGTCGCTATCGCGGCGAGCCCTACTGGGCCCGTCCGCTGCCCGGTTTCGGCGATCCGCGCGCGCGGATCGTGATCGTCGGGCTGGCGCCGGCCGCCCATGGCGGCAACCGGACCGGACGCATCTTCACGGGGGACCGGTCCGGGGACTGGTTGTTCTCGGCGCTTCATCGCGCCGGGCTCGCCAACCAGCCGACCTCCGTGAGCCTCGATGACGGGCTGCGGCTTCGCGACGCCTACATCAGCGCGGTCAATCGCTGCCCGCCC
>DATIDP010000054.1:0-2297 GCA_035456265.1 Solirubrobacterales bacterium | reverse complement strand
AGGCTGCGCGATGCGCTCGCCTTCATGGAGGGGCAGCGCGCCCACGAGCTGGGATTCGACGTCCCCCACGAGATCCTGCGCTCCGTCGAGGGGGTCTCGGGGCGGGTCGACCTCGAGATGGAGCTCGCCCCGCGTGGCGAGTACGGCCTGGTCAAGCCGCTCTTCCGCCAGGAGAACGGTGGAGGCCGGACCTTCGGCGGCCCCAATCGCATCGCGGTCCGGACCGGGTCGCCGGTGGAGATAACCGACTCGACCATGCGCGCCTCCTTCGAGGTCTCCGAGGGCGAGCAGCTGGGCTTCGCGATGCGTTGGGCGCCGGTGGAGAGCGCCGAGCAGCCCGCGCCCACGGCGCCGGATCGGGTCGCCGCGCGAATCGACGACACGATCGAGGCGTGGCGTTCCTGGGAGGGCGAGCACGACATCTACGAGGGCCCCCACAAGGAGCTGGTCAGGCACAGCTCGCGGGTGCTCAAGGGGCTCACCTACCGACCCACCGGGGCGATCGTCGCCGCGCCCACCACCTCGCTGCCGGAGACCGTGGGCGGCGAACGCAACTGGGAATACCGCTTCTCCTGGATCCGGGACTCGAGCCTGACCCTCGAGGCGCTCTACATCGGCGCCTGCTCGGATGAGGCCGAGGAGTTCGTCTCCTTCATGACCAGCTCGGCCGGCGGCCGCGCGGGCGAAGGGTCGCTGCAGATCATGTACGGGATTGGCGGAGAGCACGACCTCACCGAGCGAGAGCTCCCCCACCTTCGCGGCTGGAGGGACTCGCGCCCGGTCAGGGTCGGCAACGGGGCCTGGGACCAGGTCCAGCTCGACGTCTACGGCGAGCTCCTCAACTCGCTGTACCTGTACCGCTCGCAGCTCGGCGAGCTTCACATGGAGATCCAGGCATTCGTCGCCGACCTTGCCGACACTGCGGCGCGGCGCTGGAAGGAGACCGACTCGGGGATGTGGGAGATGCGCGGCGACCCGCGCCATCACCTCTCCTCGAAGGTGCTCTGCTGGACCGCGCTCGACCGCTCGGTGAAGCTGGCCCCGGCCCTGGGCGAGAACGCGAAGATCGAGGAGTGGTCCCGCGTCCGCGACGAGATCCGCGAGGCGGTCCTCGAACGTGGCTGGAGCGAGAAGCGACAGGCCTACGCCCAGTCGTTCGACTCCGACGAGCTCGACGCTGCCCAGCTGCTGATGCCGATCCTTGGCTTCCTGCCGGCCACGGACGAGCGGATGCGCTCGACGATCGAGGCGATCGCTCGCGACCTGACCGAGGACGGCCTCGTCCTGCGTTACCGCAACGACGAGGGGCTGAACGCCGACGGGCTCACCGGGGAGGAGGGGACGTTCGTGATCTGCTCCTTCTGGCTCGTCTCCTGCCTGGCCAAGGCCGGCGAGGTGGAGCGCGCCGAGAAGCTGTTCGATCAGCTCGCCGGCTACGCGAACGATCTCGGCCTGCTGGCCGAGGAGATCGATACGGCCAATGGCGAGCAGCTTGGCAACTTCCCGCAGGCCTTCAGTCACATCGGGCTGATCACCGCGGCCTGGGAGATCGACAAGGCGAAGGGGATGGTGGAATGAGCTCCGCCGACTATGACGTGATCGTGATCGGCGGCGGGCCAGCCGGCGAGCACTGTGCCGGCCATCTCGCGGACGCCGGCCTCCGGGTGGCGATCGCCGAGCGAGAGCTGGTCGGGGGCGAGTGCTCCTACTGGGCCTGCATACCATCGAAGACGCTGCTTCGTCCCGGCGAGGTGATCCAGGCCGCGCGCGAAGCCCCGGGCGCACGCCAGGCGATTACCGGTCCGCTCGACGCCGAGCAGGCCTTCGCCTGGCGCGACTTCCAGGTCTCCGGCTACGACGATGCCGGACAGGTCAGCTGGATGGAGAGCAACGGCATCGACCTGCTGCGAGGCTCCGCGCGGATCGCCGGGCCGGGCCGAGTCTCTGTGGACGACTCGACCTATTCGACCGAGCACATCGTGATCTCGACCGGCTCGGACCCGGTGATCCCGCCGGTGCCCGGCCTGCGTGAGCTCGACGGCGTCTGGACCAACCGCGAGGCCACCGGGATCAAGGAGGTACCCCGCCGGCTGCTCGTCCTGGGCGGCGGCCCGGTCGGAGTCGAGATGGGGCAGGCCGTGCGCCGGATGGGCGCCGAGGTCGCGCTGGTCGAGGGCATGGACCATCTGCTCGCCCGTGAGCCGAAACCGCTCGGCGACGCGCTCGCCGAGGCGCTGCAGGCGGAGGGGATCGAGCTGCACCTGGGCAACCAGGTATCGGCCGCCCGCAAGGACGGC
>DATIDP010000053.1:0-27926 GCA_035456265.1 Solirubrobacterales bacterium | reverse complement strand
GGTCGAGGAAGTCGTCGGAGTGGAGCGGGTCGTGGTGGAAGAGCATCAGGCGGTGTGCATCCACCCGGCGCGCGAAGGTGAGCGTGTCGGTGAGCCTCGAGTGGCCCCAGCCGACGTGCTCGGGGTACTCGTCGTCGGTGTACTGGCAATCGTGGATCAGCAGGTCGGCATCGCGGGCGAGATCGAATCCCGAGATCCACTCGGGCTCGAGCGTCTCGAGCGAGGCCCCCAGGCCGGGTTCGTGGTCGGAGATGTAGGTGACCGTGGTGTCGCCGTCCGTGATCCGGTAGCCGAGCGTGGGCCCGCGGTGGGTGACCGCCTCGGCGCGGATCTTCGCCGGCCCGATCTCCCACTCGGTGGCGGGGGTATCGCGGAAGCTGATCCCGCAGGGAAGCTCCCGAACCTCGACGGGGGAGAGCGGCGCGGAGATGTAGCGGGCGATCCGCTCCTCCAGCGAGGCCTCGGGCGAGGAGGGGCCCCAGATCGTGATCTGGGACTCGGAGCGGAAGCACGGCGCGAAGAACATCAGGCCCTGGATGTGGTCCAGGTGGAGGTGGGTGAGGAGGATGTTGATCGTGGGGAGCGTCTCGGCGATGCCCACGCCGAGGCTGCGAATGCCGGTGCCCGCGTCGATGATCAGACCGGTGCCGTCCGAGAGCTCGAGCTCGACGCAGGAGGTGTTGCCGCCGTATCGATTCATCTCGGGGCCGGGCGCCGGAACCGACCCTCTTGACCCCCATACCTTGATCCTCATCCGAACCTCTCCATCTCCTCTCTCCTTGACCCAGCCTATAGCGCGCTAATCCCCGCCGCGAGAGTTGCTCTGCGTCCAGAAGAAGATCATCGCGCCCTCCCGGCCGCCCTCGGCGACGATCGGCAGAGCGCTCGCCTCGATCTCGAACTCCTCCCCCTGCGCCGATCGGATCCTGAAGCGCCCGTGCGCGGGCCTGCCCTTGCGGAGCGCCTTGGTCATCTCCCTCTCCTCGATGGGGGCGACCTTGCCGCCCTCGTCGAAGGGGGCGAGCCGGTGTCCCCAGTCGCTCGCCTCCATCCGGCCCGACTCCTCGAAGGAGATCCCGAGCAGGGCGCCGGCGGCCTCGTTGTAGAAGATCAGCGCACCGCTCTCTTCGACCAGGAACGCCGGTGTGGAGAGGCTGGTGAGGAAATTCCGAGCCAGGATCAGCTCGAGCGGCTTCTGCGCCATGGAGAACAAGTCTTCCGCATGCTCGCCGCCGGATGCGTCAAAGGGGTTGCGGGGCTCGCATGGGACCGAACTACGCCCCCGTGACGCTCGGGCCCGACGGCACGGCTCAGGTGGGCGTCCTCGGGGGCGTAGTGGCGTTCCCGCGCTACTTGACGGTGATCTCGCCCTCCATGCCCATTTGCCTGTGGCCGTCGACGGGGCAGTAGAACTCGTACTTCCCGGGCGGCAGGTTGACCGCCAGGGTGCCGCTCTGGCCTGGCGAGACCTCCCCCTCGAGCTCCTTGTCCTGGCCGTTGACGTCCTCGATCTCGAGTGAGTGAGCGGTCTGGCCGTCGTTCTTCAGGTTGAAGCTGACGTTGCCGGACTTCACCGTCTTGTCGGAGGGATTGAACTTGTAGTCGACGGCGGTCAGGTCCACCGTCTCGGAGCCGCCGCCCGCGCCACCCGCGGTCGTCGAGGCCTGCGTGGCCCCGCCGCCCGTATCGGCGCTGGTGCCGTTGTCGTTGCCGCCGCCACCGCAGCCGGCTATCGGCACGGCCGCCGCGGCTGCGATCACGACAAACGCTGCGAAACGTCGGTTGACGCGCATCCACACCTCCACTGCGTTCGTAGGTACGACCGCGATCGCGGCCTGCGTAAGCACCTACGCGCCCGGGGCGGAGGGGGATTGAAGAGGGCCGCGTAAGTCAGATCCGTCTCGACGCCGCTCAGCTTGGCGCGTCCGCTGACCCTGAAGACCGCGACCTTGTCGTCTCCCGCGACGATCTGCTCGACGGGCTCTTGCCTGAAGTGATCGAACGTGGTGCGCCAGTCCTGTGCGTAGTCGCGCTCGACCTTCTCCTCCGACATCGCCTACTCCGAGAGGCCGGCGGCTTCGAGGGCTTCCTCCCTGTTTCGGAAGGTCTGCTCTCTCACCACCAACCCGTCCTTGAAGGTGTGGATGAATGCGATCTGGTCATCCAGGGCGATCTGGCTGGTGGTCCCGGCTCCGCCGACTTGGACCACCGTGATCACCTTGTCCCCGGCGTCAATCAGCTCTACGGGGGTGGCGGTGTAACCGGACTGGTTCGCCTGATTCTCGTGGTAGAGCGAGCGCATGGCCTCCTTGCCTTGGTGGGTGCCCAGGAGGAGCGTCTCGAACACCACCTCCGGGTCATACAGGCCCAGCCAGGCGTCCAGGTCGCCACGGTTGTGCGCCGAGAATCCCGCCCTCACCTTCTCGACGTTCTCCTGCGACATCGTCTACTCCGAAAGGCCGACGGCTTCGAGGGCCCTCCGCTACTCGATCGCGAACTCCGCGAGCTGCCCGAGCTTGTAGTGGGGGCCGTTCTTGCCAGCGAGCGGACAGAGCATCACGTAGTCACCCGGAACAATCGGCTTCGTCACGTCCGCGATCTCCCCGCGGGGGTCGGCGTCGCGATTCCCAGGCGCGGCGAAAGTCATGCGAATCACCTCCGTGGCCGATCCCTTCCCGCCCTCCAGTTCGACGGCCTCGTCGACGGCGTATCCCTCACCCAGCCTCGCGAAGATCAGCGCATGCGGCTCCTTGCTCTCGTTCTTGAAGTTCACCAACGTCGTCTCCGCAGTCGGCGTCGGCGAGACCTCCCAGGTGTACCCGCCGTCCGCGGTGTCGCTGGTGGTCACGGTGACTCTCCCGGCCGAGGCCCTTGTCGTCTCCTCCTCGTCGTCGTTTCCTCCACAGGCGACGAGCCCGAGCGTGCCGAGTGCCAGCAGCGAGAGCAGGTGTGCCGGCGTCTTGATGTCCTACCTCTTCCCCTAGGTGGAAGCCCAGCCTACACCCGGCGAGGACCCCTACCTCGCGGCCCAGTGAGAGCGAGCCGAGGATGCCGCTAGGACGGCTGGCGCGGCTGCCACTGGCGCACTGCCTGGCGCACCAGTGGCGCACGACGCCTGAATGCCACTGTCTACGCGGGACTAGGCTTCGAGCTTCCCGATCTTGAAGATCTTGGTCCCGCAGTCCGGGCACGTGCCCTGGATCGCCGGGCGGCCGTTCTTCATCGTGACCTGCTGCGGATCCTTGATCTCGACCTTCTTGCGTTCCTTGACGCAGTAGCCCTCAGGCATCGAGGACCTCCTTTCGAGCCGATTCCGCGCGTCAAGCTAGAGCACCCACCGGACGCGCGTGCGGATTACGCGGGAAAGTTAGTGACTAACGCTACTAACTACGGCGTCTTGCCGTTGGCGCTTTTCGGCGTGGTGGTCGTCGTGGCCGCGCCCGGCGTGGTGGGTGTGACGCCAGGCGTCACCGCGTTCTTGTTGAGCGCGCCGGAGGCGACCTGGCTCTGCAGCGTCGAGATGTTGGCCGCCGCCTGCGCCTGCTGCTTCTGCAGGTTGCCGATCGACTGCTGAAGCTGGGCGATCGAGGCGTTCAGGGCGTTCTGGGTGTCCTTGCTGTTCTTCGTCACCGCGCCCTGCAGGGAGTTGACCCGGTTCGTGAGTGCGTCGAGGTCCTTCTTCGTGGCGCTGTCGGAGTGCGCTGTGAGCCCGAAGTAGAGCGCCGCGCCGGCCGCGCCGAGGGCGAGCAGCAGCGCGAGCCCGCCGAAATAGGTGAGCCGCGCCTGCTTGCGCTCGATCTCGGCCATCCAGCCCTGCAGGCCCTCGATGCGCTCCTGCAGGTTGGGCTGGAGCGTGGTCGCGCTCTCGCCGGGCTTGGCGGTCCCGGGCGTCGCAGCAGCCTCGGCGGCCGGCGCCGCAGCCCCGGCCTTGGTCGCCGGAGCCCTGGTCGCCGGCTCGGCGCCGTTGCCCGCCTTTTCCGGTTGATCCGGCCTGGTCAGCGGCTTGGTCGCCGTGGTCTGCTCGCTGGCGGCGCGTGAGGCTCGCCCCGGGCGGGTGATCCGCGGCATTCGGATGCGCGGAATGAGCGGCCTGCCGTCTGCCATGCGCGAATCCTAGACCGGCAGCGGGTGAAGGCGCCTCGGTTCGCCTCTCCACGTACCATTCCGCGTCCGTCCACCCAGGCACGACCAAGGAGACTCTTTCCATGCCCGAAGCAGTGATCGTCGACACCGTCCGCACGCCCATCGGCAGGGCGTTCAAGGGATCCCTCGCCCAGCTGCGCCCCGACGAGATGGGCGCCTACGTGATCGATCAGCTGCTCGAGCGCAATCCCGACGTCGATCCCGCCTCGGTCGAGGACGTCTTCTGCGGCTGCGGCATGCCGCAGGGCCTGCAGGCCTTCAACATCGCCCGGATCTTGGTGCTGCTCTCCGAGAAGCTGCCCGAGACCGTCAACGGCGTGACGATGTCCCGCTATTGCGCCTCGAGCCTGGACTCGATCCGGCACGCGGCCAACGCCGTCCGCGCCGGCCAGGGCGACACCTACATCGCCGCCGGTGTCGAGTGGGTGAGCCGCTACAACGAGCGCACCGAGCCGGCCGGTGCCGCCGACCAGAACGAGAAGCTGCAGGGCAAGGACGGGCAGCCGAACGCCTACATCGAGATGGGCGTGACCGCCGTGAACGTGGCGAAGAGGTACGAGGTCAGCCGCGCGGACATGGACAAGTACGCGCAGCGCTCCCAGGAGCTGGCCGTCAACTCCCAGGAGGACGGTTTCTTCGATCGCGAGATCGTGCCCGTCAAGCTCCCCGATGGGAACGAGGTCGCCAGGGACGACGGCCCGCGCGCGAGCTCGACGCTGGAGAAGCTCGCCGAGCTGCCCGAGGCCTTCGAGGGCGGTGGCGGCGTCACGGCCGGGAACTCCTGCCCACTCAACGACGGCGCCGCCGCGGTCCTGGTCATGTCGGAGGACAAGGCCAGGGAGCTCGGCCTTACGCCCCGCGTTCGGCTCGGCACTGCCGCCACGCACGGCAACGAGCCCGAGTACATGGGCGTCGCGCCGATCGGCGCGATCAAGAAGGTGCTCGACCGCGCCGGCATGACGATGAACGACGTCGACGCCGTCGAGCTCAATGAGGCGTTCGCGGCGCAGGTGATCCCGATCATGGCCGAGTGCGACATCCCGCTCGAGAAGCTCAACACGCACGGCGGGGCGATCGCTCTCGGGCACCCCTTCGGCATGACCGGCGCCCGGATCATGGGAACCCTCATCAACGTCATGGAGACCGACGACCACGAGGTCGGCCTCGAGACGATGTGCGTCGCCGGCGGCCAGGGCGAGGCGATGCTCGTCGAGCGCATCGACTGAGCCGCGATGCCGACGGTCCAGCAGGAGGTCACGACCCTGAACCCAAAGTCGGGTCGCTACGCCTTCATCTGCTTCCTCCTGACCGCGACGAGCCGGACAAGCCCCATTACAAGCACGGGCTGCTGAAGCAAGCCACGGTCCTGGAGAGCTGGCGCCGGGGGCGCGTTTCGTTTCAGAACCGCGAAGGTTCAGTCACTCCTGGCGGGCAACGCCTGAGCTGAAGGAGGCTGGGCTGACCCCATCCACCCCGACCGGCACACCTCGTCTGACGATGATCACGCCCGCGATCACGGTGATCACGCCGGCGATCACGATGATCACGCCGGCGATCACCGTGAGGAAAGGGGGTTCACTCCGAAGCCGGGTCATCAGTACGCCCGGCGCTATCCGGACCCGTTCACGGGTGACCCGCTCCAGATCTGGCCATCGAAGCGCCCTGAGGACTTCGACTCACTCGACGATTTCCTCATCCACCTGGACGCGGTCAATCGTCACAACAACCAACTGCCTCCGCCGCGACGGAAACCCAGCGCCGAGCAGATCAGGCCGGCGACGCGGGCCCCGGAGTTACCGGCCGGGAAGACCGGGCGCTCATTCAAGTCACGGCATGTGGGGGTTCGGCTCACCGAGAGGGACTTCCAGCTGCTCCGCGAGCTTGCGGCGGCGCATGCGGTTCCGGCGGGAACAATGGCGAGAATGCTGATCGTGCGGGGGGTTCGGGCCGCTGCCGAGGAGCCCGGTTAAGGGCGCAAGCCCTCGATCAGCTGGACCAGCGCCTTCTCGACCTCGGCTCGCGCCCTGCCCGGGTGATCGGCGTGTGCGATCACGAAGGCCGCCTCGGAGAGGGCGGCGACGAAGAGGTGCGCCATCGGCTCGACCGCGATCTGCCGCAGGGCGCTCGCATCCACGGCGCCCTGGAGGGCGGCGCGCGTCAGACCGAGCCCGTGGCGATTGTCGATCTCCCGCCACTCCTGCCAGCCGAGCACCGCGGGCGCGTCGGTCAGCGAGATCTGCTTCACCGCCGGCTCCTCGCATGCGTCGAGGAAAGAGCGCATGCCGGCGAGCATGAGTGCCCACGGGTCGTCCGTCGCCTCCATGCGGGCGCCGATGCGCTCCATCAGCTCGCGCTCCACCCGCTCGAAGACGACGCGGAAGAGGTCCCGCTTGTCGGCGAAGTGGTGGTAGAGCGCCCCGCGGGTGACCTTGGCCCGGGCGACGATCTCCTCGGTGCCCACGCCCGCGTAGCCGCGCTCGGTGAAGAGCTCGAGTGCAGCATTGATCAGGGCGTCGCGAGTCGCTTGGGCATCCGCTTCGCGGCGGCCGGGGCGCCGGCTCGTCGAGGCAGTTGACATACAGCCTGCAGGTTAAAGCGCAACCCGCTCTTAACCGCGTCGGTGCTGCCCCACAGCGCTCGGCCCGCTACGTTCGCGGGTGTGAGCGAGGAGCGGTTCAGCAACCTCCTCGCGGCCGCGAGGGCCGGCGACGAGGGAGCCTGGGAGGAGATCTTCGAGGAGCTCGCTCCGGTCGTCTTGGGTTACCTCCGAGCGAACGGGGCGCCCGATCCCGAGGACATCGTCGGCGAGACGTTCCTCCAGGTCGCACGCGACATCTCCAGCTTCGATGGGGAGGAGTCCGGCTTTCGCTCGTGGGTCTTCACGATCGCCCACCACCGCCTGATCGACGCGCGCCGGTACGCGGCGCGTCGCCCCGTCGAGCTCGCCGCCGAGCCGCCGGAGCCGGGCGAGCGGGCGGACGACGCGGCGGAGGAGGCACTCGCGCGGATCGGCACTGAGCGTGTCGAGCGGATCCTCGCGGACCTCTCCGAGGACCAGCGCGCCGTCCTCCTGCTGCGGTTCGTCGCGGACATGGGCATCGAGGACGTCGCGAAGGTGGTCGGCAAGCGCCCGGGAGCGGTCAAGGCCCTCCAGCGACGGGGTTTGGCCGCGGTCAAGCGGTTGCTGGCGCGGAAGGGAGTACCCCTGTGAGCGGAAACGACGCTTATCCAGGTGAGATGGGAGAAGTCACCCTCTATACGGAGGCCCTGCGCGCGGCGGTTCCCGCCCGCCCGCCCCGGGAGCTGACCGCGACCATGGTCCCCCGCCTCGCGGCGGCCGCC
This sequence comes from Solirubrobacterales bacterium, assembly GCA_035456265.1. Classification (GTDB taxonomy): domain Bacteria; phylum Actinomycetota; class Thermoleophilia; order Solirubrobacterales; family 70-9; genus DASUPK01. The sequence continues at coordinate 20,441 of DATIDP010000053.1, read as the reverse complement.
CGCGCCGCCACGATCGAGGCCGAGACCCAGGCGAGCAGGCGTCGCGCCGCACCGCCGGTGCGTCGCTCGCGCCGGGCCCTCGTGGCGAAGGTCGCCATCGCCGTCGCGTCGATCCCGCTGCTCTTCGCGGGTCTCGCGTTTGCGGGCGTGACCGTCCCGGGGCCGGCTCGCGACGCCTTCGACTCCGTCGGGATCACGCTCCCCAACCAGCCCGCCGACCACGGCCGGGCGCCTGAGGCCGACAAGACGGAGCTTCAGACGACGACTGGAGAGGGTGGCGGCAACGACGTCTCCGAGGCCGCCAAGGCCAAGCCGAAGGGCAAGGGCGGCAACTCGACCGCCGCGCACGAGCACGCCCGCAAGCAGCACGAGAAGGCTCAGGGCAAGGCAAAGGGCCACGACCAGGGCAAGGCGGTCGGGCTGAACGGGTCGACGCCGCCGGGGCAGGCGAAGACCCCGCCCGGCCAGGAGAAGACCCCGCCGGGGCAGGTGAAGACCCCGCCGGGGCAGGCGAAGACCCCGCCTGGAAAGGCGAAGAGGACCTCGCCGAGCCGAACGAAGACCCCGCCCGGCCAGGCGACGACCCCACCGGGCCAGTCGAAGACACCCCCCGGCCAGTCGAACTAGCGAGGCACTAGCCTGCCTCCTCCAGGGATGGAGGAGAAGGCGATCAGGACTCGTCGGCGCGCGACCGTCGTGCTGGCTGCGACCGCTGCGGCATTGCTGGTCACGGCGCTCGCCGCGCCGCCCGCGCCGGCGCGGGAGCGCCTGATCGCGGTGCCGACGCCGTCAGCGCCGGGCCCGGCCGAGTTCAATCACGTCACGGTCCACCAGTTCGGGCCGAAGTCGGCCAAGCGGGTTCTCGTCCTGATGCCGGGCACCCAGGGCGGAGCCGGTGACTTCACCCTGGACGCCCGCTACCTCGTCAAGCACGTCCGGGGGCTCCAGGTCTGGGCGATCGACCGCCGCACCCAGGCGCTCGAGGACACCGCCACCTTCGCGGCGGCCGAGAGCGGGCGGATCCCGCTCCAGCGGGCGTTCGACTACTACCTGAACGGCGGCGGGTTCCGCTTCCGGGGCGCGAACCAGGACCCGTACGCACGCGAGTGGGGGATGGCGGTCGCTCTCAACGACGCTCGCGCGGTCGTGCTGCGGGCACGGGCGCACGGGCGCAGGCAGGTGGTGTTGGGCGGACACTCGCTCGGCGCCTCGCTGACCGTCGCCTACGCGGCCTGGGACTTCAACGGCCGCCCCGGCTTCAAGGACCTCAGGGGGCTCGTCCTGATGGACGGAGGCCTCCTGGGGAGCTTCGACGCCTACGGCCTTTCGCAGGCCCAGCAGGCGATCGCGGACCTGCGGACGGGCAGCCCGTTCCTGGACCTGCTGGGGATCGGGATCCCGGAGGCCGCCGGCCTGTTCGCCGAGATCGGCGGGCTCTACGCCGAGAAGGCGCCGACCGCGTCCGCCACGACGCTGCAGAGCTATCCGCTGCTGCCGACCGAGTTCAACCCGCCGTTCCCGGTCACGAACCGCGCCCTCTTCGGCTACGCCTTCGACCGCGACACCTCACCGGCGGCCCTCGGCCTGCTCCACGTCAACGGCGGCGGGCTGGCGGCGTCGGGCGATCCGCGCGACTGGGTCGACGGAGGCGTCACGCCGGTGAGCCGCCTCGCCGAGACCTTCGCCCAGGAGCCGAGCAACGCGGTCGAGTGGTACTTCCCGAAGCGGCTGACGATCGACACCAACGGGGCGGACCGGATGAGCGCCAACGACGTCGGGAACTTCCTCGGCCTGCGCCTCTTCCACACCCGCAAGGTGAACCTGCCGCTCTACGCGATCGCGACCGACCTCGCCGGCGCCCACGTCCTCGACGGCGCGCGCAACTTCATCCGCCGGTCGCGCACCACCCGCCGGGAGTCGATGCTCGTCAACCGCAATCCGCAGAACAGCCACCTCGACCCCCTCACGGCGGCACCGAGGACCAACGCCTTCCTGAAGACCGTCGTGCCGTTCCTTGACCGCAAGGTCTTCGGCGAGAAGTCGAAGAAGCGGCGCTAGCCCTCAGTCTTCGAAGAGCGCGTAGCCGTAGGAGCCGCGCTTGTAGGCGAGCTTCGCGATCGCCGTCATCCGCTCGTCGTCGTTCGATTCGACCTGGTCGAACCGGCTCGAGACGCGTTGCGCGGCTCTCGCGCAGAAGGTGTCGGCGATGAAGCGCTCCTGTCCCGAGGGCTCCACTCCCTGGTCCTCGAAGATTGCAGTCACCCGCGACAGCACGGCGATCTGGGCGTAGATGTCCGAGATGTTGTCCGCGAGCCGCTTCTGCTGGAACTGCCGCCCGATGATGTCCTTGCGGTGGTCCCGAAGGAGGTTCTCGGTGACGCCGGCCAGCCGCTTCACCTGGTCGGAGACCGCGTCGGCGTGCTCGGAGAGGTCCTCGTGCGCCTTGGTGATCCTGTCCGGGCGGACCTCGCGCTGAATGCGGTCCGAGGCGTAGTCGATGAGCACTCCGATCGAGCCGATCGGATCGGTCAGCTCGATCTCCGACAGCCCCTCGAGCTTCTCGCCCACCGGCTTGAAGCCGCCGAGCGCGATGAAGGCGCGCATGACGTCGTTGGCCCCCTCGAAGATCGGATAGATCCGGGTGTCGCGGAGCACCTTCTCGTAGGGCTGGTCGCGCATGTAGCCCTCACCGCCCGCGAGCTGCAGCGCCCGGTTGGCCGCGTACCAGAGGAACTCCGTTCCCGAGACCTTGCAGATCGCCGACTCGAGCGAGTAGTCGGGGACCCCGGAGTCGACGAGGCCGCAGGTGAGGTAGGTCATGGACTCCAGCCCGAAGAGGTAGGAGACCATCCAGCCGATCTTGTCCTGGACCAGCTCGAAGTCCGCCAGCGGCTGGCCGAACTGGCGGCGCTCCTTGACGTGCTCGATCGCCAGGTCGAGCAGCTTCTTCGCACCGCCCACCGAGCCGGTGCCGAGGCCGATCCGGCCGTTGTTGAGGACCTGCATCGCCACCCGGAAGCCCTGCCCTGGCTCGCCGAGGACGTTCTCGGGCGGCACGCGCACGTCCTTGAAGTAGAGGCGGCGCAGGTCGTTGGCGCGCAGGCCCATCGTGTCGTAGCGGTCGCCGACCTCGAGCCCCTTCATGCCCTTCTCGAGCAGGAGGGCGATGTGCTTGTCCTCGCCACCGACCTCGGCTCGGGCGAAGGTCGTGATCACGTCGGCCCGCGAGCCGTTGCCGATGTAGCGCTTCTCGCCGTTCAGGACCCAGGAGCCGTCCGGCTGCTCCACCGCCCGGGAGCGCACGTTGTAGGCGTCGGATCCCGCCTCCGGCTCCGTCAGCGCGAACGCCGCCAGCTTGCGGCCGGTCGCGAGGTCTGGGAGGAAGCGCTCCTTCTGCTCTTCCGTGCCGTACAGCGAGATCCCCTTGAAGCCGATCGACTGGTGCACGCCGAGGACGATCCCGAGGGTCGCGTCAATCTGCCCCACGGTCTCGAAGACGCGCGCGTAGCCGGTCTGCGAGAGGCCCTGGCCGCCGTACTCCTCGTCCACGTAGAGCCCGAGCGCCCCGATCTCGCCCAGGTCGCGGAGCACCTGATCGGGGATCCAGCGCTCCTCCTCGGCCTTGCTCGGGTCGTAGTGCTCGGCGCAGTAGTCGCGAATCCGGGCGTTCAGGGCGCGGATCCGATCCTGCTCCTCCTTATCTGCGGTCGGCCACGGGAAGACCAGTTCCTCATGGATCTCGCCGAGAAAGAGCGACTTGGCGAAGGAGGAAACGCCCTCCTCTGCCTCTGCCTGCCGCGGGATCGCTTCGCGGACCGCCACGTTGTGAGACTACCCAGGCATGCGCCGATCACCCTTCGTCGCCCTGGTCGTGGCGGCCGCGCTCGTCGGCTGCGGCGGCTCCCACCACGAGACCGTCCCCGCCGAGGCGATGCTCGACTCCGCCGCCGCGCATCCGATCATCAGCGCGGATGCGGAGATCGAATCGCGCCTTCGCGTGGACGGCATCCCGCAGCTCTCCGGCCCGATCACGCTGCGCCTCGACGGGCCCTACCGGAGCGGCGGGGGGACCCGGATCCCAAGCTTCGACTGGAGGATGTCGGCGAGCGCCGTCGGCTTCCCGGTCTCAGGGCGCCTGGTCTCGACTGGCGAGAACATCTATCTGACGGTCTACGGCAACCGGTACGAGGTCGGCGCGCCGGCGGTCGCCGATGCGAACGCGAGGCTCGCCGCGGACGGCGGACTGCGCCTCGACGTACGGGACTGGCTCGGGCCGGCCCGCGTCACCGGACAGGACAGCGCCGGCGGCGTCGATTGCGAGCGAATCGCCGCGCCGCTCCGAGGCGATGTGGTGGCGCGGGACCTGGCGCCGCTCGCGGAGGCTCTGGGAGTCAGTGAGCCGAGCGTTTCCGGCAGGGCCGTCGCCTGCGTCGGCTTCGACGACCGCGTCCTGCACGAGCTCCAGCTCCGGGCCGCATTCGCCCCCTCGCCGGCCGACAGCGCCAGGCTGGGCGGGGCCACGGCGATCCACCTCGAGGCGGACGTGGCGCTCAGCGACGTCGGACGAGCTGAGGAGATCTCCGCTCCGGGCGGCTCGTTCCGCCCGATTCGGGACCTCCTCCTGACGCTCAACGACCTGGCGGGCTGACGGCGCTTGTCCACCCGAGGAAGCGGAATGCGCTTAGGCTGCGCGCATGGAATCTGGAGGGAGAACACCGGAGGAGCGCCGGGCCGCCGCTCAAGCACGGGCGCGCGCCAGGCGTGGCGAGCCGCCCGCGACCGGGGACGAGGAGCTGCTCGAGGGATCGAGTCCCCGCGGTGCAGAGGGACAGATCGAGCGCCACTACGGTGGCGGCGACGTCTACCTGCGCCGCAGGCTGATCGCGCTCGGCGTGGTGATCGTCCTGATCATCGCGATCTTCCTGCTCGTCGGCGGCTGCTAGTCGCCGTCAGAGGCGCTCGGCCTCGTCGGCGATCAGCCTGGCCAGGGCGAGCGAGGAGGTCGCGGCGGGTGAGGGCGCGTTGCGCACGTGCAGCGCCCGCTCTGTGCGGTGGACGACGAAATCGTCGACCAGCCGCCCGTCGCGGCCGACCGCCTGGGCCCGGATACCCGAGGGGCCGGGGAGCACGTCGGCGACGTCGAGCTCCGGAACGAAGCGGCGGAGGTCGGCGACGAACGCACGACGGCTCGCCGCGTGCCGCAGCTCGGTGAGGCCGGTACGCCAGAAGCGGCTGACGAGGCGCCAGGTCCCGGGCCAGGCGAGGTTCGACGCCAGGTCGCGCCGGCGGACCCGGCGCAGCCGATAGGCGTCCCTGGCCCCCACCATCAGAGCCGAAGGGCCGAGCAGGACCTCGCCGTCGATGCCCCTGGTCAGGTGGCCGCCCAGGAAGGGAAGCTCCGGGTCCGGGACCGGGTAGATGCTGGCGCGGACCAGTTGCCGGCGCTCCGGCCGCAGCCGCAGGTAGGCGCCGCGGAAAGGGATGATCCGCGGCTCAGGAGGCGCGCCGCCGGCCACCGCGAGCCGATCCGACCAGGCGCCCGCGCAGCTGATCACCGAACCAGCCTCGACGGCTCCGGTGCTGTGGCGCACCTCGAGCGCGCCGTTCCCCGGGACGAGTCCGTGGACCGCGCAGCCCGTGGCCACGGCGCCGCCGGCTGCCGCAACGTCCTCTGCGAAGGCCGCCGCGACCCGGGCGAAGTCGACGACGCCCGTCGCGGGTGAATGCAGGGCGGCGATGCCGCGGGCGTGCGGCTCGATCTCGCCGATCTCATCCGGGCCGATGCGCCGCAGGTCCGGGACCTCGTTGGCGAGGCCGCGGCGCTCGAGCTCGCCCAGCCGCGGTAGCTCGGATTCCTCGGTCGCGACGATCAGCTTGCCGTTCCGCTTCGCCTCGATGCCCCGCTCCTCGCAGTAGGCATAGAGCAGGCGGGCGCCCTCGACGCAGAGCCGCGCCTTCAGCGATCCGGGTGCGTAATAGATCCCGCCATGGATCACGCCGCTCGAGTGGGAGGTCTGGTGGGCGGCGAGCCGGTCCTCGCGCTCCAGGACGCAGAGGCTCGCCCCCGGGTGGCGGGCAAGGAGCTCGCGCGCAACCGCCAGGCCGAGGATGCCGGCGCCGATCACCACGAAGTCGCTTCTCTGCGGCGGAACTGCCACGGGGCCGACTCTACGGCCCCACTAGGATCGCCATTCGTGGCCCTGCCGCTGAAGCCCCCGATCAAGCCGCAGCTCGCGCTGTCGCGCAAGGTCCTCCCGGAGGGAGAGGACTGGGTCTACGAGCCGAAGTACGACGGCTTCCGCTCGATCGTCTTCGTCGACGGCGACGACGTCTTCATGCAGTCGCGCGGAGGCAAGCCGCTGCGGCGCTACTTCCCCGAGGTCGAGTTCCCAGAGGGCCGCTACGTGCTCGACGGGGAGCTGGTGATCCTGGACGAGGACGGTCACGAGGAGTTCGACGCTCTCCAGAACCGGCTGCACCCGGCGGAGTCGAGGGTGCGGATGCTGGCCGAGAAGACGCCGGCCCTCTTCCGGGCGTTCGACCTGCTCGCGGTGGATCGCAGCAAGCTGACCGGCAAGCCGTTCTCCGAGCGCCGCTCGGCGCTCGAGAAGCTGATCGCCGAATCGGCGGGCCGCAGGAAGACCGTCTCAGGGTCGGTCGAGGTCACGCCCCTCTACAAGACCGCCAAGAGCGCCGAGCCGCTGCTGTCGAGCGGCGAGGGGGTGATCGCCAAGGAGCTCGAGGCGACCTACAGGCCGGGCGAGCGCAAGGGCATGGTCAAGGTGAAGCGGGTGCGGACCATCGACTGCGTGGTGATGGGGTGGAGGGCGGGCAAGCACGAGGGCACCGTCGGCTCGCTGATCCTCGGCCTCTACGACAACGGAAACCTGCGGCCGATCGGCCACACCTCAGGCCTGAAGGCGAAGGAGAAGAAGGAGCTGGTCAAGACGCTGAAGCCCTATGAGACCGGCGAGAGGGGCTCGGGCGATCCGAGCCGCTGGGACGCCGATCGCGAGCTCGAGTGGTTCTCGCTGCGGCCCGAGCTGGTCGTCGAGGTCACCTACGACCACACCTCGGGCGGACGCATCAGGCACGGCTCGAAGATCGTCCGCTGGCGGGATGACAAGGCGCCGAAGGACTGCAAGATCGATCAGCTGGTCTAGGCGCCCCCCGGACGGGGCTCCGCCCGATGAGCGTTTGATGAGCGCCGCCGCTTAGGTCATCCGCCGCAGGTTGCGGGCGGTCAGGCGGGCCAGGGCGAGACGGCGTGGAGGATCTCGGGCCAGACGTAGACCTCCCACGTTGCCGCGACGATCAGCATCGGGACCGCCATCGCGACCGTGACGAAGGTCGCGGCCAGCAGCTGGTCCCACTCGCCGTGCCGGCTGGCGATCGTCCAGGCGGCCAGCGGCAGGAAGACGGCGGTCAGCTCGAGCAGCGCGTGGGGGAGGGCGGTGAGGACGAGCGTGGCGGGCGAGATGTGCTCCTCCCAGGCGATCGTCGCGCCGACCAGGCCGAGGCCGACGGTCTGGGTGAAGAGGGAGAAGCAGGTCACCCCGATCACCCAGCCGAAGGCGATCGGGCGGGCCTTCTCGTGGACCAGCCGCTTGAACCCGGTCTTGGTGCTGGCCGTCAGTGGCAGCGTCGCGCCCGCGATGAATCCGGCGACGCAGGCGAAGGCGTGCAGCGCCAACACCAGGGAGTTCCGGCCGAGGACCTCGAGCACGTCGATCGGTTGCGGGCCTCCCGGCGCGGTCGGCCCGTAGTGGAAGCCGTAATCCGGCTTCACCACGGAGGCGGTGAGCGTCACGCCGACGAGCAGGGCGATCGCGATCAGCAGCGCGCCGAGTAGCCAGGTCCGAACCACCGGCCACGGGTCGTCTCCCCAGCGCTCCAGGATCGAGCGCGTCTGTCGCATGCCGTGGACGACCGCGTACTGGTTCGCGTCCATGCGTGCACTCATCGGCCCGGCGCGGCCGGACCATGAGGACGGCTGTCGGGCAGTTGGTCGGCCGCGCAACTAGGGCGAGAGCGAGAGCTGCCCGGCGTCGTAGAGGTCGGTGACGGGGAAGGCGGGAGTCGCGCCGGAGAGCCCATCGATTTCGCGCTTCGGGGCGCTGGAGAGGTCGGTCACGTACACGGTGCCTCCTTTCGGGCTGGGAGTAACGCCCGCTTCCAGCAGCTCGCGTCGGGTGATCACGCCGTGGGCCCGCGAGGCGATTCTCGCGACCCGCTGTTCGACCGTCCTGCCTTTCGGGTCCATACGACCCATTGATCAGGACAGACCTTCGATTCGCCCCCTCAGCCCTCGCGGGCTCGGCTGGGCTGGACGCGCTTCGGCTCGCCCCGCTGCTTCGCGAAATGCGGCGGCCAGGGGGCGTCGCCGAGGCCGCCCTCCTCGTCGCGGCGCGCGAGGTCGAGCAGCGCGTCGAGCGATCCCCAGTTCGCGTCAATGTCCGCCGCCGGGTCACCCTTCTTCCCCAGCCGGTTTGGGACGGTGTCGAGCCGCAGGTCGGCGGGCTCGACGTCCGGCACCTCGCTCCATTCGACCGGGCAGCAGACCCGGGCCTCCGGTACGGGCCTCACCGAATATCCCGAGGCGATCGTCCGGTCGCGGGCGTTCTGGTTGTAGTCGACGAAGACGCCGTGCCGCTCCTCCTTCCACCACTTGCTGGTGGCGTTCTGCGGCAGCCGCCGCTCGACCTCGCGGGCCAGCGCGAGCGCCGCCCTCCGCACCTCGACGTAGTCCCAGCGCCGCTCGATCCGCACGTTCACGTGGATCCCGCGCGATCCGGAGGTCTTCGGATAGCCCACCAGCCCGTGCTCCTCGAGCACTTCCTTCACGCACATCGCGACCTTCCTCACCGTGTTCCACCGGACACCGGGCATCGGGTCGAGGTCGACCCGGAGCTCGTCGGGCTGGTCGAGGTCGTCGCGCCGCACGGGATGCGGGTTGAAGTCGATGACGCCCAGGTTCACGGCCCAGGCCAGGTGCGCGGCGTCATTGGCGACCAGCTCCGTCGCGCTGCGACCGCTGGGGAAGATGAAGGTCGCCGTCTGCAGCCAGTCGGGAGCGTTCTTCGGCACCCGCTTCTGGAAGAAGAACTCGCCCGCGATCCCGTCGACGAACCGCTTCATCGTCCCGGGGCGCTCGCGCAGCTGATTGACGGCGGCCTCCTCGACGGCGATGTAGTACTCGGCGACGTCGAGCTTCGTGAATCCCGGCTTGGGAAAGAAGACCTTGTCCGGGTTCGAGAGCTTCACCTCCCGGCCCGCTACCTCGATCGTCGTGTACTTCGACTTCGCCACAGTCGTGGACATCTTCGCCATTACGACCCCGAAACCGAGGCCGACTCATCGGCGCTGATTGAATCCCGCGCATCGAAACGCTCGAGACGCTCACCTACGAGGTGACCGGGCCCATCGCCCGGATCACGCTGAACCGCCCCGAGCGCGGCAACGGCATCACCCTCGAGATGCCGCGCGAGCTCGCGAGCTGTGTGGAGCGCGCCAACCTCGATCCCGAGGTCCACGTCATCGCGCTTGCTGGGAGCGGCTCGGGCTTCTGCGGCGGCTATGACCTGGTCGGCTCGGCCGAGGGGAACATGGAGGGGATCGCGCAGCCCGACGCGCCCGAGGGATCGCCGCTCGATCCGATGGTCCAGGCCCGCAACCACGACCCGAGCGGCACCTGGGACCCCGTCCTCGACTACCAGATGATGAGCCGCAACCTGCGCGGCTTCATGAGCCTGTTCCACTCGGACAAGCCGACGGTGACCAAGGTGCACGGCTACTGCGTCGCCGGCGGCACCGACATGGCGCTCTGCTCCGACCTGATCGTCGCCGAGGACGTGGCGAAGATCGGCTATCCGCCGGCGCGAGTCTGGGGCGTCCCGACGAGCGCGCTCTGGGCGTTCCGGGTCGGGCCCGCGCGCGCCAAGCGCCTGCTCTTGACCGGCGACTCGATCGACGGCACCACGGCGGTCGAGTGGGGACTGGCGGTGGAGGCCGCCCCCGCGGCCGAACTCGACGAGCGCTTCGAGGCGCTGCTCGAGCGGATCGCGCGGGTCCCGATCAACCAGCTCGTCATGCACAAGCTGCTCGTCAACCAGGCGCTCTACGCCCAGGGTCTGCAGGCCACCCAGGAGCTCGGCGTCTTCTTCGACGGCATCGCCCGCCATACCCCCGAGGGCTTCGCCTGGCAGCAGCGCGCCGCCGAGGTCGGGTTCAAGGAGGCGGTCCGGGAGCGCGACGAGCCCTTCGGGGACTTCCTGAGGTAGCCGATGGCAACGAACTCCGAGATCACCGCGGACAACATCAAGCAGTGGCTGCCCGGGACCTTCCCCGGCGACATGGCGATCGAGCCGCTCGAGATCACCGACGAGGTCGCGACCGGCCGCATGGTGGTCGACGAGCGCCACCTCCACCCGGGAGGTTTCGTCCACGGCGGGGTCTGGACCGCCTTCGGCGACTCCGTCGCCGCCTGGGCCACCTTCCGGAACCTGCCGCCGAGCCACGACTTCACGACGATCGAGCTGAAGCTGAACGTCTTCGCCGCAGGCGTCCTGGGCGATGAGCTGATCTGCGAGGCGCGCCCCCTGCACGTCGGCCGCAGCACGGCCGTGATCGAGGCGAAGATTCTGAACGGCGAGAAACCGGTCGCCAACCTGATCGTCACGCAGTTCGTGCTGCCGGGCCGCGACCCGCGCGCCGAGCGTCCGGCTCCCGGCGACTACCCGCCGGGCGACTAGCCCGGCTGCTCGAGCATCTGTGGCCGCAGCCTCTTCGCCTGCTCCCGACTGAGGCAGACGAACTGGCCGCTGGTCTCGATCACGATCAGCCCGACCTTGTGCAGGTCGGAGAAGCCGTGTTCGAGCGCGATGTCGACGAGCTCGGCCATGCTGATGGCCTCCTTGCGCATCGCCTTCTCGTCCGGCTGGCCATCTCGAAGCAGGACGCTCGGCGTACCCTCCAGGATGCGGCGCGCCCGGGCGCTGCGGAACGTGAGGCGGACGAAGACATAGTTGGCCACGAACAGCGTCCCGGCCCCGATCACGCCCCCGGTGACGGTGCTGTCGTTGCCGATCAGGGCGTTCTGCAGCGCGTTCGAGGCGAGCAGCAGCACCGCCAGATCGAGCACGTTGATCTGGCTCAGCTCCCGCTTTCCTCCGAGCCGGAGCGCCACTGCCAGGAAGACGAAGACGAGCAGCGAGCGGAGGATCTTCTCGTCGAGACCGAGGTGGAGGTCGAAGAGGTTGCCGCCGAGGGATCCGAGCGGGAGGGCCATCCGCCCGGAGTTCGGCATGGGCGCGCCGGGTCCTGCCCTTGCATTGCGCTGATCCAGAGACTAGGTTCGATCTGCTGTCCGGTGGACAGCATCAGAGGAGGAGATTCAGATGGGTGAGAACGCCGACGCAGTCAAGGAGCGTTGGGGTGATTTCGCCAAGGGAGACCTCGACGGAGCCGTCTCGACGACCGAGGACAACGCGGAGATCAGGATTCCCGACACGCTGCCCTGGGGTGGCACCTACACCGGCCCGGAGGGCTTCAAGGAGATGATTCAGAAGTTCCTTTCGAACTTCGAGTCGGTCGATCCCAGGCCCACCGACTTCCTAGAGGCCGACGATGGCGAGACTGTCGTCGTGGTCGTCGAGGGAGTGGGCAAGACCAAGTCAGGGAACGAGCTCGGCGGCCGCTCGGTCTGGCTCTACAAGGTGAGAGATGGCAAGCTCACCGATGCGGAGTTCTTCGGCGACACCGCCCAGGCGCGCGATGCCCTGAGCTGACCAGAGCCGCGTCTCCCTACGGGACGCGATGGATCTCGAACAGGTTCGTGCCGACGCCCTGCGCCGGCAGACCCGCCGTGACCGCGACCAGGTCCCCTGAGTCCGCGATGCCGTGCTCGCGCGCGAGCGTCGCGCAGTCGTCCAGCAGCTTGCGGATGCTGGTCCAGTCCTCGGCCTGGGTCGAGCTGATCCCGAAGAGCAGGTTCATTCGCCGCACAGTCTCCAGCCGCGGCGAGACGGCGAGCACCGGGACCCGCGGGCGGTGCGCCGAGATCAGCCGCGCCGTCCGACCCGAGGACGTCGGGCAGACGATCGCCTTCAGGCCGAGCCGGTAGCAGGCGGCGACCGCCACCTGCGCGACCGTCTCCGCGATGTCGTGCTCGCGCTCCTCGACCCGGGTGAAGACGAGCTCCCCGTACCGAAGGCGCGGCTCGGTGACTCGCGCGATGCGGTCCATGACGCGGACGGCCTCGACCGGGTAGTCGCCGATCGCGGTCTCCTCGGAGAGCATCACCGCGTCCGTGCCGTCGTAGATCGCATTGGCGACGTCGGTGACCTCGGCGCGGGTCGGTCGCGACGCTCGCACCATCGTCGCCAGCATCTGCGTCGCGGTGATCGACGGCTTCGAGGCGCGTCCGGCGAGCGCGATCAGCCGCTTCTGCGCCCCCGGGACCTCCTCGATCGGCAGCTCGACCCCGAGGTCGCCGCGGGCGATCATGATCCCGCTGCCCGCCGCCTCGATGATCTCCGGGGCCCGCTCCGCCGCCTGCGGTTTCTCGATCTTGGCGATCAGCGGGATGTCCGCTCCCCGCTGCTTCAGCCGCGCCTCGACCTTCTCCAGATCCGCGGGCCGGCGCACGAACGAGACGGCGAGCAGGTCGACCCCGTTCTCGCAGGAGAAGTCGATCCAGGGCTCATCCGAGGCGCCGGTCTCCGGCAGGTTGGTGTCCGCGCCGGGCAGGTTCACCCCCTGATGCGAGCTGACCGCTCCGCCCGCCTCGACCTCGCAGATGACCTCGCCCTCCTCGGTCGAGATCACGCGAAGCCGCACCCGCCCGTCGGCGAGGAACACCGGGTCCCCCTCGTGCACGGCCTTGGCGAAGCCGTCCCACTGCACCGTGAGCAGTTCGTCATTCCCCGGAGTGCCGTTGGTCTCGCCCCGCATTCGGACCGTCGAGCCCGAATGCAGGACCGCGACGTCGCCCACCAGGTCCCCGAGGCGGAGCTTGGGGCCGGGGAGGTCGCCGAGGATCCCGACCTCCCGGCCGGCCTCCTGGCTCGTCTGCCTGATGCGGCGCACGATCTCCGCGTGCTCGTCCGCCACGCCGTGGGCGAAGTTGAGCCGGAACACGTCCACGCCCGCCTCCAGCAGCGCCCGCAGCACCTCCGTGTCATGGCTCGCCGGCCCGACGGTGGCGACGATCTTGGTTCGGCGAGCGTTATCCGAGGGTGCGCGGCCAGGCGCAACCCGATCTTCTCCAGAGGGGGCCATCAGCTCTGTCCCGAGGCGCGGGTCTGCGGCACCGACGCGGCCGGCGCGGTGCGCATCGAAGCCGTGACCGGTCCCGTCGGAGCCTCGTCGGGCCGGGGTGGCCGTTCCTCGAGCTGCTCGATGGCGGGGATGCGCCAGACCACGCTCGCCAGCACCAGGCCCGCGGCGGCCGAGAGCAGCGCCAGGAAGAGCTGGCCGCCGCCCATCGGAGTCAGGTCGAAGAAGCTCCGAGCGGCCGGTACCGCGAGGGCGAGCGCGTAGAGGGCGCCGAGGGCCGCCACCAGGGCGAGCATGTAGCTCTGAATCGCGATGTGCTCACGGCCGGGCCCGCGCTCGAGCAGCAGGATGAAGCAGAGCCCGAGCACCACCAGCGTGGTCGTTGCAGCGGTCCGGCCCGCCTCCAGCGAGCCGCCGAAGACGGTGTCTACGAGGAAGAAGCTCGCCAGCGAGGCGGCTGCGATCGCCAGCCCCGCGGGCACCGCGAAGGCCGCCAGGGCTCGGAGCAGCCGGCCCCTGTAGAGCGGGCCGTCGCTCGGTGCCAGCGCCAGGACGAAGGAGGGGATTCCGATGGTCAGGAAGGCGGCCAGGGTGAGGTGGCGGGGGAGGAAGGGGAAGGCCCAGCCTGGAACGGCCACGACCAGGATCAGCGCCGCGGCGTAGACCGTCTTCGTCACGTACAGTCGCCCGAGCCGGTGGATGTTCCGTGCGATCCGGCGCCCCTCGGAGACCGCCCGCGGCAGGCGCGAGAACTGGTCCTCGAGCAGGACGATGTCCGCGATCCCCTTGGTGATCTGGCTGCCCGACCCCATCGCGACCGCCATCCTCGCGCGCTTCAGGGCCGGCACGTCGTTGACCCCGTCGCCGATCATCGCCACGAAACGGCCGCGCTCCGCCAGGGCCGAGACCAGCGCCTTCTTCTGCTCGGGCCGGATCCGGCAGAAGATCGTGTTCTCCTCGGCGATTCGACCGAGCTGGGCCCGGTCCTCCGGCAGCTCGTCGCCGGTGACCACCCCGACCCCCGCCGGGACGCCCACCGCGGACGCAACCGCGGTCACGGTCTGCGGCGCGTCGCCCGAGATCAGCTTCAGGTCCATCTCCTGATCGCGCATGTAGGCGATCGTCTCCTGCGCGTCCGGCCGCAGCGTCTCCTCGAGCACGACCAGCGCCAGCGGCGTCACCGCCGGCGGCGGGTCCGAGTACGGGTTGTCGGGCAGGCCACCCGAGGCGCGCCCGAACGCGACCACCCGACGCCCCGCTTTCGTATGCGCCTCCAGGCTGTGCTGCAGATTCGCCGTGAGGGAGAGCGACCCCCGCGCCATCAGCACGTCCGGCGCCCCGAGCACGTAGGTCTCGCCACGGCCGATGGTGAGGCCGCTCCACTTCCACTCAGAGGAGAACGGGACCTCCGCCCGGACCCGCTCCCCCGTCGCCGGGTACGTCTCGGCGATCGCCTCGAGCGTCCGGTTTCTCTCGCCCGAGCTGGCGGCGAAACGGGCCAGTGCCTGCTGCGCCGCGCTCGCCTGGTTCGGATCGGCGACATCCACCGAGACGAGCTCGAGCTCTCCCGTCGTCAGGGTCCCGGTCTTGTCCACGCAGATCGTGTCGACGGCGGCGAGCGCCTCCGGCGCGCTCATCTGCTGAACGAGCGTGTCCATCCTCGCCAGCCGGATCGCCGCGACCGCGAGCGTCACGCTCATCAGCAGGACCAGTCCCTCGGGGATCAGCGTGATCAGGCCGGCGGTGGCGGTCTGCGCGGCGTCGTGCAACGGCTCGCTTCGCGCCCGCAGCGCGAAGATCAGCACGATCGCGAGCGGAATCATCAGCCAGGTGCTCGCCTTCAGGACCAGGTTGACCTCGTCCTGGAGCGGCGAGGGCGGGTGGCGGAAGGTGCGCGCCTCGCCGGCGACCTTCTCCGCGTAGCTGTCCTCGCGGACCGCGTCGACCTCGTAGTAGCCGGAGCCGGTGATGCCGAACGATCCGGACAGCACCCGGTCCCCGACCCGCTTGCGGATGCCGTCGGACTCGCCGGTGAGCATCGACTCGTCGAGGGTGAGCCCGCGGCTCTCGGCGACCTCGCCGTCCGCCACGAGCTGGTCTCCGGGCTCGATGCGGATCCAGTCGCCGGGCACGACCTCGTCGGCGCGCAGCTCCACCAGCCCGCCGTCGCGCACCGCCTTCGCCTTCGGCGCGACGAGGATGGCGAGATTGTCGAGCGTCTCCTTCGCCTTCAGCTCTTGGCGGATTCCGATGTAGCTGTTGATCACGGCGATGAAGCCGAAGAGCGCGTCGGCGAAGAGCCCGAGCGCAAGCATCACCACGAAGAAGATCGCGATGATCAGGTTGAAGAACGTGAAGACGTTCCCGGCGACGATGCTGGCGACCGAGCGGCTCGAGCGGTCCTCGACCGGGCCGAGCTGGCGCAGCCGCTTGGCGGCCTCCCTGCTCGACAGCCCACCCGGATGACGCTGCTCGCTCATCGCTCGCATTGTTAGCGAAGCGGGAGTGCGCGGCTAACCGGGCCCGTTGTCGGAGGCCCAGAACCAGTCCTCGAATCTGCTGACCGCCCCGCGGCGCAGCTTGCGCCGCCCGAAGTAGGCGAGCTCCTCGCCGCCGACCGCGGCGGCGCTCCTCGCGGCCACGCCGGGAAGGCCGGCCTCCCAGGAGCGGAGGCCGAGCGGCTGGCAGCGCCGCCACGGCACGAGACGCCGGCGGCTGTCCAGCGGATAGGTCCTCGGCAGGCCGAGGTCGCGCAGCCCGGCTTCGGTGACGGCGTTCAGGTAGCGATCCTCGGGCACTCGCGTGCGGACGAGCACCGGGCCGCTCCCGAGGCGCAGGTCCTCGGGACCGTACGGCTGGCCGGCGAGCTTGCGGTAGACGTTCGCGCGAGCGACCTCGATCGAGCGGCAGAGATAGACGACCGGGAAGGACTCCGGCGGGTTCCAGCGACCCCCGCGCTCCGCGGCGAACCGGCCGTCGAGCGGGTCGTCCCAGCCCGGGTCGGCCACGCGCAGATACGGACCGCCCCGCCGGACTGTTCTCACTTCAGACCGTCGAGGCCCAGTCGAACGAGCGGCGGATCAGCGTGAGCAGCTCGTCCTCTCGGCCGCGCTCGATCATCTCGAGCATCGAGAGCCCGCCATAGGCGTTCGCCGGGCGCCGAGCAACCCCGGGGATGCGCTCGGGCTTGAGCTGGTGACCGAGGAGATCGCAGATCGCGGCCACGGTGGTGACCTTCGCCATCCGGTTCGAGGGGACGCCGCGCTCGCGCCACTGGCCGACGGCCTGGCGGCTGACGCCGAAGAGCCGTCCGAGCTCGGTTTCGGAGAGCTCCAGCTTCTCAGCGATCGGGTCGAGCAGGGTGGGCGTCAGGACCGGACTCATCGTGAGTCCATCCTAGCGCAAGCAATCCGCAAGCCAGGCTAGTTCGACTCTGCCGCGCGGTCCCGCCAGTAGCTGATGGCAGCCTCCTGCTCGAGCCGCAGCCGGCGCGCCTCGAGAGCCTCCTCGTAGAGCCCCGCCGACTCGTGCTCGCGCTCCAGCTCGCTGTAGCGCTCGAGCAGATGCGCCGCCTGCTGCGCGCGGTAGTTCATCTGTTCGGAGGTCATGGGGCCTTTTGTCGGCCGCGGCGAGCCGTTTCTTCACCCGAAAAATGAGCCGAATCCTCACCCCAAAAGTGACGATGGATGTCTGTCTAGCCTGGGCCGAATTCCTTCGATCTGCGTCGGCAGCTGCCGACTGATCCGAGGTGAGTCTGGTGCTCAGGAGGATCACGATTGCGGTCCTGGCGGCGTTCCTCGCCGGCGCCGTCCTCGCCGTGCCCGCGTCCGCGAAGAGCGGCCAGCAGGCCGTCTCGAGCAAGAAGGCGAAGACGAAGAAGAAGAAGTGCAAGAAGAAAAAGAAGAAGAAGGGCAAGAAGAGCAAGGGATGTAAGACCGGCGGATCCTCCGGCGCCGGCCTTCCGGGCCAGGCGACGCCCTCGGAGCCGACGCCTCCCGATCGGCCCACGACCCCGCCGACCCTCCACGTGGCCAGTCTCGGCGTCTCGGCGAATCCGGTTCTCGCCGGTGGCTCCACCACCGGCCAGGTCACGCTGGACGCCGCGGCGGCGTCCGGCGGCCAGCAGGTGGACCTGCAGAGCAACTCCGCACGGGTGTCCGTGCCCTCCTACGTCGTCGTCGCCCCAGGCCAGAAGAACGCCAGCTTCCCGGTCACGACCACCACGGGCGGACCGGTGACCGCGACCCTGACCGGCTCCATCGGGGCGAGCAACGCCACCACCCAGCTGAGCGTCGTGGACCACGCGAGCGTCTCGTCGGTGAAGCTCGAGCGCCAGTGCTTCACGTTCGGGCCGTTCTCCTCGAACCGCGTCTCGCTCGACGTGCCGGCGCCCGACGACACACTCGTGAGCCTCTCCAGCGACAGCGCCGCGCTGACGGTGCCGTCCGGCGTCACGGTCCCACTGGGCTCGACCAGCGCCTTCTTCTCGGCGAACGCGGTCTCCGACTCCCCGTCGGTGACCGTGACCGCGACCCTGGGGACCTCACAGGCCACCGACACGGCGTCGGTCAGCTCGACTGACCCGGCGACCCATGCCAATGACCTGACCGTTGATCCGGACGCGGTTGTCGCCGGCGGCGGGTCCACGGGCACGGTCACGCTCGACTGCGAGGCTCCCCCGGGCGGCACGACGGTGACCCTCTCCGCCGATTCGGGGGTCGGCGTCCCGGCCAACGTGATCGTTCCGGCTGGGCAGCTGAGCGTGGGTTTCCCGATCACCACCGCGGCGGTCCTGGGGGACGGCCAGTACGACGTCTCCGCCACGGCGGGCGGCGACACCGTCCACGCGACCCTGACGATCGACTCGTCTCTGCCCACCTGAGTCCGCCGCCCGCTCCATTCGCGTAGGGTTGCGCGGGCATGGGTTTGAAGCTCGGACTCAACCTCGGCTACTGGGGGATCGGGCCTCAGGGCGAGGAGGCGACCGACATCGTGCTCGCCGCCGAGCGCTTCGGCTACGACTCGGTCTGGGCGGCCGAGTCCTACGGCTCGGACGCGGTCAGCGTCCTCGCCTATCTGGCGGCGAAGACCGAGACGATCGGGCTGGGCGCAGCGATCCTGCAGGTGCCCGCACGCCCGCCGGCCGCCGCCGCCATGGCGGGCGTCACGATCGACGCCCTCTCGAACGGCCGCTTCATCTTCGGCTTCGGGCCGTCCGGCCCGCAGGTCTCGGAGGGCTGGTACGGCGTTCCCTATGAGAAGCCCTGGGGCCGCACGCGCGAGTACGTCGAGATCGTCAAGCAGATCGTCGCCCGCGACGGCCGGCTGGAGTACGAGGGGAGGCACTTCACGCTCCCGCTGAAGGAGGGCGAGGGCGTCACCGGCCAGGGCAAGGCGCTGAAGCTGAACATCCACCCGGTCCGCCACGAGATCCCGGTCTACCTGGGCGCGATCGGGCGCAAGTCGGTCGAGCTGGCCGCCGAGATCGCCGACGGCTGGATTCCGATCTTCTTCTCGGTCGACAAGTGGCAGGAGGCCTGGGGCGAGCACATCGAGGCGGGTCTGGCCAAGGGCGGCCGCTCGCGCGAGGACCTCATGGTCTCGCCGTCGGTGCAGGTGGCGATCGACGGCGATCTCGACGCGGCCCGCGGCCTGGTCAAGGCCGGCCTGCTCCTCTACCTGGGCGGCATGGGGTCGAAGAAGACCAACTTCTACGCCGACCTGACGAGGCGCTTCGGCTTCGCGGAGGTCGCCGACGAGGTTCAGTCGCTCTACCTCGACGGCAAGCGCGAGGAGGCCTACGCCGCGATCCCCGACGAGCTCGTGGACGCCACCGCGATGATCGGGACCGAGGAGGAGGTCGCCGCGCGGGTCAAGCGCTTCGCGGACGCCGGCGTCGACCGGATGATCGTCTCACCGATGCACGGCAACACCGAGCAGAACCTCGCGACGCTCGAGAGGCTCGCCGACATGGTCGGCGCCGGTGCCGCGGCCTAGGTGGGCGAGAACGAGGAGAGGCTCGACCTCGAGGAGGCGATCTCTCGCCTCAACGACGCGCTGAAGCTGCAGTACCGCTCCGTCCACCAGTACATGCTGAGCTCCGGCAGCCTCTTCGGCTTCGAGTTTCAGTCCCTCGGGGACCGGCTCTGGGAGTACGCCAAGGCTGAGCTCGCCGACAACCGCAAGCTGGTCGAGAAGATCGTGGCGCTCGGCGGCGAGCCCACCACCGAGGTGGCCGCTCTCGAGTGGAGCGGCGACCCCGACGACGCCGTGCAACGGCTGATCGAGGTCGAGTCGGAGGCCGTCGAGACGCTCCAGGCGGCGATCGAGCCGACCGGGCGGGAGGGACGCTCGGAGGCCCTGGAGCACATGCTCGAGCACGTGATCATGCGCAAGCAGGACCAGATCGACTTCCTGGTGCGCGCCAGCCGTCGCCGCTGAGGGCTCGGTGGCGGGGGCCGTCGACGTCATTCGGGACCAGTACGCCGCGACCAACGAGCGGGACTTCGCGCGCGCGATGAGCTATTACGCCGAGGACGTGGTGCTGGTGGTCGAGGAAGGATTCCTGAGCACCGGAACCTTCGAGGGCAAGGAGGCGGTGGGGGAGTGGTTCGGAGACTGGTTCCGTGCGTTCGGCGCCGACTACCGCTTCACCATCGATGAGATCCGCGAGCTCGCTCCCGGCCTGGTCTTCCTGACCGCGACCTACGGGGGCACGGGCCGCGCCAGCGGGGCGGAGGTGAGCGACAGGCGCGCCTATCTGTACCGGGTGAAGGACGGCACGGTCACGCGCGTACAGCTCTTCGTCGAGCCGGAGAGCGCTTTGGAGGCCGCCTCCCTGCCGGAGTGGTCGGATCCGCAAAACGGCTAGATTGCCGCGGCTGTAATCGGGCGGCATGTTGCCGCCGCCGTTGCTTGCGAAGCCGTCCACTTCCCGAGATGAAGATCGGAGTCCCAAAGGAGACCGCCGAGGGAGAGCGTCGCGTGGCGCTGGTCCCTGACGTGGTCAAGGCGCTCACGGCCAAGGAGATCGAGGTCGCCGTCGAGCCCGGTGCCGGCGAGGGCGCCTCGCACGCCGACTCCGAGTACACCGACGCCGCGGCCAAGGTCGGCGAGGACGTCTGGGGTGCGGACGTCGTGCTCAAGGTGACGCCTCCGACCTCCGA
>DATIDP010000052.1:0-13270 GCA_035456265.1 Solirubrobacterales bacterium | reverse complement strand
CTCGGCCGAGGATTCGGCGTTGTCCCACTGAGCAATCCCGGCGGAGACCGTCTCCTCGAGCGGCACGCACTCGCGCAGAGTCTCGATCACCTCCTGAGCCTGGACCGCGTCGGTCGCGGTGAGCAGGACGGCGAACTCCTCCCCGCCGTAGCGGGCGATCAGGTCGGCGGCGCGCAGCCGGTTGCGCCAGACCGCCGCCACCTCCTTGAGGTGGGAGTCACCCGCCAGATGCCCGTTCAGGTCGTTGAACTGCTTGAAGTAGTCGAGGTCGAGAAGGGCGACGCAGAGCGGCGTCTCGGTGCGGGCGGCGTGCACGATCTCGCGCTCGAGTTCCTCGTCCCACGCGCGGCGGTTCGGCAGGCCGGTGAGGGCATCGGTGCGGGCCGTCCGCTCGAGCCGTGCGGCGAGCATCTCCCGCTGGCGGACCAACTCGCTGAGCGTAAAGCCGCTGATACCGGCGATCACCATCCAGAGCAGCGCGGCGACCACCTCTGTGGCCGGGTAGCCGTTGCCCAGTGCCGGTGAGGGCACCGCGTAGGTGATGCCGACGCAGATCACCGAGATCAGCAGCTGTGGCCGGGTGCCGTAGAGCGCGAACCAGAAGACCGGGAGCAGGACGACAGGGCTGTAGGCGGCGATCGGGCTCTCGTTGAAGCCGCGGACGAGCCCGATCATCACGAAGGGAAGCAGGCAGGGGAGCGCCTGCATCCAGGCCGGGTGGCGCTCCCAGCGCGGGAGCAGCGCGAGGCCGACGCTTATGGGAAGCAGGATCCCGGCGAGCAGGTTGCCGAGATTGCCTCCGCCCGGGAGGAGGGGCAGCAGGAAGAAGGCGAGCGTCCCCGAGCCGACCCAGGGCAGCAGTCGAAGTCCCGCGCCGTCCCCCTCAAGGGGCCTACCGCGGGTTCCGTTCAATGCCGCCTCGATCAGAGGCTGAAAAGCCCTTCGCCCGTGCCTGCCCATCGCTCTCGATAAAGGTCGGCCATTTCGACCGTCCGGGCAAGCCCCTTTAGTGGGTAATCGCGCGCGGAGGCGGTTGCTGTTAGACCTCCGCCCTCATTTCGATGAAGAAGATCCTTTCGCTCCCACTCGCCCTCGCCGGCCTGCTCCTCGGCGCCGCGCCCGCGCTCGCGACACCGCAGGGGTTGGTCCAGGGCGGCTACGACGCCGCCACCGGCAAGCTCGAAGGGGGCTTCAAGATCATGGCGATCAAGCGCGTCTTCTCCGAGGACGAGTGCTATCCGCCCGCGAACGAGGTCGCGACGATCCTCCGGCGGGATCTGCACACCGAGGTGGTCGTCTCATCGGACCTCGATTCCGTGCAGGGCATCGATCTGATCAACGTGATCGCGGATGAGACCGGATGCGACCGGCTCGTGCTGGCGCTTCGGTCCGGGCCGAAGGCGAGGGTGTTCGTTCTGGACTCCAACTACGGCCCCGTCTACCTCGCCGGCGGCAAGGGCAACACCGCGGAGTCGCAGGCCGGGGCCGCCGGCCCGCTGAGAGATCTCAGCTCGGCCAGCAAGGAGTTCCGGATGCGGGAGCCCGACGGGACCTCGCGCCTCGAGGTCCTCTGTCCCGATGGAGCCCACCCCACGGGCGGCGGTTTCTACAACGCGACGCCGCTCGGAGCGGACGGTGAGGGCGTCTACTCGCACTCATACGAGCGGCTCGGCGCCCAGGGCGGCTTCCATGACACGGCGACGCTGATCGACCCAAGCCAAAGTTCAACGGCCACGCACCGCGTGGTGCTCCAGGTGGTTTGCGGACAGGGGCTGGTGCCGACGGCCTCGCCGCACGCGACGACCTACGTCCATCGGCACGAGACCGCGTCGGTGACCGCGCATTGTCCCGAGGGCATGCAGATCTTCTCCGGCGGATTTCAGCGCACGAACTTCACGACCCCGGGGGTCAAACGGTTCGGCGGCCACATCTACGGTGGCGACTACATCACCGAGTCAAGGGCGGTGGGCACGGACGCTTGGCGGGTGAGCGGCGGCGCAACCGGCGAGAACGGGGGCGAGCTCACCGCGATCGCGTACTGCGGCGACGACAGCAGCCTGCCGGTTCAGACGGTCTCCAAGACGGTGTCGGTCGATGAGCACACGGCGGCGTCCGCAACCACACCGCGCTGCCCCGACGGGTACACCCTGATCTCG
The DNA here is from genome assembly GCA_035456265.1 of Solirubrobacterales bacterium. Lineage (GTDB taxonomy): Bacteria > Actinomycetota > Thermoleophilia > Solirubrobacterales > 70-9 > DASUPK01. The sequence continues at coordinate 11,114 of DATIDP010000052.1, read as the reverse complement.
GGCGGCTTCAGCTTCAACGACTCGCACGACGCCCTGTTCGCGGACGGCTACTTCACTCGCGAGGGCCGGTGGGCGACCACCGGCTATGGCTGGTTCGGCTCCGCCGATCTGACCGCCTACGGCTACTGCGCGCGGGGGCGCGACACCCTCGATCGCGGCGACTTCCCCAAGGAGCCGCCGCCGGGACCATCTGTGGAGAGCAGCGGTGGCAACACGCTGCTCTACGTCGGCCTTGCCGTCCTCGGCCTGATCGTGATCGCGCTCTTCCTCCGCCGCCGGCAGGTCGTGCGGCGCCGAGCGAAGCGCGCCGGGCGCCGGCCTGTCGGGATCCGGCGTTGACGTCGGATGGCGGCCTTGTTCGCCAGCGGACACTCTCCCCATTTCTCGGTATTGACCGTCGGCGAGACCGACCTAGGCTAGGTCGGCGAACGGTTTAGGGGGCCGTTCGGGCAACGAACCGGCTTCGGTGAGGCCCCGAGTCTCGACTCACTCCCGGAGGTGGCATGACCTCGAGCAAACTTGCGATGCGCCGCGAGGGCCCCCAGTCCCTGGTCATCGGCGCCGGCCAGGCGGGACTGGTGGTGGGCTATCAGCTGCGGCAGCGAGGTCTGCCATTTCAGATCGTTGACGCCGGCGCGGAGATCGGCGAGGTCTGGCGCAAGCGATGGGATTCCCTCAAGTTGTTCACCCCTGCCCAGTACGACGCGCTCCCGGGCATGGACTTTCCCGCGGCGCCCGGCACCTATCCGGGCAAGGACGCGGTGGCCGACTTCCTCCACGCTTACGCGACCAGGTTCGAGCTGCCGGTCAGCTTGAACACTCGAGTGACTTCGCTGAGGAATGTCGATGGTGCCTACCTGGCCGAAACCGAGGGCGGGACGCTGGAAGCGCGCAACGTCGTCATCGCGACCGGGCCGTTTCAGGTGCCGCGCGTGCCACCGATCGCCGATCGCCTTGATGACGGCGTCCTGCAATTCCACAGCAGCGCCTACCACTCGCCGCAGGGAATCACGCAGGGGCCGGTTCTCGTGGTCGGGGGGGGCAACACCGGCTTCCAGATCGCCGAGGAGCTCGCTGGCCACATTGAGGTCCACCTTGCGATCGGGTCGCGCCAGACCCCGCTGCCGCAGCGGATCCTTGGACGCGATCTCTTCTGGTACCTCGAGGCAACCGGACTGATCCATAAGAGCCTCGAATCGCGGATCGGCCAGCGGCTCTCGAGCCGAGACACGCTGATCGGTTCAAGCCCGAGAGCGATCCGTCGGCACGGCGTCAAGCTTCATCCGCGAGCGGTCGACGCCGCGGGATCGACGGTGAGCTTCAGCAATGAGACCAAGCTCGATGTCGGCACGGTTATCTGGGCGACCGGGTTCCGATCCGATTACTCATGGATCGACGTGCCGGTCTTCGGTGACGGCGGCGAGATCCTCCACGACCGCGGCGTGACCGAGTCGCCAGGTCTCTATTTTCTTGGCTTGTCCTGGCAGTACACGCGGGGCTCGGCCCTGCTCGGCTGGGTCAAGGATGACGCCGAGTACATCGCCGAGCAGATCAGCGCTTCACGGCCGGCGGGAGAGACTGAGGCCCGTCAGCCGGCGATCGCCAGATGACAAGGAAGAAGGAGCAATGAGAACGAATTCAGACCAGTTTCCGACCGACGCCGCGGGTCTTCCTGAGGCGCACGAGCCCGAGGTGGTCCAGCTCGCCGATGGGGACGAGTTCGACCTCTCGATCGCGCCGGTGGCCAAGCGGATCAATGGGGCGACCGTGCGCATGCTGGCCTACAACGGCTCGATTCCCGGGCCGACACTCAAGGTCCGCGAGGGCTCGGAGCTCGTCGTCAACATCGAGAACCTGGGCGACTTGGAGGCGACGGTCCACTGGCACGGGCTTCGCCTCGACAACCGCTACGACGGAACCCATCAGACCCAGGACCCGATGGCCGTCGGAGGACGATTCACCGCCCGGGTGGCGTTCCCTGACCCCGGTCTCTACTGGTACCACCCGCATATCCGCGAGGACTACGGGCAGGAGATGGGCCTCTACGGCAACGTCCTCGTCGAGCCGGCCGATCCCGAGTACTGGCCGCCGGTCCACCGCGAGGTTGTCCTCACCCTGGACGACATCCTGCTCGAGGACGGCAAGGTGGCCCCCTTCAGCCGGGCCGAGACGACCCACTCGGCTATGGGGCGCTTCGGCGACGTGCTCCTGGTGCGCGGGGAGACCGACCTTACGCTTGGCGCTCGCCGTGGCGAGGTAGTCCGCTTCTACCTGACCAACACCGCCAACACGCGGGTGTTCAAGGTCGCGCTGCCGGGAGCGCAGATCAAGCTCGTCGGTGGCGACAGCGGCCATGTCGAGCGCGAGGAGTTCGTCGACGACGTCGTGCTGGCTCCATCGGAGCGCGTCGTGCTCGACGTCCTCTTTGTCCGCGCCGGCGAACTCACTCTCGAGCACCGGACCCCGGACCGGGTCTATCCCCTCTCTGCGATTCAGGTGAGCGATGAGCAGGCAGAGCCGTCGTTGGCCGACCGGTTCGAGGTGCTGCGGACCAACCCGGACATGGAGGCCGAGCGGAAGCGGATTGCTCCCTATCTGGAAGCAGAGCCCGACAAGACGCTCTCCTTCATCGCCGAAATGGACATGGGCTCTCCCGAGGGAGAAGGGCCGGTCGTTTACGGCTGTCCGATGCACCCGGAGGTGATCAGCGAGGAGCCGGCCCACTGCCCGGAGTGCGGGATGAAGCTGCTTGCGATCGAGCCCGAGTACACCTGCCCGATGCATCCCGAGGTCGTCAGCAAGGAGCCCGGCCACTGCCCCGAGTGCGGCATGAAGCTCCTACCGGCGCAGCTGGTGGCCCAGGCCGGGGGTGGCCATGAGCATGAGGGCCATGATCACGAAGGTCATGAGCACGACCAACACGATCACGAAGCTCATGAGCACGGCGGCCACGAAGAACACGGCGGCCACGGGGAGCATGACCACGCGGCCCACGGAGGGATCGAGTGGGAGGACGACATGGTCGAGGTCAACCGACTGACCACGCCAGCCAACATGCGCTGGAAGCTGATCGACCGCGAGACGGACGCCGAGAACCAGGAAATCGCCTGGCGATTCCGGGTCGGCGATCAGGTGAAGATCCGGCTGCTCAACGAGATGGCCGGGGACCACCCGATGCACCATCCCTTCCACGTTCATGGGGCCGGGCGCTTCCTGGTCCTCAGTCGCGATGGTGAGCCCGAGTCGAACCTGGCCTGGAAGGACACGGTCCTGGTTCGTACCGGGGAAACCGTCGACATCCTCCTGGACGTCAGCAACCCGGGGCTCTGGATGGCTCACTGCCACATCGCAGAGCACCACGAGAGCGGAATGATGTTCAGCTTCGAGGTGACGGAATGAGGATCGCCTACGTCCTCTATCCGGATTTCACGGGCATCGATCTGATCGGTCCCTACGAGGTCATCAGCCGCTGGCCCGACGCCCAGGTGCACTTCGTCGCTCGGACGCTTGATCCGGTCCGGGCTGATCGCGGTCTGACCGCGGTACCAACCGATACGCCGGACACGCTTCCCGACCCGGACCTCATTGTGGTGCCCGGGAGTGAGAACCCGGTGCCAGAGCTCGAGGATCAGGTTCTGATCGAGTGGCTGCGCAGTGCGGCGCCGGGCTGCCAGTGGACGGTGTCGATCTGCACCGGCGCCAGCCTCTATGCCGCGGCCGGGCTACTCGAGGGCAAGAAGACGACGACCCACTGGGCCTTTCGCGACAACGTCCGGGCTATGGGGCCCGAGGTGGTCAACGACCGGATCGTCTGGCAGGGCAACCACATCAGCAGCGCCGGTGTCTCCGCCGGAATCGATGCTGCGCTCGCCCTGACAGAGCGCGTTCACGGGCGCGAGATCGCCGAGGCCCTGCAATTGGTGATCGAGTACGACCCTCAGCCGCCATTCGACGCCGGTTCGCTGGAGAAGGCCGACGCGTCGACGAATCGGCAGGCCAGGCGCCTGATGATGGGCGACCGCCCGGTGCGAAAGGCGGCGAAGGTATACAGCCACCTCGTCCGGGCCCGCGTCGGTCGTGCCCGTCGTCGCGCCCTGGCCGGACGCGATGCCGACTGAGAGGACTGAGGGCACGGCTTTAAGCTGTCCAGCGCAATTGCCCTGAGGACGGCGCGCCACGCTCCGACGGCTGCGCTCGGCCGCGAGGCGTCTGCACCGGCCCAACACGACTCGTATGACGCTCCGTGAACAGGGCCGAGCCCGCCGCGCCGAGGGAAGGAGATGACGTGGTCCCCACCGACTATCTGGTCATAGGATCGGGGGCGAGCGGTCTCGCTTTCGCCGACGCGCTTCTCGACGAGAGGTCCGACGTCGAGCTGACTCTGATCGATCGCAGGCGCGGCCCGGGGGGCCACTGGCTCGACGCGTATCCCTTCGTTCGCCTTCATACACCGTCGGCCTACTACGGCGTCAACTCCGTGGTGCTCGGTGAGGATCGAATCGACCAATGTGGCGAGAACGCCGGCTTCTACGAGCGGGCGACGGGCGCTGAGGTCCGCGAATACTTCGCCGAGGTGGCCTCGCGCCTGACGCGGACCGGGCGCGTGCACATGCTGACCGAGCATGAGCATCTGGGGAGTGGCGAGGATGGAGAACTCGTCCGTGACTTGCGAACGGGAGCGGTTCATGACGTCCGTGTGCGTCGCAAGCTCGTCGACGCCCGCTATCTCGAGGCCTCGATCCCGGCCACCCACACGCCGTCTTTCGACATCGCGGCAGGCGTCCGCCTTCTGCCCGTCAACGACCTCCCCGCAGTCGCCCGGCCCGCGGTGCGATACGCGGTCCTCGGGTCCGGCAAGACGGCGGTCGACGCATGCACCTGGCTACTGGCAAACGACGTGGCGCCGGATCGGATCCGCTGGGTCCGCCCCCGGGATGCCTGGTTCAACCACCGACGCCACTTTCAGCCGTTGGCTTTGGTTGGCGAGATCATGACCGGCATCGCTCTCGATGCCGAGGCGGCTGCGGAGGCGGCGGACATCGATGATCTGTTCGATCGTTTGCAGGAATCGGGACGCCTGATTCGCATCGACCCCTCGGCACGCGCGACGATGTACCGCCTCACGATGCTCGGTCCCGCGGAGCTCGACGCCGTGCGGCAGATCGAGGACGTGATCAGGCTCGGCTACGTGCGCCGGATCGAGTCGGATCGCATCGTGCTGGAGCGGGGCGAGATTGAAGTGGGCCCCGACACCCTGAACGTGGACTGCACCGCGCACGGTCTGCGCAATGCCCCCGCGGTTCCAGTCTTCCAGGACGGCCGCATCATCCTGCAGCAGGTCCGGCAGAACTCGCCGACGTTCAATGCGGCGCTCATCGCATTCGTCGAGGCACACCGGGACGACGATGTCGAGAAGAACCGGCTCTGCCCGCCCAATCCCTACCCGAGCAGCATCGACGATTGGCCCGGCACGAGCCTTCGAACCTGGCAGGTCGAGCGGCGCTGGCTGCGAGAGCAGGACGTCTCCGCTTGGGTCGCGCAGAGCCGTCTGAACCTGCTCCGCGGTCTGCCCGATCAGGCGGCCGAGCCATCTGTCAAGGCTGCGATGGAGCGGTTCCTGACCCATGTCGGTCCCGCTATCGAACGGCTGCAGGAGCTGGAAGTCTGACGTTCGCGGCGCACGATTCGGCGCAGGCGGCGGCTAGCGCATGCGCGGGCGGATAGATCCGCGCCGCAGCCGCGCAGCGAGCACTGGAGCCCCGAGCGAGGCTAGCTGGGCTGGACCCGTTTTCGGCCTAGCTCTCTGGGACCGCCCAAGGGCATCCGGCTGACGCGACCAATCGCTCCGGACGGTCAGTGACGCTCAGCCAGGACATTCCAATGACGCTCTACCTAACGGCCTGGTTCAGGTGGCGGGGATCAAGTCGTTGGGGTTGAAGACGTACTTGCGCGCTGCGCCCGAGTCGAAGTCCCTGTAGCCCTGGGAGGCGTCGTCGAGCGTGATCACGGTCGCGTTCACCGCCTTTGCGATCTGGACGCGGTCGTTCAGGATCGCGTTCATCAGGCCGCGGTGGTAGCGCATCACCGGGCACTGGCCGGTGGTGAAGCTGTGTGACTTCGCCCAGCCAAGGCCGATCTGGATCGACAGGGACCCCTTCTTGGCGGCCTCGTCGACCGCCCCCGGATCGCCGGTGACGTAGAGGCCTGGGATGCCGAGCTTGCCGGCGGCCTTTGTCAGCTCCATAATCGAGTTGAGCACATCGGCGGGCTGCTCGACCGCGGAGCTCTCGCCGTGGCCGTGCGCCTCGAAGCCGACGGCGTCTACGGCGCAGTCGACCTCCGGGACGCCGAGGATCTGCTCGATCTGGTCCCTGGGCTCGCCCTTGGAGACGTCGACCGTCTCGCAACCGAAGGAGCGGGCCTGCTCCAGGCGCCCAGGAATGAGATCGCCGACGATCACCACCGCGGCGCCCAGGAACTGTGCGGCGTGAGCTGCTGCGAGCCCCACCGGTCCGGCCCCAGCGATGTAGACGGTCGAACCCGAGGTCACGCCCGCGGTGACGCACCCGTGGTAGCCGGTGGGGAAGATGTCGCTGAGCATCGTCAGGTCGAGGATCTTCTCCATCGCCTGATCTTTGTCGGGGAACTTGAGCAGGTTCCAGTCCGCATACGGGACCATCACGTAGTTGGCCTGGCCGCCGACCCAGCCACCCATGTCGACGTAGCCGTAGGCCGATCCGGGGCGATCCGGGTTGGTGTTCAGGCAGACGCCGGTGTGACCCTCCTTGCAGTTGCGGCAGCGGCCGCAGGCGATGTTGAACGGCACCGAGACTAGGTCCCCCTCCTTGATGAACTCGACGTCTGGGCCGGTTTCGATCACCTCACCGGTGATCTCGTGGCCGAGGATCAGTCCCTTTGGCGCCGTCGTGCGCCCGCGAACCATGTGCTGATCCGAGCCGCAGATGTTCGTCGAGACGATCCGCAAGATCGCCCCGTGGGGCGTCTTGCGGCCGACGTTGTCTGGATGGACCCCTGGTCCGTCCTTGAGCTCCAACTCCGGGAAGTCGATGTTCTGAACCTCGACCTTGCCCGGCTCGATGTAGGCAACGCCTCTGTTGTCGGCCATGATGCTCCTCCGTTAGAACGCAGCGACGCCGGCTTCGGCGACCTCGTGGTCCTGCTCGACGCTTCCGCCGCTGACCCCGATCGCCCCGACGACGTCATCGCCGTCCTGTAGCGGGATCCCGCCGGCGAAGATGATCAGCTGGCCCTGGTTGCTCGCGTCAATTCCGAATAGAGGTTGGTTCGGCTGAGCGAGCGGCGCCAGATCCTTGGTCGACATGTCGAACGACCGGGCGGTGTACGCCTTGTTCTGGGCGATGTCGATCGATCCCAGCCAGGCGCCGTCCATGCGCGCGAACGCGGTCAGGTTGTTGCCGTCGTCGACGACGGCGATGTTCATCGGCACACCGATCTCGTCGGCCTTGGCGCGCGCACCCTCCACGACCTTCTGGGCGGCGTCCAGCGTCATGCTCTTAGCCACGGTCTCCTCCTTTGCACCCCGAGTCCGTTCCGGGGAGTTTGTCTGACCGTATCGCGGAGTCCCGCCCCGGACAAGCTTCATCCAAACGGCCTTGCTCAGCGGTTGAAGCGCGCCGCCTCCTCGGAGCCTTCCGTAGCAGATCCTTCGCTGTAGGAGTGCGCCCCGGCTCCCGCCAGCTTGCCGCCCTCCACGATCAGGTACTCCTCGCGGATCGGCTTCTCAGCGAAGAAGCACTCGAGGATCTCCCGGGTGCCGGCCGCGTACCGAGCCTGGGCCGAGAGGCTGGTCCCCGAGGTGTGCGGGGTCATGCCGTGCCACGGCATCGTCCGCCAGGGATGGTCCCGCGGCGCCGGCTGAGGGAACCAGACGTCGCCCGCATACCCCGCGAGCTGGCCGGACTCGAGCGCCCGGACGACCGCGTCGCGATCACAGATCTTGCCGCGGGCGGTGTTGACGATGTAGGCGCCGCGCTTCATCCGCCCGATCATCTCGTCGTCAAAAAGGTGCTCGGTCTCCGGGTGAAGGGGGGCGTTGATGGTCACCACGTCGCAGACGGGGACCATGTCCTCCGTCGTCTCGTGGAAGGTGACGCCCAGCTCCTCCTCAACATCCCCGGGGAGACGGTGGCGGTCCGTGTAGTGGAGCCCCACATCGAATGGCTTGAGCCGCCGCAGCACCGCCGAGCCGATCCGTCCCGCCGCTACCGTCCCGACCTGCATCCCCTCGAGGTCGTACTCCCGAGAGGCTGCGTCGGCGATGTTCCAGCCACCCTCGACGACAATCTTGTACGAGGGGATGTAGTTGCGCACCAGCCCCAGGATCATCATCACCACGTGCTCGGAGACGCTGATCGAGTTGCAGTAGGTCACCTCAGCGACCGTGATGCCGCTCTCGATCGCCGCCTGAAGATCGACGTGATCGGAGCCGATCCCTGCGGTGATCGCCAGCTTCAGATTGGGAGCCTTGGCGATCCGCTCGGCAGTCAGGTAGGCGGGCCAGAAGGGCTGGGAGATGACCACATCGGCGTCCGGAAGCCTCCGCTCGAACTCCGAGGCCTCCCCATCCTTGTCGGCGGTGACGATCAACTCATGCCCAGCCGCCTCGAGGAACTTGCGCAGGCCGAGCTGCCCCGAAACGGACCCCAGCAGCTCGCCCGGGGTGAAGTCGATCGCCTCGGGGCTCGGCGTCGTCTGCCCGTCTGGATATCGCTCGATCTTCGGGATCTCGTCGCGCGGGTACTCCGGCGGGTAGCCGCCCTCCGGATCGTCGTAGAGCACACAGAGAATTGTCGCCATCTCAATCAACCTCCATCGGGTTCGCCCCAGAGTACGGTGGAAGGTCCCGCACTCGCGCGACGGTGAGAACTACCCGCCATAAGTGGGACGCCGCTTGACGTCATAAGGACGTCCCCGTGACGCTCTAGATCAGCCGCAGCCGGTGTTGTTGCCGCACGACGAGCACGTGTAGCAGGAGCCCGTTCGCTGCATCATGCCGCCGCACTGGTCGCAGGCCGGGCCGAGCTCGAGGTCCGCGCCCATCTTCGCCGGCACCACCGGAGGGGTGTCGGTGAGCGCCGCGGTCGCGGGCTTCGCCTCCGACTCGGTCGCGCCCTTGGCCTTCGACTCGCCGTAGGCGGAGCCGTTCCCGTTGCCCTCGCCGTTCGAGTGACCGTTGGTGTCCTCGATCGGGAAGGCCTGCTGGGCCTCCTTCTTGGCGCGGACCTCGTCGGTGAGGATGCCGAGCTGCTCGAGGTAGTCGGTGTCCTCTATGAAGCGGCTGGCGAGCCAGCGCATGATGTAGTCGGGCATCGACTTGGCGAACGGGATCTCCGGGTTGGTGGTGATCCCCTCCGGCTCGAAGCGCATGTAGCTGAACTTCCTGACGAAGTCCTCGAGCGGCACTCCGTACTGGAGGCCGATCGAGATCGCCGTCGCGAAGGCGTTCATCAGGCCCTTGATCGTCGAGCCTTCCTTGCCGATGTCGGTGAGGAAGATCTCGCCGACCGAGCCGTCCGGGTACTTGCCGGCGGTGATGTAGCCCTCCTGCATGCCGATCCGGAACTTGTGGGTGATCGACTCGCGCTCGCGCGGCATCTTGCGCCGCTCGGGCGTCGCCGTCTCGGCCTCCACCGGCTCGGACTTCTTCTCGCCGGCATCGGTCTTCAGCGCCTGGGCGGTCTTCGAGCCGTCGCGATAGATCGCGAGCGCCTTGAGGCCCTTCTTCCAGCCGTCGACGTAGGCGTCGGCGATGTCGGAGATGGTCGCCGTCTCCGGCAGGTTGACCGTCTTCGAGATCGCGCCCGAGAGGAACGGCTGGGCCGCGGCCATCATGTCGATGTGGCCGGTGTGCGAGATCGAGCGCTGGCCGACTGCGACGTCGAACACCTCGAGGTGCTCGTCCTTCAGGCCGGGCGCCCCGATGATCGTGTTGTGCTCGTTGATGTAGGCGTCGATCTGCTCGATCCCCTGCTCTGAGTAGCCGAGCGTCTCGAGCGCCAGGTTGACCGAGCGGTTGACGATCTTCATCTGCCCGCCGCCGACCAGCTCCTTGAACTTGACCAGCGAGAAGTCGGGCTCGATGCCGGTCGTGTCGCAGTCCATCAGGAAGCTGATCGTCCCGGTCGGGGCGAGCACCGTCGCCTGGGCGTTGCGGTAGCCGTGCTGCTCGCCGAGCGCGACCGCTTCGTCCCATGACTCGCGGGCAGCGTGCAGCAGCGGCTCCTCGACGAGCTCGTCGTCGATCTCGTAGGCCGCGGACTGATGCATCCGCATCACCTGGTTGTGGGCCTCGCGGTTCTTCGGGTACTCCTCGTACGGGCCGATCGCCCCGGCGATCTCCGCCGAGCGCCGGTAGCCCCGGCCTGTCATCAGCGCGGTGATCGCGCCGGCCACCGCACGGCCCTGGTCCGAGTCGTAGGGCAGCCCGTCGGCCATCAGCAGCGCGCCGAGGTTGGCGTAGCCCAGGCCGAGCTGGCGGAAGGCGCGAGCGTTGCGGCCGATCTGCTCCGTCGGGTAGCTCGACGGGCCGACGATGATCTCCTGCGCCAGGAAGACGATGTCCACCGCGTGGGTGAAGTCGTCGACGTCGAATGTCCCGTCGGGCCGGCGGAACTTCATCAGGTTGAGCGAGGCGAGGTTGCAGGCCGAGTCGTCGACGTGCATGTACTCAGAGCACGGATTGGACGCGTTGATCCGCCCCGACTCAGGGCAGGTGTGCCAGCGGTTGATCGTCGTGTCGTACTGGACGCCGGGGTCGGCGCAGCGCCAGGCGGCGTCCGCGATCTGCCTCATCAGGTCCCGCGCGTCGAGGGTCTTGGTCGGCTTGCCATCGACCCGGGCGGTCAGCTCCCAGTCGTCGCCGTCGGCGACCGCCTGCATGAACCGGTCGGTGACCCGGACCGAGTTGTTGGCGTTCTGGTACTGGATCGAGGTGAAGCCCTCGCCGTCGATCGACATGTCGAAGCCGGCGTCGCGCAGGGCCGCGGCCTTCTCCTCCTCGCGCGCCTTGCACCAGACGAAGTCCTCGATGTCGGGGTGGTCGACGTCGAGGACGACCATCTTCGCCGCTCGCC
>DATIDP010000051.1:0-3540 GCA_035456265.1 Solirubrobacterales bacterium | reverse complement strand
CTGTGGTCGTCGGCGTCGCCGGGCAGCTCCTCCAGCTCCGGCTCATCCTTGACGGCCCAGTAGATCAGCCACATGCCGTAGAGGACCGGGATCTTCAGGATCACGGCCAAGAAGATGATCGGCACCACCTCTCCCATCCAGGCGAGTGTACCCAGGTTAAGCCGGCCGACTAACGGGGCTCGTACCCATCGCGTGCCCAGGACTCCAGCGCTTCGACGTGCGCCTCGGTCAGGCCCTCATCGGATTCGGTGGGGACGAGGAGCGTCGGCGCACCGCGTTTGTCGCCCCACTCGTAACAGCTCTCGTCCAGACTGTCGTCGACCCAGGCGAGGGGGCGCGAGCCGGAGTACTCCTCGAGCGCGTCGAGCTTCCAGTGGGCGGTGCCGAAGCGAGCGCGCCCGTCGAAGGTGAGGTAGGGCAGCTCCGGGACTCCGAGGATGTCAGGCAGATGATCGTTCGCCCGGTCCTCCCAGCCGCTCGCCCAGACGAGCTCGTAGCGCTCGGCGAGGCGATTGAGCCGGGGCCCGGTCTCCAGCGCGATGCAGTGGAGCATCCCGTCGATCAGGTGGAACTCGCCGGGCGGGTTCTCGGTGTTCGCGCGTCCGGGCTCGATCGGCTGATCGAAGCCGAACAGGCTGATCACGCCGTCGATGTCCACGGCCAGGATGGGTCGGTCGCTGGTGGACTTGCGGAACAGCGGCATGGGCCTCGGCAGGTTACGGCGGTCGCTACCATGCACCGCCGTGCCTAACACCAACCAGCTCGTCCGCAAGGGGCGAACCCACAAGAAGAAGAAGATGTCGACGCCGGGCCTGAAGTCGGGCCAGGGGCGCAAGAAGCGCGTCGCTGCGCCGCAGCGGCGAGGCGTCTGCACCCGTGTCGCGACCGTCACCCCGAAGAAGCCGAACTCGGCGCTTCGGAAGATCGCGCGCGTCCGGCTCACCAACGGACTCGAGGTGACGAGCTACATCCCTGGCGAGGGGCACAACCTTCAGGAGCACTCGGTGGTCCTCGTGCGCGGCGGCCGCGTCAAGGACCTGCCGGGCGTCCGCTACAAGGTCGTCCGCGGCGCTCTCGATGCGGCCGGGGTCTCCGATCGCAAGCAGGGCCGTTCGCTCTACGGAGTGAAGGCCTCCTAGGATGCCCCGCCGCAACCAGGCCACCATCCGCCTGCTCGAGCCCGACTCCGTCTACCGGAGCCGCCTCGTGCAGCAGGTGATCAACAAGGTGATGGTGGACGGCAAGAAATCTCTCGCCGAGCAGATCACCTACGACTCCCTCGCGCTGGTGGGCGAGCGGACCGGCAACAATCCGGTCGAGGAGCTGGAGGACTCCATCAAGCAGCTCACCCCGGTGCTCGAGGTTCGCTCACGCCGCGTCGGCGGTGCGACCTATCAGGTCCCTGTCGAGGTTCCGGCTCGCCGGGCCCGCACCCTGGCGGTGCGCTGGCTGGTCGAGTTCGCTCGCTCCCGCGGTGAGAAGTCGATGGCCGAGCGGCTCGCGAACGAGATCCTCGACGCCTCGAAGCAGCAGGGAAACGCCTGGAAGCGGAAGGACGACATCTACCGCATGGCCCAGGCCAACAAGGCCTTCGCCCACTACCGCTGGTAGGGCGGGCCCTCTCTTCGCAGGGGCGCCTGCAAGCCCTCCTCTCGCGATCTCCTCGGCCGACTTCGCTTCCTGCTGCGCCCCTCGTGGTCGGGAGTCTTTGCCGGGCCCGGTCGCATCGTCGCCAGGGCCGCGCCGCAGACGGTGAGGACGAGTGAGCCGACCAGCTCCAGCCAGAAGCCGGCTACGGGCTTGGCCTCCGCGTCGATGAAGGACTGGCGCGGATCGTCGAGCGTGCCGATCTTGTTGACGTCGGGGAGGTCCCCGATCAGGAAGATCAGTAGCGCGATCAGCCCGCAGACCGCGACTGCCATCGCGGCGACCTGCCTGAGCTGTTCGTCGCGGGCAACGAGCGTGACCACGATCAGCAGCACCGCGAAGATCGCGAGCACCAGCGTCGCGTAGCCGTGCTGGTCCTTCGAGCTGATCGCCTGCAGGGCCTCGCCCCCAGGCGGCGTGAGATGGAAGATGTCGGTGAACTGCGACGCGCCGAGCATCGCGGCAGCTCCGACGCAGGCGAACACGAGCAGGGTCTCGGTGCGCGGGAGCCTGGTCACTGCTCTGCCTGGAGGCCTGGGTAGATCCCCCCGGCCTCCCGGCGCGGCGCACGCCGCCCAGCCCCGCCCGACCTGCCCTGGCTCCTTCTCCTCTCCCGGGTCACACCGCGAGAGTAATGGGCGAGCAGGCCGCCGCAGAGGATGAGGACCGCCGAGCAGGCGACCTCAGCCCAAAATCCCTCGAGAAGCTTCGCCTCGGTGCCGTTGAAGGCGAGCCCCGGCCTGCCGACGTCGAGGCCCTGCGGAAGATCGATCGCGACCGCGACGGCGAGGCCAACGAGGCCGCAGGCCGCAACCCCGGCCGCCAGCCGCGGCCTGCCACGGTAGGCGGCGACCATCAGGATCACCGCGAGCACCGCGATCGGCAGAAGGATCCAGAGGTGCGCGCTGCCCGCCGTGTGCCTGTCGGTGATCGGCACGGGTGCAATGGCCCCGATCTTCCCAGCGTAGTCGGGTGCGTCCACCGCGACGCCGTGGTAGTCGAAGAACTGGGAGATGCCGAGCCCGATGGCGGCGCAGACGCCGACGAATGCGACGGTGGATCGCGGATTGACGTGGCGGCGCGTGGCCTCCATCACGATGAGCGCGCCACTCGTCAGCACGCCGCCGACCCGTCGGACCACGATCAGCCCGACCTCGAGCACGAGGGCGATCAGCGCGCCAAGCAGCTGGACCAGGAAGAGCAGGGCGCGGCTCACGGGCCGGCCGATCCAGGCGAAGAAGCCCGCGACCGGGGCTCCCAGGGGCCGGAGGCGCCGGCTCGTTTCGTGAGCGGCGCCGCGCAGCCGGGTGCCTAGATCCTGCTGCGGCCGCACCTCTCGGCGGGCCTGCCGGCGTGCCTCGCGGCGACGCCGCCGGGACATGGCGCGGGCCTGGGCGCGGGTCAGCTCGGTGAGCTCGTCACGCCTGCTCGGAGGGCGGTTGCGGCGTCCCAGACGAGAGCGGATTCCCTTCCTGGGAGCCATTAGACCGCTGCTATCATCATCGGTCGCTCCGGGGTGCCCCCGCAGGACCCCGTGGGCGTTAACCGTTTCGATGGAGAACGGCGCGACATAGGAGCAGTTCGGGTCGAAGAGACGCTGTGCGCTCAGGCCCGCAAGGGCCTTTTTTCTGCGCGAATCCGGACTCAGACTAACCGTTCCGCCTCTCCCTCACGCCAGTACGAAGACAGGACCCCATGCCCCGCACCTTTTCACTAGAGAAGACTCGGAACATCGGCATCATCGCCCACATCGATGCCGGTAAGACGACGACTACGGAGCGAATCCTCTACTACACGGGCCGCACCCACAAGATGGGCGAGGTCCACGAGGGCGCTGCCGTCATGGACTGGATGGAGCAGGAGCAGGAGCGCGGCATCACGATCACGTCCGCC
>DATIDP010000050.1:0-21351 GCA_035456265.1 Solirubrobacterales bacterium | reverse complement strand
CGCCGGGCTGATCCATGTCGAGGATGAAGTAGGTGATCCCCTTGTGCTTCGGGGCGTCCTGGTCGGTGCGGGCGAGGAGCATGCAGTGCTTGGCCTCGTGCGCGTAGGTCGTCCAGACCTTCTGGCCGGTGATCTTCCAGTTGCCGTTGGTCTTCACGGCGCGCGTCTTGAGGCTGGCGAGATCCGACCCCGACTCGGGCTCGGAGAAACCCTGGCACCAGATCTCCTCGCCGGAGAGGATCGGCTCCAGATAGCGCTCCTTCTGATCCTCGTTGCCGTGGGCGATCACCACCGGGCCGCCCATCACCAGGCCGAGCACGTTCGCGGGCAGCGGCACCCGCTGCCGGGCCAGCTCCTCGTTGAAGATCGACTGCTCGATCAGGGTCGCGCCCTTGCCGCCGTACTCCTCCGGCCAGGCGATCCCGGCCCAGCCGGCCTCGTGCATCTTCTTCTGCCAGGCGCGGCGGAACTCGAACTCGGCCTGATCGTCACCTTCGGGGGAGGGGCCGGGGTGGTTCTCCTCCAGCCAGCTCCGAACCTCGTCGCGGAAGGCGGACTCCGAGTCGGTCAGAGTCAGGTCCATGAGCAGAAGAGGGACACTATCTGACTGGCCGACTGGCCAGTCAGGGCCGGAGCCCGTTCGCGAGCTCGCTAGTGGTAGATCAGGAGCAGGATGAGCGCCGAGGCGACCCAGGTGACCGCCGCGCCGATCATGCCGTAGTCCTCGAGCAGGATCGCGTCGGTCGAGCGGGTGTCCTTGCGGTCGTAGATCAGGTAGAGGTAGCGGAAGATCCCGTAGAGGACGGGCGGCAGGGTGGCCAGCATCTTCGAGCCGATCAGGGGTGAGTTGACCGCGTAGATCGAGTAGCTCATCACCGTCGCGGCGGTGACCATCCCCACCATCTGATCGAGGAAGGGGATCGAGTAGTGCTCGAGGACCGGGCGGCTCTTGGTGCCCGAGTGAAGCTCGGAGGTCGCCTCCTGACGCCGCTTCGTGAAGCCGAGGAAGAGCGCGACCATCCCCGTGCAGAGCAGCAGGAAGGCGGAGGCGTCGGCGCCGACCGCGATCGCGCCGGCGAGCACTCGCAGCACGAACAGGCCGGAGATCGTCATCACGTCGAGGATCACCTCGTGCTTGAGCACGTAGGAGTAGAGCGTCGTGCCGACGCCGTACGCCAACACGAGCCCGCCGACCTCGAGGCCCTCGAGGATCGCCGAGCCCGCGAGCGCGGCGACTGCGAGGATCACGGCCAGGCCGATCGCCGTTGGGATGGCCAGCTCGCCGGCGGCGATCGGCCGGAAGCGCTTGGTCGGGTGCTGCCGGTCCTCGTTGACGTCGTGCGCGTCGTTGACCAGGTAGCCGGCCGAGGCGACCATGCAGAAGGCGGCGAAGGTGATCGTCGCGTCGACGACCGCGTCGAAGTCCCTGAATTTGGCCGAGAACAGCAGGCCGGCGAAGACGAGCAGGTTCTTGACCCACTCCTGCGGGCGCATGGCGACGATCGCCGCGTGCAGGGTGCCGCGGCGGGGCTTGGCCGGGACGCCGGCGGCTGCTTCGGCCACCTGCGGCTCGGGCCTCTCCCTGGTCAGGGGGCCGGCCATGGACCGCGAAGGGTAGTGGCCGGAATCGGCGCGCGGGGGCGGATCTATTCGTCGCGGTCGGGGTCTATGAGGACGCCGGGATTGAGCACGCCGGCCGGGTCGAGTTCCCGCTTGGCGCCGCGCAGGGCGTCGGCGAATGGGTCGGGTCGCTGGCGGTCGTACCAGGGGCGGTGGTCGCGGCCGACGGCGTGATGGTGGGTGATCGTCCCCCCGGCGTCGATCACGGCGTCGGAGACCGCTGCCTTGATCCCGTCCCACTGGGCGACCTCGTCGCCGCGCCTGGCCTTGGCCAGGACCGTGTAATACGGCGCCGGGCCGTCCGGATAGACGTGGGTGAAGCGGCAGCTGACCCGCGGGGACCCGCGACCCTCCGAGGGACCGCCGGTGGCCTCGGCGACCGTCCGCCTCGCGGTCTCCATCATCTCGGCGTGGAAGTCCGGGAAGCGGTCCCAGGTGATCGCGGTCTCGAAGGTGTCGGAGAGGATCCCGCAGGCGACCAGAGAGTCCCGCAGATACGGGGCGAAGAGGAAGGCGTGCCGCCAGGCGTTGACCGGATCGTCGCCCGGGGCGGACGGCTCCGGGGCCTCCCGGCGCGCCTCCGGGCCCGGCTGCTCGGCCGACTGCCGCTTCACCTCGCCGGGCTCGCCTCCGTGATTGGCGGCGGCGTCGATCGCCAGGGCGAGCGCGTCCTCGACCGGATGGTGGGCCGACTCGAAGCCAAGCACGAGAATCGCCTTGCCCGGTGGCCCGGCTGAGGAGGTATCCGACTCGACCGCGTCGAGCAGCCGGCAGTTCGAGGGATAGAGACCGGACTGGGAGATCTCCCGGACCGCCTCCGCACCGGAGGCGAAGTCGTCGAAGGCGACCGCCGTCGAGACCTTCTCCGTGGGCCGCTCCCGGACACGGACCCAGGCGTCGACGATCACGGCCAGGATCCCCTCCGAGCCGACCAGCATGCGGTCGGGGCTCGGGCCGGCTCCCGAGCCGGGCAGCCGCCGGCTCTCCCACTCGCCGTCCAGGGTGACGGCGCGAATCGACTCAACCAGGTCGTCGATGTGCGTGTAGAGCGTCGCGAAGTGGCCACCCGCGCGGGTCGCGATCCAGCCGCCGAGCGTCGAGTACTCGAAGGACTGCGGGAAGTGGCGCAGGGTCAGCCCGTGCTCGCGGAGCTGCTCCTCGAGGCGCGGACCGGTCGCGCCGGCCTGGATTCGGGACGCCATTGAGATCGGGTCGACCTCCAGGACGCGGTCCATCCTCCGCAGGTCGATCGTGAGCACGCCTTTGTAGTCGTCGCCCACCTGGGCCTCGACCCCTCCGACGACGCTGGTGCCGCCGCCGAAGGGAATCGCGGCGGCCTTCTCGTCGGCGCAGTAGTTGAGGAGCAGGTCGACGTCCTCCGGCGACTCCGGGTACGCGACGAGGTCGGGCGGATTCGGGAACTCCCCGCGGAACCCCCGCACCACATCCCGGTAGGCCTTGCCGAGCCCGTGTGAGAGACGGTCGTAGCGGTCGTCGGAGAAGATCTCCGCGAACCGCTTGGGGATCCGCAGCCGCGGCTCAGGCAGCTCGACGGCGTCGAGCGGGCACGGCTCCTCGATCTCGTCGACCTCGAATCCGAGCCGGTCGGTGACGACGCGCGCGATCCCCTCGACGCCCTCGCGAGTCGGCTGCTGATCCTCGTAGCCCCAGCCCCAGTGCTTGCGCCGGCGGGTCGAGGTGGCCACGCGCCGACCCTACTACCAGTGAACTCCCCTCATCAGGTAGGCGAAGGCGACGCCCTCAGTGGAGAGCTCCTCTTCCTTCTCCTTGCTCGGCTTGCCGTCCTCCTTGCCCTTGCCCTTCGCCGCGCTCGAATCGGGGAAGAGCTTGTAGGCCGTGTTGAGGATCGCGTCCGATGCCTTCGGGGTGATGTTGTAAAGCAACTCACCGAAGGTGCCGAGCCGCGTCGCCACCTTCTTCGGCTTGGTGATCATCGCATTGGTGATCATCTCGGCGGCCTCGTCTGGGGTGCTGGTCGGGAAGGCGTCGTACATCTTGGTGGGGGCGATCATCGGTGTGCGCACCAGCGGCATGTAGATGGTGGTGATGTGGACGCCGTCATCCAGCACCTCGGAGGCCACGCAGCGCGACCAGGCGTCCAGGGCGGCCTTTGAGGCGACATAGGCGGAGAAGCGGGGTGTATGGGTCTGCACACCGATCGAGCTGACGTTGATGATGTGTCCGCCCTTGCGCCCCTTGCTGCGCTTCCGCATGGCGGGCAACAGGCTGAGGATCAGCCTCAGGGCACCGAAGTAATTGAGCTGCATGGTGCGCTCGAAGTCGTGGAAGCGGTCGTAGGAAAGCTCCACTGAGCGCCGGATGGAGCGACCCGCGTTGTTGACCAGGATGTCAACCCGCTCGTGCTGGTCGAGGACCTCCTTTGCCATCCGCTCGACGTCCTCGATGTTCGACAGATCGCACTCGTGGATGTGGGCGGTGCCCCCGGCCTCCTCGATCTCGGCCTTCGTCTCCTCCAGCTTCTCGGGAGTCCGGGCCACCAACAGCACCTCCGCACCGGCCTCACCGCACTTGATCGCGGTCGCCTTGCCGATGCCGGAGGAGGCCCCCGTGATCAGCACCACCTTTCCGCCAATCGCGCCCGACAGCGAGCGATCCTTGAACAGGTCGGGGTCGAGGTTCCGCTCCCAGTAGTCCCAGAGCTTGTCCGCGTAGCTCGCCAGCGGCGGCACCGAGATCCCGGTCCCCTCGAGCGCGGTCTGCGTCTTGGTCGAGTCGAAGTCGGTCGGGTAGTTGATATAGACGAGCACCGAGCGCGGGATGCCGAGGTCGGCGAGCACCTGGTCGGTGATCCGTCTCACCGGCGGCAGCATCGTCAGCCCCGCGCGGACCTGCTTCGGGATGAAGTCGAACATCCGGGAGTCGATCCGCATCGCTGCCTCGGGCGCATGCGCGGCCTTGGCGAAGACGTTGATCACCTGTCCCGCTGTCAGAGGGTTCGGGTCGGTGAGGTGAAATGCCTGTCCGTCGAAGCCGTCGATGTGCGCGATGTAGTCCATCGCCCTGGCAACGAAGTCGACGGGGACGATGTTGATCTTGCGTCCCTCGATGCCGACCCCGGGGAACCACTGCGGCAAGGCGTTCCGGGCCCGCTGCAGGAGCTTGAAGAAGTAGTAGGGACCGTCGATCTTGTCCATCTCGCCGGTCTCGGAGTGGCCGACGACGATGCCCGGCCGGTAGACCCGCCACGGGACCTTCGATTCCTCCCGGACCACGGCCTCGGACTCGTGCTTGGTCTGGAAGTAGGGGTGGTTGTCGACGCTCTCGGCTTCCTCGAACATGTCCTCGGTGAAGGTGCCCTTGTAGAGGCCGGCCGCGGCGATCGAGCTGACGATGTGGAACCGCTTGGCGTCGAGCGCCTCCGCGAGCTGAAGGGCGTGGCGGGTCCCCTCCACGTTCGCGATCCGCTGGCTCTCCGCGTCGGCGGTCATGTCGTAGATCGCAGCCAGGTGGAAGAGGTGGTCGATCTGCCCGCGCAGCTCCTCGATCTGGCCCTGGTCGAGGCCGAGCCTCTCCTGGGAGAGGTCGCCGGTCACCGGGACGATCCGGCCCTCATCGGCGCTCCAGCGGCTTCGCAGCTCCTCGAACCGGCCGCGGGAGCCCTCGCGCACCAGCACGTGGATCGTGCCCTCGCGCTCGAGCAGCTGCTCGACCAGGTTGCGGCCGATGAAACCGGTCGCGCCGGTGACGAAGTAGCTCATCTCACCTCTCCCTCCGTTCCACGCTCAGAGCGGAACTTACACCGCACGCCGCCCGAGCCGCTCGGGGGGTTCGGCCGAGGAGGTGCGAGCGCAATAATCAAGGCGTGGGGATCTTCTACGACCCGGCCAGCAACCCCGGCCCAGAGCGGGACGAGCGGCTGAGCGCCGCCGCTGGCCGCGTCGAGCTCCGGCCGGCCGAGAAGGCGGCCTGGCTGGGGAGCCGCTCGCTTGCCTGCCCGGCATGCGATATGCCGATCGCGATCACGGCGCCCATCGGGTTCTCGGGCGAGATCGCCTGCGCGTTCTGCGAGACCACTGCTCCCACCCGCGACTTCATCCGCCAGCAGGGATGGCCCGCGGTCGACCTGATCGCTCGAATCGGCTGATTTCGTTAGGCGCGTTCCTGCGAAGCAGCTTGAGGGAACGTCATACAGTTAGTAAGGGGAATGGCCACTAAGCAGACGGTGCAGCTTCTGATGCCCGAGATGGGCGAGTCGGTGACCGAGGGCACCGTGCTCGAGTGGCATGTCTCCGAGGGGGATTCGGTCGATGAAGGGCAGACGATGGTGGAGGTCTCGACCGACAAGGTCGATGCCGAAGTCCCCGCGCCCGCCGCCGGGACCGTCACCAAGATCATGGTCGAGGTGGACGAGGAGGTCGACGTCGGCAAGCCGCTCGCCGAGATCGATCCGAATGGCGGCCCGCCAGAGGCAGCGGAGAAGGCCGCGGACCAGGAGGAGGACGAGCCCTCCGAAGCTGAGGCCGAGTCGAATGGTGCGGGCGCCGCTACGGCCGAGGAGCCGGCTCCCGGTACGGAGGAGCAGGCCGACCGCGGCGAGAAGGCGACCACCGACGACGCCTCGGTTTCCGCCGGCAAGGAGCTGGAGGGCGGCGGTCTCGAGATCGTGATGCCCGAGATGGGCGAGTCGGTGACCGAGGGGACCGTGCTCGAGTGGCACGTCTCCGAGGGCGACCAGATCGCGGAGGGTGACACGGTGGTCGAGGTCTCCACCGACAAGGTCGATGCCGAGGTTCCCGCCCCGGCCTCGGGGACCATCACCAAGGTCCTGGTCGGCCCCGACGAGACAGTCGAGGTCGGCAAGCCGCTCGCCGAGATGACCAAGGGCGAGGCACCCTCAGGCGACGGAGCGTCGGCGGAGGCCCGGGCGAAGGAGGCCGAGGAGCCCGCAAAGGCCACCGAGGAAGCTGATGGCGCACGGGCCACCCCCGTGGCCCGTCGCGCCGCCCGTGCCAACGGTGTCGACTTGAAGGGCGTCAAGGGAACGGGGACCGGCGGCAAGATCACCAAGTCCGATGTGCTCTCGGCCGAGGGCAACGGCGCCGGCGCGCCCGCCGCGGTCGAGGGTGAGGCAAAGCCGCTCCGCGGTCCCGCCGCGACGCTCGCCAGGGCGATGAACGAGAGCCGCTCGATTCCGACAGCGACCTCCTTCCGCGAGCTCGCCGTCGACACCCTCGACGCCAAGCGCAAGGCACTCAACGAGGTCTTGAGGGAACGCGGGATGAAGGTGAGCTTCACTCATCTGATCGCCTGGGCGATCGTCAGGGCGGCGCAGGAGTGGCCGGTGATGGCCCGCCATTACGAGGAGGCCGACGGCAAGCCGACGGTCGCCGAGCCCGGCAGCATCAACCTGGGGATCGCGGTCGACGTCGAGCGCAAGGGGCAGCGCTCGCTGCTCGTGCCCTGCATCAAGGGCGCGGACCAGCTCGATTTCTCCGGCTTCCACTCCTATTACGAGGAGCTGATCACCAAGACGCGGGAGAACAAGCTCACCGCCGACGACTTCCAGGGGACCAACATCAGCCTGACCAACCCCGGCGGGCTCGGGACCGTGGCCTCGGTGCCGCGGCTGATGTCGGGCCAGGGCACGATCGTCGCCGCGGGCTCACTCGCCTACCCAGTCGAGTGGCGCCATGCCCCGCCCGAGAAGATCAAGGCGCTCGGGGTCTCGAAGGTGATGACGATGACCTCCACATATGACCACCGGGTGATCCAGGGGGCGGAGTCCGGCTCGTTCCTGCGCCGGATCGAGGAGCTGCTGCTGGGCGAGGACGACTTCTATGAGTCGGTCGCCAACGACCTCGGCATCGACCCGGGGCCGATCACGGCCGCACACCCCGCCTCGGCCTCCGCACCCCCGCTCGCCGCTCCGGGCGCGCCCGGCGCCCAGGCCCCGGGCGTCGCGGCGAAGCCGGACACCGAGCTCTTGCAGGCGGTCCAGGCGGCAACCTCGATTCTCAAGGCCTACCGAACCCACGGGCCCCTGGCGGCGCGGCTCGATCCGCTCGGCTCCGAGCCGAAGGGCGACCCGGCGCTGCAGCCCGAGAACGTCAACCTGACCCCGGAGCTGATGTCCCAGATCCCGGCGGAGATCCTCCGGATCGGGGTCGAGGGAGAGACGCTGCTCGAGGCCCTGCCGCGGATGCGCGAGGCCTACTGCGGCACGATCGCGTACCAGATCGAGCACCTCTCCTCGCATCAGCAGCGCATGTGGCTGCGCGACATGATCGAGACCGGCTGGCACCGCAAGCCGCTCGACCCGGAGGAGAAGCACGAGCTCCTCAACCAGCTGATCCAGGTCTTCGGCTTCGAGCGCTACCTCGAGAAGGCCTACCTCGGCCAGAAGATGTTCTCGATCGAGGGTCTCGACACGGTCGTCCCGATGCTCAACGAGGTCTTCGAGATGGCTCACACCGAGGGCGCCCACGACGTCGTGATCGGGATGGCTCACCGCGGCCGTCTCAGCGTCCTCGCCCACAACATCCAGCGGCCAATCGAAGCGATCCTCGCCGAGTTCGAGGGCGCCAAGGCAATCGAGGCGGTCAAGTCGCTCGCCGCGATCCCGACCGGCGGCACCGGCGACGTCAAGTACCACTACGGGCACAGCGGGATCTACAGGGCGAAGGACGGCTCGGAGATCGGCGTGCGGCTCTACCCGAACCCGAGCCACCTCGAGTACGTCGATCCCGTGGTGACC
The DNA here is from genome assembly GCA_035456265.1 of Solirubrobacterales bacterium. GTDB lineage: Bacteria > Actinomycetota > Thermoleophilia > Solirubrobacterales > 70-9 > DASUPK01. Next base: position 12,995 of record DATIDP010000050.1, on the reverse strand, counting down.
GGCGCCGCGCGCGCCTCGCAGACGACGCGCAAGGACGGGCGCCTCGAGCACGACCCGATGGCCGCCGTCCCGGTCCTGCTTCACGGCGACGCAGCGTTCCCGGCCCAGGGGGTCGTCGCCGAGACGCTCAACCTCCAGTCGCTGAAGGGCTACGCGACCGGCGGCACCGTCCACATCATCCAGAACAACCAGATCGGCTTCACCACCGATCCGGAGGAGGGCCGCTCCACTCCCTACGCCGCGGACATGGCGAAGGGCTTCAACGTCCCGATCATCCACGTCAACGCCGACGACCCGGAGGCCTGCGTCGCCGCCGTCCGGCTGGCCATGGCCTACCGCGAGCGCTGGGGCCGCGACGTCGTCATCGACCTGATCGGCTACCGCCGCTTCGGCCACAACGAGACGGACGAGCCGGCTTACACGCAACCTCTGATGGCCCAGAAGATCAAGGAGCATCCACCGGTCTCGCAGCTCTACGCCGAGGAGCTCGTCAAGGAGGGAATCGTCACCCCCGACGAGGTCGAGGAGCGCAACGACGAGCGGCAGAGGTCGCTCAAGACGGCGCACGAGGACCTTCGGACCAAGATCGAGTCGGGGGAGTACGCGGATCCCACCCAGACCGGCACCGGCGAGCTCGACCGCACCCGCAGCCCGAGCGTCGACACGGCCGTCCCCGAGGACAAGCTGCGCAAGCTGAACGAGGAGCTGCTGCGGGTGCCGGACAGCTTCACGATCCACCGCAAGCTCCGCAAGCCGCTCTCCAGGCGACTCGAGGCGATGGACGAGGGCGGCATCGAGTTCGGCCATGCCGAGGCGCTGGCCCTCGCGTCACTGCTGACCGACGGCGTCCACGTCCGGATGACGGGCCAGGACACCGAGCGCGGCACCTTCTCCCACCGCCACCTCGTCCTCCACGACGAGAAGACCGGCCTGCGCTACGCGCCGATCCAGAACCTCGAGGAGGCGGAGGCGCCCCTCGAGCTGCACAACAGCCCGCTCTCGGAGTCGGCCTGCCTCGGATTCGAGTACGGCTACTCGGCCCACGCTCCCGACAGCCTGGTCCTCTGGGAGGCGCAGTTCGGCGACTTCGGCAATGCGGCGCAGGTGATCATCGACAGCTTCATCGTCTCGGCAGAGGCGAAGTGGGGGCAGACCTCACGACTCACCCTGCTGCTGCCGCACGGCTACGAGGGCGCCGGCCCAGAGCACTCGAGCGCGCGGATCGAGCGCTTCATCCAGCTCGCCGCGGAGGGGAACATCAGGATCGCCAACCCGTCGACCGCGTCGCAGTACTTCCACCTCCTGCGCCGCCAGGCCCATATCGCCAAGGCGCGGCCGATGGTGGTCTTCACGCCCAAGGGCCTGCTGCGCCTGCCGCGGGCCACCTCGACCCTCGAGGACCTGACCTCCGGCTCCTTCCAGTTCGTGCTCGACGACCCGCGCGTGAACGACAAGGGGAGGGTCGAGCGCCTGGTGCTCTGCAGCGGCAAGATCTACTACGACATCGACGCCGCGCCGAAGCGCGAGGAGATCGACGACGTGGCGATCGCCAGGGCCGAGCTCCTCTACCCGTTCGCCAAGGAGCAGCTCGCCCAGCTGATCGCGAGCTATCCGAAGCTCAGGGAGATCGTCTGGGTACAGGAGGAGCCGCGCAACATGGGCGCCTGGTCGGTGATGCAGCGGCGCATGCCGGAGCTGCTCCCGCAGGGCGTCGATCTGGGCTACGTCGGACGGCCGCCGCGCGCCAGCCCCGGCGAGGGCTACGCGGTCGCGCACACCAAGGAACAGGAGCGGATCGTCCTCACTGCCCTGATGGGCCGCGCGGATCCGGCGTAGCCGCCAATGAGCGCGATTGAACGATTGTGGTCGCCATAGCGACCCCAATGCTCCAATCGCCGCTTCCCATGCCCCTTGCCGCTTCGACCGCCGGTCGAGGCCACGCAGGCGCTACTTTCAGCCCGTGTCGACGGTGGAACACGTCGAACCGCTGCCGAGGCCGGTCCCGGGCCCCCTCTTCAAATGGGTCAAGTACGTCTCGTGGTTCGAGTCGGGGCTGTTCGCCGCCCTGCTCTTCTTCTGGATCGCGCCCGGGTACGCCTCGCAGACCTCCCTGTTCGGCCTGCTGCACGGCGTCGGCTACCTCGGGCTTCTCGGGCTGATCTTCTGGGCGGTCATGCGCCGTCAGGCCCCGTGGCCGCTGCTCGCCGCGACGCTGACGCCGGTCGGCCCCTTCGGCACCGTGATCGGAATCGAGCTGATCGAGCGCCGCGGCTGGGGGGTCGCAAAGTCCAGTTGAGCAGTTAACAAAAATTGGTTGACACCGCGCGAGCAATCGGGGGATAATCGCTCGGACAAGGCGGGAGGACGTACTACCTTCATAAGACTCGTCCCGGGGCCAGTCCCGCCTCCCGGGACGATCGCGTCGGAAATCCCTCCCTGGCTACCGACGCGCAGGCGTGGCGCGGGCCGTGTGGACCCCCTGCCTCCCGCGGCCCCGCCACGCCGTCTCTTTTCGGCTCAAATCAAATAGGGGAAACGGGGGCCGGCGCGGTCAGTCCGCGAGGAAGGCGGCCGCCTTCCCGACCACATCCGGCCGGTCGAGCCAAGTCCAGTGTCCGGCGTTGTCGATCATCTCGAGGCGGGCGTTGTCGCCGATCGCCTCGGCGTAGCGTGCACCCCATTCGGGCGCCACATAGGGCTCGTAGGTGGGCCATAGGATCAGCGTCGGGCAGGTGATCTCTCCGAGGCTGCGGCCGGCGCGCGCGAGAACGTCGGGAGGTGAGGCGCGATAGAGCCCGAGGATCGCTCGCCGCGTTCCCCGATCGAAGTCGGCCCAGAGCCGATCGATGAACTCATCCGGCAGCGGGCCCGGCCTGGCATTCGCCTGGCGCGAGAGCAGCCTGAACGCCGGCTTGCTCGAGGTCGCCATGAAGAGCTCCCCCAAGCCCGGCGTGCGCCAGATCCGCGCGACCCAGTGCCAGCGGTAGCCCGGCAGCAACGGCACCGAGGTGTGGATGACGAGCCGCTCGATCCGGGCCGGGATGCGCTGGGCGAGCGCCAGGCCGAGGCCGCCTCCCCAGTCGTGGACGACGAGCGAGAACCGCTCGAGCCCGGCCGACTCGAGAAACGCCTCGATCCAGGGCAGGTAGCCGTCGATCGTGTACTCGAAGTCCTCCGGCTTCGCCGAGCGGCCGAAGCCCGGCAGGTCGGGAGCGACGCCGCCGATCCGCTCCAGGTAGGGAATCCAGTCCCAGGAAGCGGTCGGCACCCCGTGGAGGTAGAGGACCGGCGGGCCGTCGCCGGCAGCCTCGCGCCAGTGCGTCCGCAGCCCGGCGACCTCCCCGGTTCGCTCGACCACGTCTAAGCGCGGGAGCGGAGGTCCCGGAGGACCCGGTGCAGGATGCCGCCGTTCTGGAAGTAGGTGACCTCGTTCGGGGTGTCGATGCGGACGGTCGCCTCGAAGGTGACGTCGTCCGCGCCGTCGCGCGAGGCGGTGACCTGGACCCTCTTGGCCTCGCCGTTCTCGAGGTCACTCACGTCGAAGGTCTCCGCTCCCGTGAGGCCCAGCGACCCGATCGAGTCGCCGTCCGCGAACTGCAGCGGCAGGACGCCCATCCCGATCAGGTTGGAGCGGTGGATGCGCTCGAAGCTCTCGGCGACCACGGCGCGCACGCCGAGCAGACTGGTCCCCTTCGCCGCCCAGTCCCGCGATGAGCCGGAGCCGTACTCCTTGCCGGCGAGCACCACGAGCGGAACGCCCTCTTCGGCGTACTTCATCGCGGCCTCGTAGATGGTGGTCTCCTCACCATCGGGGAAGTGGAGGGTGTGGCCGCCCTCGCGCTCGACCAGCTGGTTCCTCAGCCGGACGTTGGCGAAGGTGCCGCGCACCATCACCTCGTGGTTGCCGCGGCGCGATCCGTACGAGTTGAAGTCGCGGACCTCGACGCCCTGCTCGATGAGCCAGCGGCCCGCCGGGCTGTCCTTCTTGATTGCCCCTGCGGGCGAGATGTGATCGGTGGTGACGGAATCCCCGAGCACGGCGAGAACGCGCGCACCCTGGATCTGATCGACGGGCTTCGGCTCGGGGTCCATGCCCTCGAAGAAGCTCGGCTTGCGTACGTAGGTCGAGTCCGGCCACGTGTAGCGGTCGCCCTCTGGCACCTCGATGTTCTTCCAGCGCTCATCGCCCGTGAAGACGTCGGCATAGCTCTTGGTGAACATGTCGGCCCGGACCGCGTCCTCCACGACCTGCTTGATCTCGTCGGAGCTGGGCCAGATGTCGGAGAGGTGGACGGGCTCGCCGTCCGAGCCGGTGCCGAGCGGTTCCGAGGTCAAGTCGACGTCCATCCGTCCGGCGAGCGCGTACGCGACCACCAGCGGCGGCGAGGCAAGGTAGTTGGCCCGCGTGTCGGGGTTGATGCGGCCCTCGAAGTTCCGATTTCCGGAGAGGACCGAGCAGACGACCAGATCGTTGTCGTTGACCGCCTTCGAGATCGCCTCGGGCAGCGGCCCCGAGTTGCCGATGCAGGTCGTGCAGCCGTACCCGACGAGGTTGAACTGGAGCTCGTTCAGATAGGAGTCGAGCCCGGACTTCGCGAGGTAATCGGTCACCACCGTCGAGCCGGGCGCGAGAGAGGTCTTGACCCAGGGCTGGCGGCGCAGCCCCCTCTCGACCGCCTTCTTCGCGATCAGCCCCGCGCCGAGCATCACCGAGGGGTTCGAGGTGTTGGTGCAACTGGTGATCGCGGCGATCACGACACGGCCGTGGTCGAGCTCGACGGTCTCGCCGCTCTCGAGCTCCACGGCGACCGCATCGCTGGTCTCGATCTCGACTGCGACGTCGCCCCTGTCCACGTAGGTGCGCGGCTTGCCGCCATCGCCGTCGTGGTCCTCGGCGGGAGGGTCGGAGGCCGGGAAGGACTCGGCGATCGCCTCGTCCCGGCCGTTCCCGAGCTCATCGCCGGCATCCGGGTTCCACTCCCGCATCGCCTCGAGGAACGCGGGTTTGGCATCCGACAGGGCGATCCGGTCCTGCGGGCGCTTCGGGCCCGCGATGCTCGGCTCGACCTCGCCGAGGTCGAGCTCGAGGGTGTCCGAGTAGGTCGGCTCGTCGGAGTCGGGCTCGTGGAAGAGGCCCTGCTCGCGCGTGTAGGCGTCGACGAGGTCGATCTGCTCCGTCGGTCGTCCAGTGAACTCGAGGTAGCGGAGCGTCTCGGCGTCGATCGGGAAGATCGCGCAGGTCGAGCCGAACTCCGGCGACATGTTCCCGATCGTGGCCCGGTCCGCCAGCCCGAGGCCGGAGATGCCGGGTCCGAAGAACTCGACGAACTTCGAGACGACGCCCTTCTCTCGCAGCATCTCGGTCACCGTCAGGACCAGATCGGTGGCGGTCGCGCCCTCGCGCAGCTCGCCGGTGAGCCTGAAGCCGAGCACCTGGGGCAGGAGCATCGAGATCGGCTGACCGAGCATCGCCGCCTCGGCCTCGATCCCGCCCACTCCCCAGCCGAGAACGCCGAGCCCGTTGATCATCGTCGTGTGCGAGTCGGTGCCGACCAATGTGTCGGGGTAGGCCTGCGTCGTCCCATCGCCGTCGCGCGTCCAGACGCAGCGGCCCAGGTACTCGAGGTTGACCTGGTGGCAGATCCCGGTCGCCGGCGGCACGACGCGGAAGTTGTCGAAGGCGGTCTGCCCCCAGCGCAGGAAGGCGTAGCGCTCCCCGTTGCGCTCGTAGTCGCGCTCCGCGTTCACCTCGAAGGCGCGCTGGTTGCCGAAGGCGTCCACCTGGACGGAGTGATCGATGATCAGATCGACGTCGACCTGCGGGTTGATCGCCCCGGGATCGCTTCCGAGCTCCTCCATGGCGTCCCTCATCGCGGCCAGATCCACGACCGCCGGCACGCCGGTGAAGTCCTGCATCAGCACGCGCGCGGGCTGAAACGGGATCTCGATCGAGGGCTCGGCCTTGGCGTCCCAGCTCGCGATCGCCTCGACGTCGTCCGAGGTGACCGACGTTCCGTCCTCGAGCCGGAGCGCGTTCTCGAGCAGGACCTTGAGCGAGTAGGGCAGCCTCGCCACGTCGAAGCGCTGCTGGAGAGCGTCGAGCCTGTGGATCTCGAACCCGCGACCACCCACCTCGAGGGTCGCCTGCGCACCGAAACTGTCCTTGGCGCTCACAACCTCAGTCTATTCCCGACATTCCGCCGGCTAGGCGGCGTACACGCCGGGAGTGAGACAGTCGCTAGTGCTTCTCGTGCGCCTTGTGCTTCTTGCCGGCCAGCTTGACCTTGGTGATCTGGACCGTGTCGCCGGCCGAGTCGATCGTCGTCACCTGGACACGGACCTTGCTGCCCGCCCGCACGACCCTGCGACCGGTCTTCGTGAGCTTGACCTTGACGATCTTGCTCTGGCCCCCGGCGATCGTCGCACTGCCGCGGCCGAGGACCTTGGTCTTCTTGCCCTTCTTCTTCTTTGCCGCATGCCCCTTCTTCTTCTTGGCCTTGCGGGCCTGGAGGAGCACGACCTTCGTCTTGCAGGCATTCGCACCGGGCGCCGCATCCACCGGGACGTTCACCTTCTTCTTGCCCTTGGCCTTGACCTTGCCCTCGCCGAGCGTGGCGCGGACGAAGTCGAAGGAGGAGTACTGCTGCGCGATGGCGTCCCCGCACGGCAGCGCCAGCGGGGGCGCGGCGACGACCTGGCCTCCGGCCGCACCCGGTCCCTCGAGCACCGGGAGCCTCAGATCGAGCTTCGAGACGGTGATGTCGCCCTGGCCGTTGGCGGGCCTGCCGTAGTTGCTGAGCGAGGAACCACCCGCGTCCTTCGGCAGCAGCTCGAGCTTGGCGACGTGCCCGGCCGTGAACAGGTGCCCGGAGGGATGGAGCTGGAAGACCTGTCGGGACGTGCCGACCTGCGGCCGGTAGAGCTGGCGCGCGACCAGGGTCTCCTTGCCGTCCGGCCCCACGTCGAGCAGCCGTGCGGCGAGCTCGGAGTTCGCGGTCGGCGAGGAGATCGTCGCCACCACCGTCGGCGACCCCATCAGCGTGTAGCCGTTCCCGGCCGCCGCGGGCAGCCTGTAGGTCGCGACCCCGGAGAGGTCAGCCTCGGACGCCGTCGCGCAGGCGCCGCCCCCGGAGACCGGATCGAATGTCGTGTTGACGCTCGCCGAGCCGCCCTTCGCGGAGATCGTCTTGGTGGACGGATCGGTGAAGCGCACAGCGCCCTTCTGCAACCCGGCCCAGCTGCCGGCCTGGAAGGGCCCTCCGGAGGGCGCGCTGTCCGGGCAGGTCAGCGCGAAGGTCGTCACGCCCTGGAAGGGCTGGGAGCCAGAGCCCTTGACGTAGAAGTCCAGCCACGCATCCCCTGCCGCGGCCACGGCGGCGGTGTCCTCGGACTTGTTGGTCGCCCGCATGTGGCCGAAGTCGCCGAAGATCATCGAGATCGGCGCGGTCGGGTACTGCAAGCGGATCCGGTTGTAGTAGGCGATCGCCTCATCAGCCGGGAAGAGATCGTCCGTAAAGCCGTTCGCGATCAGCAGTGGCGCGGGCGGCGTCGAGTGGTCGACGTAGTACGCCGAGTGATGCGCCTGGATCTCGGCGAGGATGTCGGTGATCAGGGGGTCCCCGTCATAGGGCTCGCCCTGGTCGATCCGGTTCTTCCACTCGGTGATGTTGGACTGGAAGTCCGTGCACGTCGGATACGGCGCCTGGCCGCAGTAGCTGCCCTGCAGCTGACCGCTCAGGTATAGGCCGCTCTGGAACGACTCCTTCTCGACTCCGGTCCTCCCCGTGTAGGACGCATCCCCGACGTAATCGAGCTTGCCGCCGTTCGGGGTGAGCGAGTAGGCGAGGTCGCTCCAGGGGACCAGGGGAGCCGCACCTGCGATCCGCATCGGGTGGTGATCCACCGGGCTCGTCCAGGGGACGAGGCTGCCGTCGGGCATCATCACGCGGTCCTTGAGGGCCGCGAGCTGGAGGGAGAGGCCGCCGCCGTAGGAGCCGCCCGTGGCGCCGACGCGCTGGCCGTCGACCAGGCCCTCGTCGGCGAGCTCGCCTGCGAAGAACTGGGCGTCCCGGATCTCGTAGCGGTCGTCCATCAGATGGATCCAGCCCGCACCGTCACAGGCGCCGGCCGCCGCGGTGATCGCGTTCGCCTTCCCGCAGGACTGGTGGAAACCGCGGGCCGTCATCGCGAAGACGGCGTAGCCGCGATCCGTGAAGCGCTCCATGTCGGCGAACGAGATGTCGTTCTTCGAGCCGCCATAGCCGTGGCCCCAGATGATCAGCGGATAGTTCCCGTCCGTGGCCGGGCTGGGATCGGCTGGGAACGCGACCTTGACGTCGATCGGAGTCCCGTCCCAGCTCGGAGCCGTACTGCGGGTGCCGGAGCCGCCGTCGCTGCTGGTGTCCGTGCCGCACTGGCGCTGCTGCCCCACCGTGGAACAGGTGAGCGCTCCGTTGAACACGTCCGTGATCGCGGCGTGCGCGCTGGGCGCGAATAGCAGCGATCCCGCCATCACCGAAACCAGCAGCACCAGCTTCCGCATGAACGTCTCCTGTTCTCTCCTAAGGCCTTGGCGGCGCCCTCCCGCGCCGCGTCGTCCTTGACGCGCGAAGGATCCTAACGCTTGTCCGCCTGGCCCGACGCGAGCTCGTCTGCGATCCGCTCCGCTCCGCCGCGGCGCTGGATCCAAGCCGCGAATTCAGGATGGCGGTAGCCGATCTCCGTCACGAGGCGCTGCCGCAGCGGCGCGACCGTGATCTCGTTTCGGTCCTCGCGGATCGCTCGCACCACCGCCCCGGCAACCTTTTTCGGCGTCGTGGTGCCGAGGCCCGGCGGAGGCTTCGCGCCCGAATCGGCGAACATGCCGGCCTCCCGGACGAAGCCGGGCGAGACGACCGAGACGCCGACGCCGTGAGGATGGAGGTCCTCCCGCAGTCCGAAGACGAAGCCTCGGACCCCGAACTTGGTGGCGTTGTAGAGAGAGGACCGGGGCGATCCGACCTTGCCGGCCAGCGAGGCGATGAAGACCAGATGGCCCCGCCCCTTCCCCGCAAGCCTCGGGCCCAGGGCTCGGGCCATCAGGATCGGGGACTCGAAGTTCACCCGCACGGCCCGCTGCACCTCTTCAGAGCTGAAGTTCTCGAGCCGGCCGGTGGCCGGCAGGGCGGCGTTCGCGACGAGGCCGTCGAGGTCGCCGGCGCGAGCGATCAGCTCCCCCGCGGCGCCCGGTTCCGCCAGGTCGGCGACGGCGGCCAGGTGCCGGTCGGCGCCCCCGGGAAGCGAGCGAGCGAGGCGCTCGAGCTCCTCCCCCTTGCGAGAGCTGAGAACGAGGGAGGCGCCCTGACCGGCGAGCTGGACGGCGATGGCGCGGCCGAGGCCCCCGGTGGCGCCGCTGAGCAGGATCCTGGTCCCAGCGAGTTCCACGCATCCAAGCTACCCGACCGATCGGGCAGGACGTTTGTTAAGGCTCGCTCACACAAAACCCCTGCTCTGATACGGTCTCCCGCTTAAGAAGGAGCCCAGTTCCAACCGATGAGGAAGGGACCGGAGGAGGGATTCGTTGCTGTCTCGTCGATCACGCCAAGGCCGCCGGCTCGGACTGGCAGGAGCCCTGTTCTGCGGCGCGCTGATCGCCGCCAGCCCGGCGGCCGGTCAGACCGGCACCACCACGGGCACGACCACCACCACGCCGGTGCCCGGCGCTCCGGTGGGCGAGTCTTCGGTCCCCACCAACGTGGCGACGATTCTCCCGGGCGGCAAGGCGAGCCCTCCGGCCGGCGCGCCCTATTCGGTGGTCCGCGCGATCAAGGCCGCCAACAAGATCCACCGCAAGACCTACATCTGGGGAGGCGGCCACCGCAGCTTCAGGGCGAGGGGCTACGACTGCTCCGGTGCGGTCAGCTACGTCCTGCACGCCGCCGGGCTGCTCCGCTCCCCGCTGGTCTCGGGCCAGCTCGCCTTCTGGGGCTCGCCGGGACCGGGCAGCTGGATCACGGTGTACGCCAACCGGACCCACACCTACATGGTTATCGCGGGGCTTCGCTACGACACCTCGCCCCGCGGCGAGTGGATCGACCAGGGGCGTGGGCCGCGCTGGCGCTACACCCTGCGGACGGGCGCGGGCTTCGCGGTCCGCCACTGGCAGGGCCTCTGAACGGCCCCGGTCAACCCCCTTCCGCACCTTCCGGGAATTCTGTGAGCACCTGCTCACAGCTCCGGATCGTCTGCTAGCGTTCCCGCCGACCAGACGCCGAATCCCGTCCCCGCCAGTGCGGGACGGGAGCGGGGGAACCAAAGCAGTTGGGGCGAATCCACCAAGGGTGGAAGCGCAGGCTCTTTCAGCGCCAGCCCGTCAGCTAACCCCGTAGGCCGACGAAGGAGAACGGTTTGCGGTCAAACACATACAGCAGAGGCAAGAAGGTGGGACTGGCAGGGCTGCTGTTGGCTGCCTCGCTCGCGGGGGCCGTGCCCGCCATGGCACAGACGGGTGGGACGGGATCACCCGGGAGCACCACCACCACTTCGACGACTCCCGCGCCGTCGGGCACGACGGCAGCTCTGAACCCGGACGGCTCGGCCACCGCGCCCGCCGGCGCCCCGCGGCCGGTCCGGAAGGCGATCAACGCGGCGAATCGGATCCGGACGAAGCCCTACGTCTGGGGCGGCGGCCACGGCAAGTGGAAGTCCCGCGGCTACGACTGCTCCGGCGCGGTGAGCTACGTGCTCCACGCGGCGGGCCTGCTCCGGCGCCCGATGGTGTCAGGCGCTCTCGGCACCCGCTGGGGAGCCCCCGGCATCGGGCAGTGGATCACCGTATTCGGCAGCCGGAGCCACGCCTACATGATCGTCGCGGGACTCCGCTTCGACACCTCGCAGGCAGGCGATTCGCTCAGCCAGGGCAGCGGCCCGCGCTGGCGGACCACCCTGCGCGCGGCGGGCGGATATTCCACTCGCTTCTCCCCCGGCCTCTAGTCGAGGCCTCCTCTCCTCCCATCCCCAGCGCGCGGCGCGGCCCGTCTCCTTCTCCCCGGGCCGCGTCGCCGCCGGGGACCCTCGTGGGAGCTCTGGCGGCGCCGCCCTGCCCGGCAGGGAGGCTGCCGCGGGCGTCGAATCCCAAGATCGTGCGAGTAAGCACTAATGAGCGGTTGTTGATTGCAAACGTTCTTTCACGTTTGGTAAGGTCCCGCGCCAGTTACGCCGAGTCCCATCACCACGTGGTGTTGGGAGCGGGGGAACCAGATTCAGGGGCGAACCCACCGGAAGCGAGGGTGGGGGCGCAGGCTCCTTCAGCGCTAGCCCGACAGCTAACCCCGCAGGCCCGCAAAGGAGAACTGAGTCGATGCTGCACAACACTCGTAGCCTGAAGCGTCGCCTGATAGTCGCGGGGACGACCACTCTCTGCGCGCTCGCCGCGGCCGTGCCGGCCTCCGCCCAGACCGGCGGCTCCGGCCCGCCCGGCAGCACCACGACGACCAGCACGACGCCGGCGCCCGCGCCGGTCGGACCTCCCGGCAAGGCGAAGATCCGCAAGGACGGCACGGCCGTCGCGCCAGCGGACGCGCCGTCCCAGGTCCAGGCGGCGATCGCGGCAGCGAACGCGATCCACACCCTCCCCTATGTCTGGGGCGGTGGCCACCGGACCTTCTACGACAGCGGCTACGACTGCTCTGGCGCCGTGAGCTATGTCCTGCACGCCGCAGGCCTGCTCGCGAGCCCGATGACCTCCGGCGGCCTGGCCTCGAGCTGGGGGGCGCCGGGCAAGGGGCGCTGGATCACGGTCTACGGCAACGCCAGCCACGCCTACATGGTCATCGCCGGGAAGCGCTTCGACACCTCCTCGGGCGGCGACCGCTGGAATCAGGGCTCCGGGCCGCGCTGGCGGAAGAAGAAGCGCAAGCCGCTCGGCTTCACGGGCAAGTACTACCCCGGGTTCTAGGCCCAACCGTCGCAGTCGGGAAGTACAAGCTTCCCGGCAAAGATTGGCCACCCTGGCCTGGCGAGGCAGGGTTCGGCTCGGATATACCTACTGCCGCACCGGTCGGCGTTATACGGTGCGCACATCCGACGCGCTGATCGTTCGAGGAGAAGGAGGCGGCGGTAGCCGCGACGGCAGCAAGCAGTGAGACAGAGCCCGGTCCGGGACCGGGCGGCGACGCTGCAGACGTACGGCTCGTCGGCGTGACCAAGCACTACGGCGACGTCGTCGCGGTCGACGACCTCGATCTGGAGGTGAGGCGCGGCGAGTTCTTCACGCTGCTCGGCCCGTCGGGCTCGGGCAAGACCACGACGCTGCGAATGATCGCCGGCTTCGAGGAGCCCGACTCCGGCCGGGTCGAGCTCGGCGGGCGAGACGTCACCGGCATGCCGCCGTACGACCGCTCGGTCAACACGGTCTTCCAGGACTACGCCCTCTTCCCGCACATGTCCGTGGGCGAGAACGTCGAGTACGGGCTGCGGGTCAAGGGCGTCGGCAAGGAGGAGCGGCGGCGCCGTGCCTCCGAGGCGCTGGCAACCGTGCGGCTGGCGGGCTACGAGTCCCGTAAGCCGAACCAGCTCTCGGGCGGCCAGCAGCAGCGGGTAGCGCTCGCGCGAGCGATCGTCAACGAGCCCAGGGTTCTCCTCCTCGATGAGCCGCTCGGCGCCCTCGACCTGAAGCTGCGCGAGCAGATGCAGGTGGAGCTCAACGCGATCCAGGCGCAGGTGGGGATCACGTTCATCTACGTGACCCACGACCAGGAGGAGGCGCTGACGATGTCCGACCGGATCGCGGTGATGAACCAGGGCCGGATCGAGCAGGTCGCCGACCCCGAGGAGGTCTATGACCGACCCGCCACGACCTTCGTCGCGGGGTTCATCGGGACGGCCAACCTCCTGCCGGTCACCGTCCGCTCGGCCGCGGCCGACGTCGCCACGGTGGACTCGTCGACCGGCTCCCAGTTCACCGTGCCCGTCCGCGGCGCGACCTACTCGCCCGGCCAGGACGTCACGCTCATGGT